>NZ_JAGGML010000001.1:3530610-3834512 GCF_017875275.1 Xanthobacter flavus | reverse complement strand
GGGCCATAAGCCTTCTCGATCTGGTTCAGAGACTGGGCGATGAGGAAGGCTTTGAGGCCATAGCCAGCCATGAAGGCGAGCGCAGACTCAAAGAAGTCCAGACGGCCGAGCGCCGGGAATTCGTCGAGCATGAGCAGCAGACGATGGCGTCCGACCTTCGCCTTCAGGTCCTCGGTCAGGCGCCGGCCGATCTGGTTGAGGAGGAGACGGATCAGCGGCTTGGTGCGGTTGATGTCGGAGGGCGGCACCACGAGGTAGAGTGTCGTCGGCGCTTTCCCGCCGACGATATCGGCTATCCGCCAGTCGCAGCGCCGCGTGACCTCGGCGATCACCGGATCACGGTACAGGCCAAGGAATGACATGGCGGTGGAGAGCACGCCGGAGCGTTCATTGTCGGATTTGTTCAGCAGCTCGCGGGCGGCACTGGCGATGACGGGATGCGGGCCAGCCTCGCCCAGATGAGCGGTCTTCATCATCGCGTCGAGCGTGGTCTCGATCGGCCGCTTCGGATCGGAGAGGAAGGCGGCGACGCCGGCGAGCGTCTTGTCCTTCTCGGCATAGAGCACGTGGAGGATGGCGCCGACCAGCAGCGCGTGGCTGGTCTTTTCCCAATGGTTCCGCTTTTCCAGCGAGCCTTCGGGGTCGACGAGGATGTCGGCGATGTTCTGGACGTCGCGGACTTCCCATTCACCGCGGCGCACCTCGAGCAGCGGGTTGTAGGCGGAGGACTTGGCATTGGTCGGGTCGAACGGCAGCACGCAGCCATGCCGGGCGCGGAAGCCGGCGGTGAGCTGCCAGTTCTCGCCCTTGATGTCATGGACGATGGCCGAGCCGGGCCAGGTCAGCAGAGAGGGCACGACGAGGCCGACGCCTTTACCGGAGCGGGTGGGCGCGAAGCACAGGACATGCTCGGGTCCATCATGGCGCAGATAGTCCCCGCCATGGCGGCCGAGCACCACCCCATCGGGGCCGAGGAGACCGGCTGAGCGGATCTCGTCCGGCTCGGCCCAGCGGGCGGACCCATAGGTCTCGACCCGCCTTGCCTCCCGCGCCCGCCAGACGGAGAGGCCGATGGCGGCGGCGATGGACAGGAACCCGCCCGAGGCGGCAATGAGCGCACCCTCGGTGAAGATGGCCGGCGCATAGGCGTCGTAGAAATACCACCACCAGAAGAAGGCCGGCGGGTGATAGACGGGCCAGTGCCCCAGCACGAACCAGGGCAGACCGAGCCGGTCCTGGAAGCCCAGCCGCCAGGCGACATATTCCGTCGCCCCCCACGTGGTGGCCAGCACGATGGCGAAGACGGCGAGGATCTGGCCCCAGAGGATCTTGGTCGCGGACATGCGGCGGTCCTTTTTGCGCTTGAGGTCAGAGGCCGAGGCCGCGCGTGCGGCCGAAGGACCAGTCGATGCCGCCATCGGGCCGGGCGACGCCTGAGATGTGTTTGCCGAGCTACTTTTCGAGGGAGGGCGTCCACGGCACGAGCTGGAAGCCGAGGCCGTCGTCGATCATGGCGAAGCGCCCCGAGGCCAGGGCGAAGCGCTGGCGATAGGTGCCGGTGACGTACTCTCCAGTCCCGGCACGGTTGAATGGCTGCCCGGTCTCGGCGGCGAGCTTCTCGCCCAGTGCCTCCACCTCTCGCCGGCGCAACGTCTCGATCAGGTCACGGGCGAAGGCGACGCGCTGGCCCTGCCGCTCAGCCAGCCCCTCCCGGACCAAGTGGTCGGCCCGGCGATCCATAGCCTCACGCACCTCGGCGCCGAAGCCGCCTTCGGAGAGCGATGCCGGCGCGCGGCTGAGCGCCTGCCGGTCGAGCCAGGTGGCGCCCGAAGCTGTGACCTGCCGGTCGATGTCGAGGTCGGAGCGGACCGCGAGGGCAACACGGGGCTGGCCCCGCCCATCCTCAAACCTCCGGAGTTCGACGATGGAGCCGGCCGCGCCGTCGCCGGACGCATCGAGGTCGGGCAGTCGGATATGGTGGGTCCGCCCGTCGACGCCATCCACCACAGCGTAGGCTGTGCCTTTGAGCTCGTCATCAAGGCCACGTTCGACAAGCCGACCGATGATCGCACCGTCCAAGCTCTCTCCCGCGAGCACATAGCTCGCCGTGCCGCGCTCGATGCCCTGAGCGGTGAGCGCCCGATGCATCCGCTTGATGATGTCGCCGCGTTCGCCGAGGGCGCGCAGCGTCGCCTCAGCCTTCTCGTCGATGACCCATTGGCCGGGGCCGATCTCGTCGGCGAGGCGGAGGGCCTCGAGCTTGCGCAGCCGGCCGACCTTCATCGGCAGGAAGGCATCCGGCCCGCCGTCGGCATCGCGGGCCACGTCGATGACACCGGCCTCGCGCTGGTCGCGAACCAACTGGCGATCGAGCTGAGTCCAGCCCTCCGCATCCACCTGCCGCTCGACGGCATGGTGGATGTCGAGGTCGGTGCGCAGGCCCAGCTCCTGGGTGACCAGCTCCTGAGCACGAGCGCGCATGCCCTCCTTGATGTAGTCGCGGGAGATGACGAGATCCTGGCCATCGTCGGTCCGGCCCCGCACCAATATGTGGAGGTGGGGATTGTCCGTGTTCCAGTGGTCGCCTGGGGGCATCACGCACGTTGACGCCCCCAGGCCAAGTCGGCTGGTATCGGTGAGACTGTCGGAATGATGCAAACAGGTATCCTTCTCGCCTTGGCCTCGGCGGGCCTGTTCGGCGCAAGCACGCCGTTCGCCAAACACCTTCTGGGTTCCGTCGATCCCTGGATGATGGCCGGCCTGCTCTATCTGGGAGCCGGCCTCGGCCTCGCCGCGGTACATCTGTCCCGAACCGCTTTGCGGCTGCCAGCCGTCGAGGCGCCGCTGCGGCGGACGGACATGCCCTGGCTTGCCCTGGTCATCGTCGCCGGAGGCCTCCTTGCTCCTCTGCTGCTCATGTTCGGCCTGTCCCTCACCGACGCGGCGTCGGCCTCGCTGCTGCTCAATCTGGAAAGCCTCGCCACCATGGGCATCGCCTGGCTGGTGTTCCGCGAGAACGTGGACCGGCGGCTCCTGCTCGGTGCCTTCGCCATCCTCTCAGGTGCCGTCCTCCTGTCGTGGGAGGGGCGCATGTCCTTGCAATGGGGTTCCCTGCAATGGGGCGCCCTGCTGATCGCCAGCGCCTGCCTGTGCTGGGGGATCGACAACAACCTGACGCGCAAGCTCTCATCCGCCGATCCGGTCCAGATCGCCATGTTGAAGGGGCTGGTCGCGGGCGCCATCAACCTGCTCATCGCTCTTGCCAGCGGCGCCGGCCTTCCCTCGGCCGTCACTCTCCTCGCGGCGGGCGTCATCGGCTTCCTGGGCTACGGAGTCAGTCTTGCTCTGTTCGTCCTCGCCTTGCGCCATCTCGGTGCGGCGCGGACCGGGGCCTATTTCTCCCTCGCGCCGTTCGTGGGCGCGGTGCTCGCGGTCGTCATGCTCGGCGAGGCGATTTCGGTGCAGTTGGTGGTCGCCGGGTGCCTGATGGCGGTCGGCCTCTGGCTGCATCTGTCCGAGCGGCACGAGCACCCCCATGCCCATGAGGCGATGGAGCACGAGCATCGGCACGGCCACGATGAACACCACCGCCATGAGCACGAACCGGGGGTGCAGCCCGGCGAGCCGCACACCCACTGGCACCGGCATGCGCCGCTGGCGCATCGGCACCCGCACTATCCCGATCTCCATCATCGTCACCGGCACGGGACCTAAAGCCGTCCGCGCCTTCGCGGGGACGGTTCACCATCGCGGCAGCGCCCGGCCTGGAGCCGGGGCGTCTCAGGGGAGGTGCGCGCCGCCAGGAGAAGGGTCGTCGCGCCCCGCCCGGCGCGTCAGGGCGGACACCGTCACCAGCAGGGCTGCGAGGACCGCGAAACCGGCCCCTGCGGCAAAGGTCGCGGCGGAGCCGATCCGCTCCCACAGCACCCCCGCGACGACGCTCGCCACCAACATGGCGATGCCGGTGGCGAGATTGAACAGGCCGAAGGCGGAGCCCCGCAGCGTCGCGGGCGCGTGCTGGGCAACCAGCTTGGCGAGCAGGCCCTGCGTGAGCGCCATGTGCGCCCCCCACAAGGCGATGCCGAGAAAGGCGCCCCACAGCCCCGGCGCGAAGGCCAGCATCAGGTCCGCGCCGATGAGGACCGCCAGCCCCACCAGCAGCAGGTGCGTGGGCGAGGCCTGGTCGGACCAGGCGCCGGCGGGATAGGCGCCGGGCGAATAGACGACGTTCATGGCCACGAGAACGAGCGGCGCGAGGGCCAGCGGCAGGCCCTCGTCGTGCGCCTTCAGCACGAGGAAGGCTTCGCTGAACCGCGCAAGGGTGAACACCACGCCGATGCGACGACGCCCCAGAACGCGCCGTCGAACTGCCGGAGATTGGCGAGCCGCACCGGCGGCGGACGGCCGGTGGCGCCCTCCTCCCCGATGGCGCGATCCTCGACCCCCAGGATGACGCACGCCACCGCGAGCGCGCCGGGGATGAGGGCGAACCAGAATACCGTTCGCATGTCGTCGGCGAACAGCGCCATCAGCGCGATGGCGAGCAGCGGGCCGAGGAACCCCCCGACCGTATCGAGCGCCTGGCGCACCCCGTAGGCGCGCCCGCGGATGGAGGGCGGCGTGACATCCGCCACCAGCGCGTCCCGCGGCGCGCCGCGGATCCCCTTGCCGATGCGGTCGGCGAAGCGCGCGGCGAACACCATGGCCGGTGCGCCAGCGAGGGCGAAGAACGGCTTCGACGCGGCGCCCAACCCATAGCCGATGAGGATCAGCGGCTTGCGCCGGCCGATGCGGTCGGACAGGTAGCCGGAAAAGACCTTCAAGATGGCGGCGGTGGATTCACCCACCCCCTCGATGAGGCCCACCACGGCCACGCTGGCCCCGAGGGTCGCGGTGAGAAAGAGGGGCAGCAGCGCGTGGATCATCTCCGAGGAGATATCCATGAACAGGCTCACGAACCCGAGCGCCCAGACGGTTCTCGGAATCGACGGGCGCTTATCGCTGTCTTGAGCCGGAACAGGCATCATGGCTCTCAACTTGACGAACCCGACCGGCGCCCACAAGGGCTCGTGCGCCCTCGCCCCGATACGCTGCGCGCACCTGCGTCATACGGCGCTTGTCAGGTTGCCGTGGCGCGACGGGCTTTGCCGCGGGTCGCTTCAGTTCGAGGGAGAGGTCGGAAAGCCCCGAGGGTATCGGCTCCGTCCGCCTCGTTATCTGAGCTGCGTCTCAACCGGCAGGCCGTGCTTGCTCCAGGCCAGCATGGAGCCGTCATAGAGCATGACGTCCCGGTAGCCGAGCAGTTCGTGCATCACGAACCACGATATGGCGGAGACATGGGCCGTGTTGCAATAGGCCGCCACCGCCTGCTGCGGGCCGAGGCCGACGGCGGCATAGGCGCGGGCAAGCTCCTCCTTCAGGCGATAGGTGCCGTTCGCAGCGAAGTTTGCATCGAAAGGAAAGAGGGTCGCGCCGGGAATGTGGCCCGCCTTCGCGATGTTCGGGCGCTTCTCCAGGCCCACATAGAAGCTGAAGAACCGTGCGTCGAGAATGCCCGCATCCTTGCGCGTCTGGAGCGCCTCCATCTGGGCCGTGTCGGCAAGGAATTCACGCCGCGCAGGCCGGGCCTTGAAATTCCCGGTCTGCGCCGCCTCGTCCTCACCCCACACCTCGCGGTTCTCGGCCACCCATTTTGTCGTCCCGCCGTCGAGGATGGCCACCTTGTCGTGGCCATAATATTTGAGCTGCCAATAGACGTAGGCGGCATAACCCGCATCGTCCGGGCCCCGCCCCCGGTGGGTGAGTACGACCGCGGTGTCGTCGTTCACCCCGGCCGATCGCATGAGCGCCGAGAACGCCTCGGGCGGGAGGTTCATGTCGGTGATTTCCACGCCGCGTTCGGTGGTGGTGCCACGGGCCTTGCGGAAGTCGAGAGGCACCGCGCCGATGAGGTGGCCGCCTTCCTTGTAGCTGGTGTCGTCATTGCGCACGTCGAGGACGAGGACCTCGTCCTGGTGGGCTGCGAGCCATTCGCTCGACACCAGCGGGCCGGGAAGGTCCAGGGCGGCTGCCGGCACCGCAGGCACGGCCGCGAGGAGCCCCAAGGCAAGCACACCCGATAGCATTTTGAACATTGGCGTTTCTCCCATTTTGTTTGGTTTGGACTTCGGGGGATGGCGTAGCGTCAGCCCGCCGCGACCGGCAGTCCCGCGGCGCGCCATTCCGGCATGCCGTCTTCCATGCGGCGGGCCGAGAAGCCTTTGGCGCGCAGGCGCGCGACAGCCTCCACGGCAAGCAGGCAATAGGCGCCGCGGCAATAAGCGACGATCTCCGTCGCCGGATCGAGTTCCGCGAGACGCGCGTCCAGCTCCTCAAGTGGAATGCTGACGGCTCCGGGCACGTGGCCGAGGTCGAACTCCTCGCGAGGCCGCACGTCGATCACCGTGACGAGGCCCGCCTGCGCGCGCTCCACAAGGTCGGTGCGGCCGATGGGCTCAAGCCCGTCCCGCCCGTCGAAATAACGCGCAAGCAGAGCGCCGACCGTCGCGATGTTGCGTTCCGCAGTCTGCCGCAGCACCGACATGAGCTGGACGACCCCATCGTCCGCCAGCCGGTAGAGGACGAACTTGCCGTCGCGGCGGGCATCCAACAGGCCCGCGCGACGCAGCTGCTGCAGGTGCTGGGAGGCATTGGCCATGGAGAGCCCGGTCAGCCGTGCCAGCGCCTCCACGCTACGTTCGCCCTGGGCGAGGTGCTCCAGCAACTCCACGCGGTGCTCGTGGCCGAGGGCGCGCGCCACCGCGGCCAGCTCGGCGAACAGAGCGCGTTTGGGATCCGTTGACTTGCACATGATGGTAACGATACATCATTCAATCGATAATTTGAACGTATAATGATCCTGCCCATGCCGCAAGGGCATCGTGGGGAACCGGCAGAGTCGGAAATGCACGCGCTGTTCATCCTCAACGATCCGCCCTACGGCACGGAGCGCGTCTATAACGGCCTGCGCCTCGCCGCCGGCATCCTCAAGCAGGATGCGGGAAACCGGGTCACCGTGTTCCTCATGGCGGATGCGGTCGCCGCCGCGAAGGCGGGCCAGAAGACGCCGGACGGCTATTACAATGCGGAGCGCATGCTGAAGCGGGTCCTAGCCGGCAATGGCGAGGTGCTTCTGTGCGGCACCTGCATGGACGCCCGGGGCCTCTGCGATGCCGATGTGACGCCGGGCGCGCGGCGCAGCACCATGGATGAACTCTCGGCCGTCACTGTTTCGGCCGACAAGGTCCTGGTGTTCTGATGACCGCACCCGCCATTGCGCAGGCGATGCCGCGAAGCCGCATGATCCGGCAGGTCGCGCTGCTCTCCGCCGCGCAGGCGCTGTTCCAGACGGCATCGGTCATGGTGATGACGGTGGCCGGCCTCGCCGGCGCCGCCATCACCCCCGCGCCGGAACTCGCCACGCTGCCGGTGGCGGCCATGTTCCTCGGGACGGCGATCGGTATCGCCCCGGCATCCCTGTGGATGGCACGCGTGGGGCGAAGGATCGGCTTCGTGGCGGGCGCCGTGCTGGGAACCCTCGGCGGCCTCCTGGGGGCGCTCGGAATCTTTTATGCCTCGCTGCCGCTGCTCTGCCTCGGGACCGGCCTCGTCGGCGCCTACCAGGCCTTCGCGCAATTCTATCGCTTTGCCGCAGCGGAGGTGGCCACCGATGCCTTTCGCCCCCGCGCCATCTCCTTCGTTCTTGCGGGCGGGGTGGTGGCCGCCATCGCCGGACCTATCCTCGGGCGCTTCGGTGGCCCCTTGCTGTCGGCTGACTATGCCGGCTCGCTCCTGATCCTCGCCGTGGTTTCGTTGCTGGCGGCGGGTCTCCTGCAGGGCGTGGACGTGCCGCGGCCCGCGCAGAGCGCATCGAGCGGCGGGCGACCGCTGGGCGCGATCATCCGGCAGCCCGGCTATCTCGTGGCCCTGTTCGGCGCGGCCACGGGCTATGGCGTGATGATCCTCGCCATGACCGCGACCCCGCTCGCCATGCTGCACCATCAGCACGACCTTTCGGCCGCGGCGACGGTGATCCAGCTGCATGTGCTGGGCATGTTCCTGCCGTCCTTCTTCACCGGCGCGCTCATCTCCCGCTTCGGGGTGCTCAAGGTGATGCTGGCCGGCGCGTTCCTGCTGGCGGGCCATGTTCTGATCGCCCTATCGGGCACGCAATTCCTCGCCTTCGCCTCTGCGCTCGTTCTGCTGGGCGTGGGCTGGAACTTCCTGTTCATCGGCGGCACCACGCTGCTCACACGATGCTACGCGCCGGAGGAACGCGCGCGGGCGCAGGCGGCCAACGACCTCGTGATCTTCATCGTCGGGGTGGCGACCTCGCTCGGCGCCGGCGCCATGCTTCATCTTCTTGGCTGGCAGATCATGAACGCCGTGCTGCTGCCGTGGCTCGCCCTCGCGGTCCTCGCCCTCGTCTGGCTCGGCTGGCGCGAGCGGCGGGGCTAGGTGCATTGCGTCATCTGCAGACCACATAGGCCTGACGTCTGAGACAAATCGCGGCAAACCGGGCCACGTTCAGCTACATTCCAACCGCCGATTTCGACTCGGGACCTGAACCTTCCGCGAGGACCAGCCGTCCAGAGGCCTGCAGGTCGCCGAAGATACACTTCCGCAGTGCCCGCGGGTCCGTCCTCTCGAGGCTGGGGAGCCACCGCTGGCGCAAGCCGGTTGGCCTGGCACGTGCTTCATCCGACACGTGCCGCGTATCACTCGATGCTGCGGGCAATATGCTCCCTCGTCGGAGCCGCGGGCGCTAGAAAATCTCAGTCAGAGCCAGATGAAAAAACGGAGTGCACGTCGTCGCGTGCGCCACCCACCCGGGCGCAATCGATACCACTTGGCCTGAAGCTGGGAAAATTCCTGGGTATAGCTATGGTCCATTCTGGTGATGTTGGCGACGTGTAATGATGAATCTGAATTTTTGCCAGACGTTGACGCTCATCACCACAGTGCATCGAAAGGAAAACGCTGCAGAGAGACGATCAAGGCTGCGAACAGAGCGAAGGAGATGCTCGAAGCACAGATTTCGTAGGTCTCAAGGCCGATCTGCCCGACAAGCGCCCGCCTCACCCGTGCCGACGACAAAATCGCATGCGCGAGCAAAAAAATCAGGGATGTAACGAGAAGTTCCATCTGCGATCCCTCAAGACCCAGAACAAAGGCGACAGATATAAACCACTCATCAATCGCTCATCGATCGTCGTTGGGCCTGGAGTATCCGGCCCCTTGCCCCCCGATCTCGTGAATGATCCCCCCAAGGAGATCCTCAGCTTCGGCCTGCTCAAAATCCGCATGGAAGCGCTTCTTCACGCCAAGCCGCGTCAGTTCGTACTCGACCGTGGGCCGAAGACCATGACGCGCCAAAGTCTTCTGAACGCACCTCAGCCCGCAGCCATCGATCGCCACGATTGAACGCCCGGCCTTCGCGATGCGGACCAGCGAAGGGATATCGCCGCCGAGCCCTGCGATGCATGACATTTCCGCATGACCCAGACGATCCAGGCGAACGGCTAGATAATTGGCGAGCTGCGCCGCGCTCGAACATCCGGAGCACGAATAAACCAATGGCAGGCTCTCAGATGGCGGCGCCTTCGTGTCCATCCCGGAAACCCGTCTTCAAGAATTGCACCGCAACGACGTCGTTGACATGTGGCCTGAACGCCTACTCATGAAAGCGCCATCTTCGGTCGCGTTCGTTGTTCCAACGCAAACAGATCAAGTGCGGGGCAACCCCTCAATCTTCAGCGAGCTTGCGTTTTGTCACGCAGGACGCGCCGCTGCCCCGTTAGGCTTTTCAATGAGACCAGCGAAGACGGCATGCGCCGCCGAGACCAAGCGGCGGAGAGCATGCCGGACTGCCTGGCGAGACTGGCTGGCGCGGAACGACGCGCTTTCACGGAGACTGAAAGCAAATGGCGCCCCGTCCCGGTCTCAAGACCTATCATGGCCATCCGTTCCTGTCTTATGGATTTCGTCCTTTGTTCCTGCTTGCCGCGCTCCAGGCGGGGCTGGCCATCCTGGTCTGGCTTCCCTTCGTCGCCGGCATAATCAACGTGCCCACGGCTTTCGCTCCAGTGGACTGGCACGTCCATGAAATGCTGTTCGGCTACCAGGCCGCGGCCATCGGCGGCTTCCTCCTCACGGCCATTCCGAACTGGACGGGCCGTCTACCCGTCCTCGGCACGCCGCTTCTTGTGCTGGTCCTGGCATGGCTTGGCGGGCGCCTCGCCGTTTCCTCCTCCGCCTGGATCGGATGGGAGCTGGCCATGGTGGGGGATGCGCTTTTTTTGCTGCTGCTCGCGGGCGCGGCCATCCGCGAGATCGTGGCCGGCCGGAACTGGCGCAACCTCAAGGTCGTCGCAATTCTTTGTCTGCTCTGCACGACGAATGTCGCCTTCCATGTCGAGGCGCATCTGGCCGGCGAGGGGGTCTATGCGCGGCGGCTCGCGATCGCCACAATCCTCATGCTCGTGGCGCTGATCGGCGGCCGCGTCATCCCGAGCTTCACCAACAACTGGCTCGCCCCGCGCGGCGGCGGGCGCCTGCCCGTTCCGTTCGACACCTACGACAAGGCGGTGCTGGTGATGACCGGCCTTGCGCTGACGCTTTGGGTCGTGCGTCCGGACTCCGGCGCAAGCGGACTGGCGCTCGCGGGCTGCGCAGTGCTGCACCTGCTGCGCCTCGCGCGTTGGGCCGGCGACCGCACGTGGCGTAATCCCCTCCTGGTTATCCTGCATGTCGCCTATCTCTTCGTTCCGCTGGGGTTCGCGCTTTCGGCCGCGGCCAGCTTCGGGCTGGCGCCGGCGGGGGCCGGGCTCCATGCCTGGACCGCGGGCGCCTTCGGCACCTTGACGCTCGCCGTCATGTCGCGGGCGAGCCTCGGCCATACGGGGCGGGCGCTGATCGCGGGCCGGGTGACGCAGGCCTGCTACCTGCTCGTCGTCGTCGGCAGCCTCGCACGCATCGCATCCGCCTTGGACGCCGGGCCGCCTCTATTGCTGGACGCGGCCGGCCTGTGCTGGTCGTTCGGCTTCATCGGCTTCGCGATCGCCTATTGGGGCGTCTTCACGGGCCCCAAGGTCGCCCAGAAGGCGCCAAGCACGGCGCGCCGCGCCTGATGCGCCGCGGACACGCCCGTGGGCTGCTCAGCCCTCCCGGCCGTCCGCGAGGTGCGCCAGGCCGGCCATGTCGCGGACGAGCAGCTTCTGCCGCCCGCCTTCCACGAGGCCTTTCGCCTCCCAGGCGCTGAGGATGCGCGAGACGGTGTGGAGCGTGGTCCCGGTCATTTCCGCGATGTCCCGGCGGGAGATGGGGAAGTCGATGCGCAGGCCGTCCTCCTCACGCGTACCAGCGTGCGTGGCCAGGCGCAGCACCGCATGGGCGACGCGCCGCTCCACCTCTTCGGTGGACATCTCGCGGATGCGGGTGTGGGCCTCGTCCAGCCGCTGGCCGATGGTGCGGATCGCGTTCATGGCAAGATGCGGATTGTCCTCCACGAAGCGGTCCCAGGACTCCGTCGGCCAGGCGGCGACGAGACTGTCCACCGCCGCGCTCGCCGTGCCGGGGTAATCCGGCCGGCTCAAGGCGCGTGCGAAGCCGAAGAGATCGCCAGGATGTACCACGCGGACGATGATCTGCTGGCCGTCGCGGGTCACCTGCGTGACCTTGAGGCGGCCGTGCAGCAGCAGGTAGAAGGATCGTGCGGCCTCGCCCTGCTCGAACACGGCGTCTCCCTGAGGGACGCGCCGGACGCTCGCCTGCTGGGTCAGCCGGTCGAGCTGCGTGTCGGTCATGGCGGCAAAGAGCGGGACGCCGCGCAGGATGCTGCGATCGATTCCCACGTCGTTGGTGATCCTTGCGCACGGAGAGAAGCAGGACGCCGGAAGGCGCCGGCGGATAAGACCGCATTGTCGATGCGCATTCAAGGCTGTGCACCGCTCTGTCCCTCCGGTCGGAACGCGGCTTAACTCCGCACTGTCGCAGCGACGCCCGTTCAGGCTGAGCATCCCCGCGGAGCGGGGCGCGCTCCGGAAAATCGGCGGTCACGCGCTGCGGATCATGTCCGGTGTCCAGGCGGGCTCGTAGGTGAGTTCGACCCCGACCGCGGTGACACCGTCCACCCCGGCGAGGGCTGCCTCGACCATTTCCCGCAATATGCCGGCGAGCGGGCAGCCTCGGGTGGTGGTCGTCATGAGGACGTGGACGGAACCGGCAGGCGAGACCTCCAGTGCGTAGATGAGGCCCAGTTCCATTAAACTGAGGCCCATTTCGGGGTCCATCACCGTGGTCAACGCCGCGCGCACCCGCGCCTCGAGGAGCGCCGTCATTCCCGCGGGCTCCCGCCCCGGCGCACAAGCAGGCGGTAGGTGCCGCCCTGGGCCTCGAAGTTTCCGGCCCATTCATGGGCGCGCGTGGTCAGTTCGGGGAACAGAAAGACCGGCTCGCGCGCCAGCAGTGCGAACAGGACGTCGCCGGGCTGCAAGTCCTCCAGGGCCTCCAGGATCCGGATCATCGGCTCGGGCGGATCGAGTTCCCGCAGGTCCAGCGCCTCGATCGGGTCGGCCCACGCGGCAGCGGCGGGGCTGGAGCCCACGGCCAGCGCCTCGTCTGTCCGGACTTCGGCATGCGGCGAGAACAACACCTCCCAGTCCCCGTCGCCGAGTGCGTGGTCGGCGGCCGCATATCCCCGCCGGGCCATGACCGAAAACAGCGGCACCGGCCGGAAGGAGGCGACGAGGCGCAGGCTCTGGCCCGGCGCCAGCGCATCCACAGCCGCCATGATCACCTCGAACGGCTCCTGGCCCGCTTTCAGCAGAGGACGCACGTCCAGTTCTCTAGGGTTCGGCTCAGGGCCTTCGGTCGAGCTGGTGGGTGGTCGTGATAGGGGCATCATCTGTTCTCCGTGGGGGGCGAGGCGGAAGCAAGATGCGGGTGCGGGCATCGACCGGGGGCCGGAGCGAAGGCTCGACGTCACAAAGGCGCCTGACGCGGACGAGTTCAACCGCGAGCCCCGCCGTGCCTGCTAGGCAAGCAAGGATCGCGAGCCGGAACGAGCCCGCCGCGCCAATGGCGAGCGCGAGCGTGCCGGCCACGACCCCCGCGAAATGAAGGGCGAGCCAGATGGCGGTTCGCGGCATGGCAACGAGAGCGCCCACCTGCGGCACCCTGCGCCGGCCGATCTGCCCGCCATAGGCCTCCAGCCAGGTCATGAACGAGACGATCTTGACGAGTTGAGCCAGGGTCAGGCCGGAAAGCCAGCCGAACACCAGCAGGAAGACCAATGCAGCCACCACGCGCTCGCTCGCGCCGAAGAGCACGGCCGGCGGCAGCAGCGCCGCGCCGATCCCCAGCGCCGCCACGGCGCCGATGCTCGCGCGCATGTTGATCTCCAGTCCCTTGCGATGGCGCACGCGGTAGAGCATGACCACGTCGCGGCCGTGCAGCAGGGCGGCCAGCGCCAAGGCGCCGACGGCCGCTGCCTCCACCAGGTCGCCGGGATCGAGGCCGGCGCCGAGAGCGGCGAGGCCGGCGCCGGCGGCAAGCAAGGCGATGGCCCCGCAGGCGAGCACGGCCGCCATGCGCCGGCGCGGCGGGTCTGGCGACAGCAGAAACATGGCGAACAGGCGATAGCCGACGCCGAAGGCCGTCAGCCCGAGCCAGCCCCCGAGCCCGAGCAGGGCATGAAATCGTGTGCCTTCGGGCAGAAGGCTGGCGGCCGCAAGCCAATCGGCGCGACCCGCGAAGATCGCTGCGAATGCGGTTCCGCTCGCGAGCGCCGCCATCAGGGACGCGAGCCCGACCGCGACGAACCGGCCGAAAGGCTGCACGAGCCCCGCCCCGCCCATGGTCCCGGCCAGCATCAGGGCCAGCACCGTGAAGCCGGCGGTGATCAGAAGTCCCGCCACCGGCATCAAGTCAAGCGTCCAGTCGGTCCAGCCGGCCAGGACGGAAAAGCCGGCAACCAGGGCGGCGAGGCCAACGACGATGGTCACAAGGACCGGCAGCGCGAGCGGCGCAAAAGCGAGAGGCCGCGAGACCAGCACCGGCACGAACTGGAGCAGGGCGCCCGACATGGCGAGGCTGAGCCAGCCGATGACGACAAGATGAACCACCACCAGGCTCTCGGGTGCCGCGAGATCCGTGGCAGGATAGCCAATGCCCGCAACCATCAAACCTTCGGCGCCCGCCAGCAGAGTCAGCGCAACGGCGAAGAAGGTCATGGTCCAGTGGGAATGCGCGGCGAGCGGCATGGCGCCCTTCTCCCGAAGATCCCGAAGACCGCCTCAATGGCCGCCGCAGGTGCAGGACGGTCCAGGCGGCAGGTCGCCTGCGTCCCCGCAGGCCGATCCGGAGCTGGCAGCGCCCACGCGGCCGATCTCGATCTGCCAGATGTCTGGTCCCTGCTCGGCATAGGTCCAGGAGAAAGCTGCGCCATGGACCGCCTCCATCTGGAGCCGCAGGGGCAACGGATCGTGGCCGTTGACGATACGCACCGCCTCCCCCGGCTTCAGCTGGTCGAGTATCGACAGGATCGTCGCATGCCGAATTCTGGCCGGAATCTCGCGAACGTCGATGGGGGCGGGAAGCAAGAGTGTCATGGCGGGCTCGGATGTCGGCTGGAGAGGCCTGCCAGCCTAGTCGACCTGCAGCCCTCCAATTTGCGGAATCTCAAGCAGTCGGACGGTTTGCGGTGCAGCGGGAAAACCATCGCGGAATGAGCCGTCTGCGGTCGGCGGCCTATTCGCCTGAAGTCGGAGAGCCGCCCGGTTCGAGCGGCGCGATCAGCCGGCTCAGGGCGCCGCTCCGGTTCGCGACGTCGGAAAGGCTGTATTGATCCAGCACGGCAAAGAATGCCGACATGGCCTCGTGCAGCGCCGACGACAGGCCGCACGCGCCACACAGCACGCAGTTCCGGCAATCGACGACTTCGGTTCCGCTTTCCGTGTGGCGAACGACCGCGCCCACATTGATGAGCGACGGATCTCGCGCGAGGCGGTAGCCGCCCTGCCGCCCCCGAGCGCTCGTCACGTACCCCGCCTTGGCGAGGGCGGCGAGGACCTTCATGAGATGGTTGTGGGAAATAGCGTAGCGCTGCGCAATGTCCGCGATCGAGCATGATCTGTCGGGGTACGCCGCGAGGTGCAGCAGCACGCGCATCGCATAGTCGGAATAAAGGGTCAGTCGCATGGGTTGTCCAATCGGCGCTATGCGGACACAAAAATCCAGTATATTAAATACTCGATTTCTGGAGTCCCTTCCATGGCCGAACAATCTGCTTCTTCCGCAAGCGTCGGCGAGGCGTCGACAATACGGGCCTTCTTGGTCGAGCGCCGTATCCGAGAGAGCGATCTCATCACGTCGTTCGTTCTCCGGCCGCTCGACGGCGGCCCGCCCCTGCCGCACGAGGCCGGACAGCACCTCTCGCTGTTCGTGGATATCCCTGCGGTGGGACGGCAGAAGCGCAACTACACCATTTCGTCCGCCCCGAACGGCCGCTCCTACCGCATCTCGGTGAAGCGGGAGCCGGGAGGCACGGTCTCCCGATGGCTGCACGACCATGCCGAGCCGGGAACGCGAGTCGAGGTCGGCGCGCCGGGCGGAAGCTTTGTTGTCGGCGCCGAAACCAAGCGTCCGACGGTCCTGCTCAGCGCCGGTGTGGGACAGACCCCGATGGTGGCGATGATCGAAGCGGTGGCCGCCACTGGATGCAAGGTCCCGGTGCACTTCATCCATTGCGCCCGCAACGGCGGGGCGCACGCATTCGGCGCCCATGTTCGCGAGACCGCCGCGGCAGGCAGCGCAATCGCGGCGACCTTCTTCTATACCCAACCGGGGCCTGACGATGCGGCACAGGGTCGTTTCGACATCGAGGGCCGGGTCTCGATCGACTGGGTCGCGGCGCACACCCCGGTGCACGATGCCGACTATTTCATCTGCGGGCCGCTCCCCTTCCTGAAGACCTTCGTCGGCGGCCTTGCGCGTCTCGGCGTGTCGCCGGACCGGCTGCATTATGAGTTCTTCGGTCCGGTGGACGATCTCTTCGAGGAGGACAGTGGCGAACAAGGCGCCCCGCCAAGCCCCCCTAAGGCGCCGCTCGGTCGAATGTCGCAGATCGCCGCCGGCTTCACCCGCGCCCAAATCGGTGACACGCTCATCGACAGCGCTGCGGATGCCGTGGTCGTATCCGACGCCCAGGGCGCAATCGTGCTCTGGAACCCCGGAGCGGAACGCATTTTTGGCTTCTCCGAGCAGGAGGCCCTCGGCCAGTCGCTCGACATCATCATTCCCGAGCCGTTCCGTGCGCGCCATTGGGACGGATATCGGGAAACCGTGGCCTCCGGGCAGAGCCGCTACGGAGCCGGCGATCTTCTTGCGGTGCCCGGGCTGAGGCGCGACGGCCGGCGCATCTCCATCGAGTTCACCATCGCCCTAATCAAGGACCAGAGCGCGAAGGTGATCGGCATGGCCGCCACCATCCGCGATGTGAGCGCCCGGTTCGAAGAGACGAAGGCGCTCAAGAAGAAGGTCGCGGAACTGGAAGCAAGGGGGGCGTGAGGTCGGCGCGGTGTGGGGCGTGGCTTGGGGCGGCCCGCCGGGCATCACTGCGCGCGGACCGGCTCCGCCCCTGCCGTCGCATGCACATATCCGTCGATGAGGGGGCCCGGCAACGCCATGGCTCGAAGGGCCGCAATGGCGTCGGCTGCGCTCGCCCGCCCGCCAAGACGCTCCTGGAAAATCTCTCCTACCGCGACCATGTCGATGGCATGCGGCGACAGGCGCAGCCATCGGCTTCCATTGGCATTCGCCTCAGCGCGGTCCGGGCAATAGACTTGCACGCCGTGCGAGAGCGTTTGTATCCCGTTTACGGCAAGGAACGGCTGCCGGTCCAAAGTCAGAGCATCCAGCCCGTCCCTCTGTCGTCCGTCCGGCGCGCGGATACTGATGTCAGAAGAAGAGCAACCCATGCGCGCCGGCACCGGCGCCGAGGATTGTCAGCGTAGACACGAGCAGCAGCACCAGATGGAGCCGCATCGCGCGCGTCAAAAGGGCATCAGGCGTCCGGCGGGCGGCGGCGGCGATGCGCCGGCCCAGGAGCGGCTCCACCACGAACACCACCGCCATGAAGAGGGTCCAGACCGCCACCATGGCGGTCATCCACCAGAAGGCGGGATCGGCGAAGCGGTCCCACAGGTCGAGGCCATGGGTCATCCAGAAGCCGGTGGCGCCGGCGATGGGGATGGAGATGCGCACCTGCGCGGCAAAGCGGTGCTCGATGCGCTCGAACAGGTCCACGCCGGCCGTGCCCGCCCGGCGGGCCAGGGGCAGGATGACAAGCGTCACGAACGACACGCCGCCGATCCAGTGGACGATGGCCAGCAGGTGCAGCGCCCGGGCGAGGATAGTGTCATCCATGGAGGGACCGCCTCAACCGCCCAGCGCCGACATGTGGCGGGCGAGCGCGGGCGCGCCACCGCGATCGATGACGAAATCGTGCCCCCGCGGCTTGGCGCGGATGGCCCCGGCTATGGCCGCGTGCAGTGGGCCGTCCTCCGGGCTTGCGCGCAGCGGTGTCTTCAGGTCGCAGGCATCCTCCTGCCCCAGGCAGGTGTGCAGCACGCCGGTGGCGCTC
Organism: Xanthobacter flavus; assembly: GCF_017875275.1. Lineage (NCBI taxonomy): Bacteria > Pseudomonadati > Pseudomonadota > Alphaproteobacteria > Hyphomicrobiales > Xanthobacteraceae > Xanthobacter > Xanthobacter flavus. Next base: position 3,816,832 of record NZ_JAGGML010000001.1, on the reverse strand, counting down.
ACCCGCACCCGGTTGCAGCTCTCGCAGAAGGAATGGCTCATGGGCGTGATGAAGCCGATGCGCCCGCCCGTGCTCCCGACCCGGGCGTAGCGCGCCGGGCCGCCGGTGCGCTCCGCCGTGTCCGTGAGTTCGAGGCGGGTCTCGATCAGCGCCCGCAGCCGGTCGAGCGGCAGATACTGGTCGATGCGGTCGGCGCCCACGTCGCCCAGCGGCATGGTCTCGATGAAGGTGAGGTCCATGCCGTTGCCATGGGCGAAGCCGACGAGGTCGAACACCTCGTGCTCGGTGAGACCGGCCAGCGCGACGGCGTTCAGCTTCACCTTCAGTCCAGCCTCCAGCGCGGCGCGGATGCCGTCCATCACCTGGCCCAGCGTGCCGCGCCGGGTGATGGCGCGGAAGCGGGCGGGATCGAGGGTGTCGAGGGAGACGTTGAGGCGCTTCACGCCGCACCGGGCGAGCGCGTCGGCGTGGCGGGACAGCTGGGTGCCGTTGGTGGTGAGCGTCAGCTCCTTCAGCGCGCCGCAGGAGAGATGGCGCGACAGGGCGCCGAACAGGTCCATGATGCCTTTGCGCACCAGCGGTTCGCCGCCAGTGATGCGCAGCTTGGTGACGCCCATGCCGATGAAGACGCTGGCGAGGCGGTCCAGCTCCTCGATGGAGAGCACCTGGTCGCGCGGCAGGAAGGTCATGTCCTCCGCCATGCAATAGACGCAACGCAGGTCGCAGCGGTCGGTCACCGACAGACGCAGATAGGTGATGCGGCGGCCGAACAGGTCCACCATGGCGCAGGGAGCCGGAGACGGGTGCATGTTCAGCTCTCCTCCATGCCAGCCGGCGCGACGGCAGTAACGGCGGGGAAGGCGCCGCAAGTGCAGGCATCGCCGCAGGCCGGCAGTTCAGCAGCGTTCAGGTCGGCCACGTCCAGCTCCAGGAAGGCGGCGATGGCGTGGAGCCGTGCGGCGGACATGGGTTCCTGCGGGGCCGCAAGCAGGGTGTCCAGGGGGCGCAAGGCGGCAAGCTCGGCGCAGGACGAAAGGGTGGTGCCGAGGTCGCGCAGCAGCCCGTCGCCGATGCCGTAGATCCAGCCGTGGACGGTCACGTCCAGGCCGCGCGTCCAGGCCGATTTCAGCACGGGAGTGGCGGCGAGGCGGCGGATCTGCAGTTCCACGTTCAGCTCGCACATGCGGTCGAGCCGCCTTTCCGCGAGGCCCGGCGCATCGAGCGCCCGGCGGTGGCGCGCATGAAGTTCCACGATGGGCGCAAGCCAGTGGTCCACCAGGCCGCCGTCCACCGCGCCGTCCGCATGTTCAAGGGCGCGCCGCACGCCGCCGCAGCCGTAATGGCCGCAGACGATGACATGGCGCACCCGCAGCACTTCCACTGCATATTCCAGCACCGCCAGCATGTTCATGTCGCTGGAATGGATCACGTTGGCGATGTTGCGGTGAACAAAGATCTCGCCCGGGTCGAGGCCCACCACGTCGTTGGCCGGCACCCGGCTGTCGGAGCAGCCGACCCAGAGGAAGCGGGGTGCCTGCTGCTCGGCGAGGCGACGGAAGAAGGTGGGGTCCTGCGCGCTCTTGGCATGGGCCCAGGCGAGATTGTTGTCGAACAACTCGTCGAGCACGGCGCCGGACAAGCTGCGCGCCCGGCTTGCGGGATCAGGGCGCTCCATCGGCGCCTCCCGGGTGCGCCTCATTCGCGTGGCCGCCGCAGCCGCCGGTGCCGCCGCACCCGCAGCCGGCCTCCTGCGGCGCGGCGGCGGTGGCATCGGCCTTCAGGGCCCACTCCATCATGGCCCTCAGACAGGTGGCGGCGGGGTCCGTGCCCTTTTCCAGCGCGGTCATGAGGGCGAGCCAGTCCTCGTCCGAAGCCCCATTGCTGAAGCGGGCGCAGGCAGCGGAGGCATAGTCCGCCGCGCACTCGCCGAAGGGGGCGCCGGCCGCCTCTGCCCGCGCCGCGAGGGTCACGTCGCCGAGGGAGAACAGGATCTCCTCGGCGAACCGCCCGTCCTGGAGTTGCTTAAGGAGGGTTCCGAGCAGCATCTGCGCCTCCTATTGCACCAAGGGCGAGGCCGCCCCGTCCATGGCCACGCCGCGGATCTGCGCGCGCCCGACCAGGAGGCTCAGGTACTGGCGCACGGCGATGTGCCAGGCGGTCAGCTCCAGGTGCCCGGCGATGACCGGCTCGACCGCCTCGAACGGCAGATCGCGCCCGTCGATGCGGTGGGCGAGGTGCACGATGTGGAAGCCGTAGCGCGTCTCCACCGGCTCGGGATGCACCATGCCGGGCGCCATCGCCGCGAGCGCCGCCTCGAACTCGGCCACCGTCTGCCCCCGACCGATCTGGCCGAGGCTGCCGCCCACCTCGCGGGAGGGGCAGGCGGAATGCGCGCGAGCCATCGCCTCGAACGCGGCTTCGCCCGAAAGGATCTGCGCGAGCAGCGCCTGCGCCGTCGCGCGCGCCTCGGCCCTGCCCCCGGCATCGTCCGGGGCGGCGGGAATGAGGATGTGCGCCACCTCGAACAGGTCGTCGGTGCGGAAGCTGGAGCGGTGGCGCTCGAAATGGCGGCGGCAGGTGGCGGTGTCCGCCGTCGGCACCTTCACTTCCTGCTCCAGCAGGGCGCGGATGGTCGACTCCTCGTCGGTCTCGCGCGACCCGTCCGGGTGGGCGGCGGGCAGGGCGGCGATGTCGAGGCCGTCGGCCTCGGCCAGCAGCAGTTCGCGCACCACCAGAGCGCGGGCGGCGGCGTGCCAGGCCTGCGCCGGCGTGGTGGCATGGTGGTTCTGGATCTCCCGCGCGATCTCGGCGCGGGAGATGATGACGCCATTGACCGAAACTTCGTCGGGTCGCGTGGCGCGGGCGGCGGCGGGGGCGACATCCTGTGTCATGGCGCTCACTCCGCCGGGCTGCGGGCCGCCGGCCGCACCGCGGCGATCGGGGCACGCGCGACCATGGGCGCCTCGGCGCGGCGCGGCAGGCGGGTGCGCACCACCTGGTAGCCGGTCCGGCCGAGATACCAGACCGGCGCGCTCCACACGTGCACGAGGCGGGTAAAGGGGAAGACCAGGAAGATGGTCATGCCCAGCACCAGATGCGCCTTGAATACGAGGCTGACGTCCGCCACGTAAGCGGCGGCCGAGGGCTGGAGGGTGAGGATGCCCTGCGCCCAATTCATGAACTTCACCATCTCGTGCCCGTCCATGTGCTGGAGCGAGATGAAGATCGTGGAGAGCCCGAGCGTCAGCTGTACCCACAAAAGGAGCAGGATGGCGGTGTCGCCGAAGCTGGAATTCGCCCGGATGCGCGGATCGAACAACCGGCGATGCGCCAGAAGCGCGATGCCGATGAAGCACATCACCCCGGCGATGCCGCCCGCCGTGATGGCGAGCCCCTGCTTGAAGCTGTGAGACACACCCAGCGCATCGAACACCCAGATGGGGGTGAGCAGCCCGCCCGCATGGCCGATGAAGATGACCAGGATGCCCACGTGGAACAGGTTGGAGCCCCAGCGCAATTGCCGCTTGCGCAGCAATTGGGACGAGCCGGTCTTCCAGGTGTATTGCTCGCGGTCGAAGCGGATCAGGCTGCCGAGCAGGAACACGGTGAGGCAAAGATAAGGATACCAGCCGAACAGAGCGGCGTTGATGGCCTGGGACATGATCGCCCTCCCTCAAGCGACGGTGTGGCGCGCGTCGCGCTGGGCGGCACGCAACTGGGTTCTGAAGCGGTCCACGGAGCAGGCGCCCATACCCTCGCCGGGCCCGAAGGTGACCGCAGTCTCCTCCCAGGCCGCGTCGAGGGCGGCAAAGTCGTCCACCGGTTCATCCACCGCAGGTGCTGGGGATGGGGCGACCACCATCCCGTCGGCCGCCAGCGTCCGCAGCGCGGCGAATACGGCCGCATAGGCGGAGCCGCGCGACGCGAGCCGCTCCTCGAGGCTCGCGAGGATGTGGGCGATGTCGGCCATCAGCCCCCGCGCCTCGGTCAGGGGCCGGGTGGAGAGAAACTCCAGGAACAGGGGCAGATAGTCCGGCAGTTCGTTGGCGATGAGCACGAGCCCGCCCTTCTCATAGATGCCGGCGAGGTCCACCATGGCCTGCCCGCGATCGCGGCTTTCCCCGTGCACGTGCTCGAACAAATGCAGGGACAGGCGCCGGGTACGGTCAAACAGACCGACATAGGTTTCCTGCAGAGCGAACAGGTCCTCCTGCGCCAGTTCCGCGATGAGGGGGGCAAGGGCAGCGCGCTCCGGCGCTGCCACAAGGCCTTCCAGCGCGAGCACGTCGGCGATGGCCGGCGCGGCGGCCGCCAGGTCCTCGCTGGGATAGGCGAGGAGGGCCGACAGCGCCTTGAAGGTCAGGTTCGGGGACGCGCTCGCCATCACTCCACCTCCATCGGGGTGCGGGCCTTCTTCGCGGAAGGACTGCCGAACAGGTTGAGATCGCTGTCGCCGCCGGAGCAGCCGTTGCCGAAGGAGAAGCCGCAGGACCCGCGCAGATCGTAGGCGTCCTCGCTCCATTCGCGGTGGGCGGTGGGGATGACGAAGCGGTCCTCGTAATTGGCGATGGCCATCACCTGGTACATGTCATCGATGGCCGCGCCCGTGAGGCCGACCCTGGTGGCAATGGCCTCGTCGATGCGCCCGTCCACGGTCTTGGCGCGCATATAGGCCCTCATGGCCAGCATGCGCTCCAGCGCCAGGGCGACCGGCTCCTCATTGCCGGCCGTGAGCAGGTTCGCAAGATACTTCAGCGGGATGCGCAGGGAGCGCACGTCCGGCATCTCGCCGTCGAGCCCCATCTTGCCGGACGCGGCGGCATTCTGGATGGGCGAGAGCGGCGGCACGTACCACACCATGGGCAAAGTGCGGTATTCGGGATGGAGCGGGAAGGCTACCTTCCACTCCATGGCCATCTTCCAGACGGGCGAATGGCGCGCCGCCTCAAGCCACGCGTCGGGCACGCCGTCGGCGCGGGCCTGGGCGATGACCGCGGGGTCCTTGGGGTCGAGGAAGAGGTCGAGCTGGGCCTGGTAGAGCTTCGTCTCGTCCTCGACGCTGGCCGCTTCCTCGATGCGGTCGGCGTCATAGAGCAGCACGCCGAGATAGCGGATGCGCCCGACGCAGGTTTCCGAGCAGACGGTAGGCTGGCCCGCCTCGATGCGCGGATAGCAGAAGATGCACTTCTCCGACTTTCCCGAAGACCAGTTGTAATAGATCTTCTTGTAGGGGCAGCCGGACACGCACATGCGCCAGCCCCGGCACTTGTCCTGATCGATGAGGACGATGCCGTCCTCCTCCCTTTTGTAGATGGCGCCGGAGGGGCAGGCCGCCGCGCAGGTGGGATTCAGGCAATGCTCGCACAGGCGCGGCAGGTACATCATGAAGGTGTTTTCAAACTGGCCGTAGATGTCGGCCTGGATGCCCTCGAAGTTCGCGTCCTTCCGGCGCTTCTCGAATTCGCCGCCGAGGATCTCCTCCCAGTTCGGCCCCCATTCGATCTTCTCCATCCGCTCGCCTGAAATCAGCGAGCGCGGGCGCGCGGTTGGGAACGCCTTGGATTCCTTCGCCGTGTGCAGGTGCTCGTAGTCGAAGGTGAAGGGCTCGTAGTAATCGTCGATCTCGGGCAGGTCGGGATTGGCGAAGATGTTGGCGAGGATGCGCCATTTCGCGCCCATCCTCGGCTCGATCTTGCCGTTCGCCTTGCGGCGCCAGCCGCCGTTCCACTTCTTCTGGTTCTCCCACTCGCGGGGATAGCCGACGCCGGGCTTGGTCTCCACATTGTTGAACCAGGCGTATTCGACACCCTGGCGGCTGGTCCACACATTCTTGCAGGTGACCGAGCAGGTGTGACACCCGATGCACTTGTCGAGGTTGAGAACCATGGCGATCTGGGCACGGATCTTCATTGGGCCATCTCCTTCGCCGGGGTGGTCGAAAGGGGCTCTTCCAGCCAGTCGACCTTGTTCATCTTGCGGATGACGACAAACTCGTCGCGGTTCGATCCCACGGTGCCGTAATAGTTGAAGCCGTAGGCCAGCTGGGCATAGCCGCCGATCATGTGGGTCGGCTTCAGCACCGTGCGGGTGACCGAGTTGTGGATGCCGCCCCGGTTGCCGGTGAGCTCGGAGCCGGGCGTGTTCACGATCTTTTCCTGGGCGTGATACATCATCATCATGCCCGGCATGACGCGCTGGGAGACCACCGCGCGGGCGGTGAGCGCGCCGTTGGCGTTGAACACCTCCACCCAGTCGTTGTCGACGATGCCGGCACTGCGCGCGTCATCCTCCGACACCCACACCACCGGGCCGCCGCGGTTCAGCGTCAGCATCAGGAGGTTGTCGGTGTAGGTGGAGTGGATGCCCCACTTCTGGTGCGGCGTGATGAAGTTGAGGACGATCTCCTTGTGCCCGTTGGGCTGCGCGTCGCGGTGGCCGACAATGGTCTTCAGGTCCACCGGCGGCTTCCAGGTGACGAGGCCCTCGCCGAAGGCCCGCATCCACAGGTGGTCCTGGTAGAGCTGCTGGCGGCCCGAGAGCGTGCGCCACGGGATCAGTTCGTGCACGTTGGTGTAGCCGGCGCTGTAGCAGACCGTCTCGCTCTCGATGCCCGACCAGGTGGGCGAGGAGATGATCTTGCGCGGCTGGGCCTGCACGTCGCGGAAGCGGATCTTCTCGTCCTCCTTCGCCCGCGCCAGGTGGGCGTGCTCGCGCCCGGTGGCCTTGGAAAGGGCATCCCACGCCTTCACCGCCACCTCGCCATTGGTCTCCGGCGCCAGCATGAGGATGACCTCGGTGGCGTCGATGTCGGTCTCGATCTTCGGCAGGCCTTTGGCCGGGCCGTCGCGATGCACGCCGTTGAGGGCGCGCAACGCATCCACCTCGTGCCCGGTCTTCCAGCTGATGCCCTTGCCGCCGTTGCCGATGCTCTCCATCAGCGGGCCGAGAGCGGTGAAGCGGGCATAGGTAGCGGGATAGTCGCGCGTCACCACCGTGACCTGCGGCATGGTCTTGCCGGGAATGGGCTCCACTTCGCCCTTCTTCCAGTCCTTCACGTCCATGGCCTGCGCCAGCTCGCCCGCCGTATCGTGCAGGATGGGGGTTAGGACCGTGTCCTCCTCCACGCCCAGCACCTCGGGGGCCACCTGCGAGAAGGCCTTCGCGATGCCCTTGTAGATGTCCCAGTCGGAGCGGGCCTCCCACGCCGGGTCCACCGCCGCGGACAACGGATGGATAAAGGGATGCATGTCCGATGTATTGAGGTCGTTCTTCTCGTACCAGGTGGCAGTGGGCAGCACGATGTCCGAGTAGACGCAGGTGGTGGACATGCGGAAGTCCAGCGTCACCAGGAGATCGAGCTTTCCTTTCGGCGCCTCTTCATGCCAGACGACTTCCTTGGTGCGCACGGCGCCTTCTGCGCCGAGATCCTTGCCCATGACGCCGTTTTCGGTGCCGAGCAGGTGCTTCAGGAAATATTCATGCCCCTTGCCGGAAGAGCCGAGCAGGTTGGAGCGCCAGATGAACAGGTTGCGCGGCCAGTTGGCCGGGTCGTCCGGATCGTGGCAGGATAATTCCAGCGCGCCCGTCTTCAGGGCGGAAGCCACATAGTCCTTGACCTCCCGGCCCGCCGCCTTCGCCCGGCGGGCGATGTCCAGCGGGTTTTGCTTGAGCTGGGGCGCGGAGGGCAGCCAGCCCATGCGCTCGGCCTTCACGTTGTAGTCGATGAAGGTCTGGTTCCAGTCCCCCTCCGGTGCGGTGGGGGAGAGGATCTCGCCGGCGGTCAGGGTCTCGTAGCGCCACTGGTCCGTGTGGGCGTACCAGAAGGAGGTGGCGTTCTGCTGGCGTGGCGGGCGGCTCCAGTCGAGGCCGAAGGCCAAGGGCTGCCAGCCGGTCTGCGGGCGCAGCTTCTCCTGCCCTACATAATGCGACCAGCCGCCGCCGGACTGGCCGACGCAACCGCAGAACACCAGGAGGTTGATCACCCCCCGGTAGCTCATGTCCATGTGGTACCAATGGTTCATGGCGGCGCCGATGATCACCATGGAGCGGCCGTTGGTCTTCTCCGCATTGGTGGCGAACTCGCGCGCCACGGTGACGATGGCCCCGCGCTTCACCCCGGTGATGCGCTCCGCCCAGGCGGGGGTGAAGGGCACGTCGTCATCATAGGAGGCTGCGACGTGATCGCCGCCGAAGCCGCGGTCGAGGCCGTAGTTCGCCATCATCAGGTCGTAGACGGTGGCGACCTTCATTTCGCTCCCGTCCGCGGCCGCCAGAGTGCGCACCGGCACGTTGCGGGTGAGGATCTCGCCGTGTTGGGTGGCGACGAAATGCTCGGTGGCGCGTCCGCCAAAATAGGGGAAGTCCACAGCGGCAACCTCGGCCCCCTCCCCGGCCAGTGAGAGCTTCAGGCGGATGTCGCGGCCCAGCCCGTCCTTCTCCTCCAGGTTCCACTTGGCCTGCTCGCCCCAGCGATGACCGATCGAGCCGAGCGGCGCGACAAGATCGCCGGATGCCTCGTCCAGCGCGACCGTCTTCCATTCAGGATTGTTGGCCTCGCCCAGCGCTCCCGGCAGGTCGGATGCGCGCAGCATCCGCTCGGCCACCAGATGCCCGTTCTGCTCCACCAAGCGGACCAGGAACGGCATGTCCGAGTAGCGCCGCAGGTAGTCGTCGAAATAGGGCACCTGCCGGTCGACGTGATATTCCTTGAGGATCACATGGCCCATGGCGAGGGCCAGCGCCGCGTCCGTGCCCTGCTTTGGGTTCAGCCAGATGTCGGCGAACTTGGTGGCTTCGGCATAATCGGGCGAGACCACGGCGCTCTTGGTGCCCTTGTAGCGCACCTCGGTGTAGAAATGGGCGTCCGGCGTGCGGGTCTGCGGTACGTTGGAGCCCCACACGATGATGAAGCCGGCATTGTACCAGTCGGCGCTTTCCGGCACGTCGGTCTGCTCGCCCCAGGTCTGGGGGGAGGCGGGCGGCAGGTCGCAATACCAGTCGTAGAACGACAGGCACACGCCGCCGATGAGCGAGAGATAGCGTGCTCCCGCCGCATAGGAGACCATGGACATGGCCGGGATGGGCGAGAAGCCCACCACCCGGTCCGGCCCGTGGGTGCGCACCGTATAGGCGTTGGCGGCGGCGATCATCTCGTTCACCTCGTCCCAGGTGGCGCGCACCAGGCCGCCATGGCCGCGGATGGAGGTGTAGGAGGCGCGTGCCTGCGGATCCTCCACGATGGAGGCCCAGGCCGCCACCGGCGAAAGCTTCGCCCGCGCGGCGCGCCACAGCTTCAGAAGCCGGCCGCGGATCATCGGATACTTCACCCGCGCGCCGGAATAGAGATACCAGCTGTAGGAGGCGCCGCGGGCGCAGCCGCGCGGCTCGTGATTGGGCAAATCGGGCCGCGTACGGGGATAGTCCGTCTGCTGGGTTTCCCAGGTGACGATGCCGCCCTTGACGTAGATCTTCCACGAGCAGGAGCCGGTGCAGTTTACGCCATGGGTGGAGCGCACGATCTTGTCGTGCTGCCAGCGCTTCCGGTAGCCGTCCTCCCACGAGCGGTCCTCGTGGGTGACGATGCCGTGGCCGTCGGAGAAAGTCTCCGTTTCGCGGCGGAAGAAGGTGAGACGGTCAAGGAAATGGGACATGTTCTTCCTGCCTCCCGTTACGCGGCCGTGGCCGGACGGTGGGTGGGGCGCGGGGCGATCCCGCGCTCGACGTCATGGAGCAGACCGCCCTTGCGGGTGTAGACGGCCCATGTGAGCACGAGGCAGCTCACGTAGAAGATGAGGAAGGCCCACAGCGCCGCCTCGGGCGAGCCGGTAAGGGCGATGGAGGAGCCGTAGCCCTTGGGGATGAAGAAGGCCCCGAAGGCGGCAATGGCGGAGGTGAAGCCGGTGATGGCCGCCGCCTCCTTCTCCGCCTGCCGGCGCCGCGTCTCGGCGTCGGCTCCCGGCATCAGCCGGTCCATTTCCTTCCCCATGATGGCCGGGATCATCTGGAAGGTGGAAGCGTTGCCCACCCCGGTGGCGAGGAACAGCACCAGGAAGGAGCCGAAGAAGGCCCAGAACGCCCAGGGCTCGGAGCGCATGCCGATGGACCACAGCACGCCGGAGACGCCCGCCATCATCAGCACGAACACATAGATGGTGACGCGCCCGCCGCCGTAGCGGTCCGCAAGCCAGCCCGTGCCGGAGCGCGCCAGCGCACCGACCAGGGGCCCGAGGAAGGCAAACTTGAGGGCGTTCACCTCCGGGAAAAGGATGTTGGTGAGCAGCGGAAAGCCCGCCGAATAGCCGATGAAAGAGCCGAACGTGCCGGTGTAGAGCCAGCACATAATCCAGTTGTGCTTGCGCTGGAAGATCACCGCCTGCTCGCGGAACGAGGCCTTGGCGGAGGCGATGTCGTTCATGCCGAACCACGCCCCGAGGGCGGACAGGATGATGAACGGCACGAAGATGAAGCCGGCATTCTGCAGCCACATGGGGGCCGTGCCGCCTGCCGCCTTCACCATGGCCGGATCGCCGCCGAGGCCGCCGAAGATGCCCATGGTGATGACGAGGGGCACCACGAACTGCACCACGCTGACCCCGAGATTGCCGAGGCCGGCATTGAGCGCCAGCGCATTGCCCTTCTCCGCCTTCGGGAAGAAGAAGGAGATGTTGGCCATGGAGGAGGCGAAGTTGCCGCCGCCGAAGCCGCACAACAGCGCCAGGATCAGCAGCACCACATAGGGCGTATCCGGATTCTGCACCGCATAGCCGATGCCCAGCGCCGGGATGATCAGCGACCAGGTGGTGAGCGTCGTCCACAGGCGCCCGCCGAAGATGGGTACCATGAAGGAATAGAAGATGCGCAGCGTCGCTCCGGTCAGCCCCGGCAAAGCGGCGAGCCAGAACAATTGGTCAGTGGTGAAGCGGAAGCCCACCAGCGGCAGCTTGGCCACCACCACCGACCACACCTGCCACACCGCGAAGGACAACAGCAGCGCCGGGATGGAGAGCCACAGGTTGCGCCGCGCGATCGCCCGGCCGGTCTTCTGCCAGAAGGTGGGGTCTTCCGGCCGCCAGTCGGTGAGGATGGCGCCGCGCACGGCGGCGGGGACCGCGGCGGCCGCAGGCTGCATGCCCTGCATTTCCGGCAGCTCGGGCAGCTTATCCAGCGTCTCGCCGGTGGCCTCCTTCTCCATCTGGCGGATGGCAAGGTGCATCCATGCCAGCGAACCGGCGGCGAGCACGAACAGCAGCATGAAGCAGCTGGTCCACAGGCCGGTCAAATCGTTGAGCACGCCGAACATGAGCGGCAGGATGAAGCCGCCGAGCCCGCCGATCATGCCCACGAGGCCACCCACCGCGCCCACGTTGTTGGGGTAGTAGACCGGAATATGCTTGTAGACGGCCGCCTTGCCCAGGGCCATGAAGAAGCCGAGCACGAACACTGCGACGGTGAACCCCACCACGCCCATTTCCATGTGGAAGGCGATGGGGCCATGGATGCCCTGCACCACATAATCGGTGGGCGGATAGGACAGGATGAAGGTGGCCACCACCGAGACCAGGAAGGTCCAGTACATCACCCGCCGGGCGCCGTAGACGTCCGAGAGATGCCCGCCATAGGCGCGAAAGATGCTGGCCGGTACCGAGAAGGCGGCGGCGATCATGCCAGCGCTCGTGATGCTGAGGCCGTAGACCTTCACCAGATACTGGGGCAGCCACAGGGCCAGCGCGACGAAGACGCCGAACACGAAGAAATAATAAAGGGCAAAGCGCCAGACCTGGATATTCTTGAGCGGCTCAAGCTCCAGCCACGCGCTCTTCGGCCGAACGCCGAGGCGGCGACGCTCCACCAGCACGGGATCATCCTTGGTGGTGAGGAAGAACACGATGGCCATCACCACCAGCGCCGCCGCCCACACCTGAGCCACCATCTGCCAGCCATAGGCGACGAGGACGAAGGGAGCGAGGAACTTGGTGACGGCAGCGCCCACGTTGCCGGCGCCGAAGATGCCCAGGGCCGTGCCCTGCTTCTGCGGCGGGTACCAGCGCGAGACATAGGCGACGCCCACCGCGAACGAACCGCCGGCAATGCCCACGCCGAGGGCGGCGAGGAGGAATTGCGGATAGGTGGTGGCGTAGGTCAGGAGGAAGGTGGCGAGGGCTGCTGCAAGCATGGTCAGGCTGAAGACCACGCGCCCGCCGTAGCGGTCGGTCCAGATGCCCAGCGCCACGCGGATGAGCGAGCCGGTGAGGATGGGCGTTCCCACCAGAAGGCCGAACTGGGTGTCCGAAAGCCCCAGGTCCTGGCGGATGCGGATGCCGATGATGGAAAAGATCGTCCACACCGCAAAGCATACGGTGAAGGCGATGGTGCTCATGGCGAGGGAGGTCCGCTGGTCCGCGGCGCTCACGTCTCGAATGGGTTGCATGGCTTGATCTCGCCCGTTGCAAAAGCACGGCTGCGTCGTGCGACAGCAAACTGCCTGATCAAGCTACCGGGTTCTTTGATTTGTATCAGCTTCAATGCAATGAACTGAGATGATGACGATGGGATGATTTCGCTTCATGAAGAATAGACATCTGATTGTTCTTGGTTTGATTCTATACGCCTCAACGATTGATATTTATCAATTGTCGGGATATTGTCTCTCGCTCCGCCGCAGGTGAGGAAAGAATGAAGCCCGAGGATGCCGATGCCGTCAGGCACCTCCCCTTGTTTCGGGAGGCGAAGAAGGAGACGTTCGCCAGAATGATGCGGACCGGCCTTCTTCAACGCTTTCCGCCAGGTGTCACCATCATCAACGAAGCCGACCGGGCCGACTTCCTGCACGTGGTGGTGGACGGATTGGTGGAGATGTTCGCGGCCGATGGCGAACGGGAGACAACGATCGGTCTGGTTCGCCCGATGGGAACCTTCATTCTGGCGGCGGTCCTCAACGATCAGGCCTACCTCCAATCAGCCCGAACGCTGGGCAAATCCCAGTTGCTCATGATTCCGGCCGAGCATGTGCGCTCCGCCTTGGGGGCCGATGCCGGCTTCAGGAGCGCCGTGGTGACCGAGCTGGCGCGTGGCTATCGCTGCACCATAAAGGAATTGAAGAATCAAAAGCTGCGCACCGGCGCAGAGCGCCTTGCCAATTGGCTGATCCAGAACATGGCAGATCATCGTTCAGAAGGCGTCATTGAGCTGGATTTCGAAAAGAGAAAGCTGTCTTCTCTGCTCGGAATGACGCCAGAAAATCTTTCCCGCGCGTTCGCAACGCTAAAGGATTTGGGTGTATCTAGCGCCGGCTCCTCGATCCATGTTGGGGATGTGGAAGCCTTGCGTCGGTTCGCTCGACCAAATCCGCTCATCGACGAACCTGAATGACCGGTCTTGGCACGGCTCGCTGGTCTGACGGGGTACGCCGTCCCGCAACATCGCCTGGTCCCGGAACAGTTTCGCCACAATCCGCTTCAGCTTGGCGTCCTCGGGCTGGCGCAGACGCCGCATCTCCGCTGTTGCCCTGGCTCGCTCTCGCGGTCCTCGCGCTCGGCTGGCTCGGCTGGCGCGCGGCGGGGCGAGACGTCTACGGCTCACGCGACGCGTTCGCCCGAGCCTTGGCCGCTTGGTTCGCCGCCGGCAGGCGGACCGTTGCCCGCAGCCCGCCGTCCGGCCGGTTGGACAGGCTCACCTCGCCCCCATGGGCGCGCAGGATGGCACGGGCGATGGGAAGGCCGAGACCTGCGCCGCCGGTCTCGCGCGAGCGGGAGGTTTCCAGCCGCTCGAAGGGGTCGAACACCCGCTCCAGATCCGCTTCCGGAATGCCCGGTCCGGCATCGTCGATGGTGACGAAGGTCTCTGTCCCGGCAGGGCTGATCCCGACCGTCGCGCCCGCGCCATAGCGCTGGGCGTTCTCCAGCAGGTTGCGCAGGGCGCGGCGCAGGGCCATCCGGCGGAGCGGGAGGACGTGCGGCGCCGACACAACGAGGGTGACGGGCGGGCCCGAGGCGGAAAGCTCCGCCGCAAGATCGGCCAGGAGGCCGTTCAGGTCCACCGGCTCCAGGGGTTCGGCCACCGATACGCCGCGCGCGAAGGCCAAGGTGGCCTCGGTCATCTCCTGCATCTCGTTGAGGATGAGGGCCATGCGCTCGCGGATCTCGTCGTCCTCCACCATCTCCGCCCGCAGCCGCAAGGCGGTGATGGGCGAGCGCAGATCGTGGCCGAGCGCCGCCAGCATGCGTGTGCGCTCGCCGATCATCTTGTAGAGCCGCTCATGCATCCGGGCCAAAGCCTCGGCGAGCGCGCGCACCTCGCGCGGTCCCCCACGGGGCAAAGGAGGCGGCTCGGCGCCGAGCCCGAACGCATCGGCGGCCTGAGCCAGCTTGCGCAGGGGGCCGGTGATCCGCTTGAGCCCCAGCCAGAGCGCGCCGAGAAGCAGCAGCAGCGTCAGCAGGGTCGAGGCAAGCGCCTGGGGCGGCAGGTGCATGCCGGGCCGCTCCAGCCGGGCGGCGGCGTTGAGCCAGAGGCCATCCGCGAGCGGCAGCGAAAGGCGCGGCTCGGCCGGGGCGATGCCGTAGTCCCTCAGCCATCGCATGGGGGCGGGTGGCCCATGGCCGTGATGGGAGGTGTCCCAGGCCTCCTGCGCGCGGGCGCCGGGCCAGTCCACCGCAATATCCGAACGGCCCTCGGGCACCGCAGGATCGGGGGAGAGCACGAAGCGCAGGGCGCGGGAGGTGGCAGCCTCCACCAGTTCGCCGCGCACGGGCACGGGCGCCCCATCGACCAGCCTTGCGAGCCGCACTGCGTGCTCGACGGCCATGGCGCGCTGATCCGCCCGGATGATCGCGCCCCGCTCCGCCGTGAACAGCCAGAAGCTGGCGATCTGGCCGAGGACCATGGCCGCCACCGAAAGCAGGGCCACCTGGGCCAGAAGGCTCCTGGGCAAAAGGCTCTTGGGCAGAAAGCTCTTGGGGAGAAGCGGCCTCATCTCGCCTCCCGCACATCGGCGGCGAGGCTGTAGCCGCCCGCCCGAATGGTGGTGATGATCTTCGGCTCGGCGGGGTTCGCCTCGATCTTGCGGCGCAGGCGGCTGACCTGGTTGTCGATGGTGCGGTCGAAGGCGTCGGCGCTGCGGCCGCTGGTGAGGTCCATGAGTTGGTCGCGGGAGAGCACGAACCGGGGGCGCTCCAGAAAGGCCACCAGCAGCTTGAATTCGGCGGTGGTGAGGGCGACCTCCCGTCCGTCCGTTTCATGCGCGAGCTGGCGGCTGTCGGTATCGAGGACCCAGCCGGCAAAGACCAGCTTGCGCCCGCCGAGGGCGCCCGCCAGCAGTTCCGGCCGCTCGCTGCGGCGCAGGATGGCTTTTACCCGGGCCAGCAGCTCGCGGGGGCTGAAGGGCTTCACCAGATAGTCGTCCGCGCCGATTTCGAGGCCGACCACCCGGTCGGTCTCCTCCGCCAGCGCGCTGAGCATGAGGATCGGTGGGCCGCCCGCAGCGCTCAGGCGACGCGCCGCCGACAGCCCGTCCTCGCCCGGCATCATCACGTCGAGGATCACGAGATCGAAGCGTCCGCTCCGCAGATGCTCGTCCATCTCGGCCGCCGACTTCGCGGTGGTCGCCCTCAGCCCGTTCTTCTCCAGGTACCGGCCGACCGCGTCGCGGATCTCGCGGTGATCGTCCACGACCAGGATGTGGGGAATGTGAGGGTGCTCTGCCATGGGGCAGGTTTAGCGCCTCCTTGGGCGACCCGGAAAACCAAATGTCGCGTCCGGTCGCGAAGGCAGGGGCATGCGACAGAGCGATACACTTCGCCCCTTCCGCCGATATCCTGCCGCGACGCAGCCCGCCCATCCTCCCCCCATCGAAATGCACAACCGATGAGGTGAGGACATGAAACGCAAGACGCTCGCGATCCTGGGGGCCGTCGCCGCCATTGCCGTGGTGGGGGCGGTCTCGATCCCCGCCATTGCCGGCGGCCCGGGCGGCTGCTGGGGCGGCGGTCCCGGCTTTGGCATGATGGGCGGCCATGGCGGCCCGGGCTGGCAGGGCACGGGTGGCCCCATGAACGGCCCAATGGGTGGGCGCATGGGCGGCGGCATGCATGGGCCCATGGGCCGCTTCGCCGCCGCGCAGCTCTTCATGACCTTCGACGCCGATGGGAACGGCACCGTGACCGTCGCCGAGGCGGAAGCCGGCATCGAGAAGCTGCGGGCGAGCCATGATGGCGACGGCAACGGCACCTTGTCCCGCGAGGAGTTCGGCAAGCTCTTCGCCGAGGTGACGAAGACCATGGCCGACCGCCCCTTCGCCATGCTCGACGCCAATGGCGACGGCCAGCTGAGCGCCGAGGAGATGCGCTTCCCCGCCCAGATGATGGCGCGGATGCAGGCGTGGCACGGCCAGCAGGCGGCGCCCGGCACCAAGCCGGGGAACTGATCCGGAGCCGGGGCGGCCCCGCGCCGGGTCCGCCCCATCCCCCGATACGGAAAGGCAAAGACATGACCGTCCCCGTCGCCGCCGGCTATTCCCGCACACAGATCGCCCTGCATTGGGCGGTCGCGGCCCTTGTGGCCGCCCAATATCTTATCAACGATGCCATCGCCGAGGCCTGGAGCGCTTATGTGCAGGGCACGGCCTATGGGTTCGACCCGCTGGTGCTCGCCCATGTGGCGGGAGGCGCCCTCATCCTCGTGCTGGTCCTGTGGCGCATCGCCCTGCGCGCGACGCGCGGCGTCCCGCCGCTGCCCGAGCGGGAACCCCCGGCGTTGCATCTGCTGGCCCAGGTGACACACCTTGCTTTCTATGGCGTGCTGATCGCCCTGTCGGTGTCCGGCGCGCTCGCCTGGTTTGCCGATGTCCGGCCCGCGGCCGGCGCCCACACTGTGCTGAAGGTGGTTCTGCTGGCGCTGATCGCCCTTCACGTTCTCGCGGTCCTCTTTCACCAGAGCGTGCTGAAGAGCGGCGTCTTGCTGCGAATGGTGCGTCCCGGCGCCTGAGGGCAGGGGCGTCGCGGGACCTCAGGCGGGCGAAGTCTCATCGGCTTCCAGCCGGCCATCGCGCAGGGCGAAGATGCGGTCGAAGCGATCAAAGATCTTCTCATCGTGGGTGACGGCGATGATCGCGGCATTCTGATCGATGGCGACCTTGCGCAAGAGGTCCATGACGATCCCGGCGCGCTTGGAGTCGAGGGCCGCGGTCGGCTCGTCAGCCAGGATGATGCGTGGGCGATTGGCCAGCGCGCGGGCGATCGCGACACGCTGCGCCTCCCCGCCCGAGAGCTTGGCCGGCATCGCCGAGCGTCGATTGCCGACCTCCAGATAGTCGAGGAGCTCGATCGCGCGTGCCCGGGCGGTCTCGGCATCCTTGCCGGCCAGGCGCAGGACGAGGGCCACATTCTCGGTTGCGTCGAGAAACGGAATCAGGTTGTGGAACTGGAAAATGAAGCCGATCTTGTCCAGCCGCAGACGCCTGAGATCGGACCTCAGCCAGCGCCCATCCTCGATCACGCGCTCGCCATCGAGCGCCATCGACCCGGACGAGGCGCCGAGGATGCAGCCGATCACGTTCAGCAGCGTCGTCTTGCCGGAGCCTGACGGACCCAGCAGAGCCACGACCTGGCGCGGGTAGACCGTCAGCGAGACGTCGCGCAGGGCATCGACACGCGTTGTTCCCGTGCCGAAATGCTTGGAGATGTGATCGAGGCGAACCAGGGGATCACCGGCCAATGGCATGTGCCTAGCCTCCGAGCGCTGTGGCGGGATCAACCCGCAAGGCCGCGCGAACACCCAGGCCGCTCGACGCGATGCAGACCGCAAGCACGATCAGGCCGAGCCCGGCCACATTGTCCGCCTCGAGGACCACCCGACGCGGGAAATGATCCTTGATGGCGAGGATCATGGCCGTCCCGAGCGCGAACCCGATCAGGCCGAGCGCCAGCGCCTGCTGCACGATCATCAGGACGATCGTGCGGTCGGGGGCGCCGATCAGCTTGAGCGTCGCGATCTGCTTCAGCTTTTCCATGGTCATCGTATAGATGATGAGGGCGATGATAACCGCAGACACAAAGAGCAGGATTGTCGTGAACAGCCCGATCTGGCGTCGGGCGCGATCGACAAGCGAGCGGGACAGAATGTCCTCCTGTTCCGCCTGTGTGATGGCCGAAAAGTGCTTCCATCGACGAACCGTCTCCGCCACGGCATCCACTGACGCATTGGGCTGAACGCGCGCGATGACGGCATTCACCGTGTCGCGACCGGCCCCGGCGGTTCCACGCGCGATCTGGACGCGGGCCGCGGGCGGACCAAGATCGAACTGCAGCTTCTGCGCATCCCCCAAGGTGATGTAGACAGCCGGGTCGCCGCCGGAATTGACCTGGTGCCGGGTCAGGCCGACGACCGCGAACGTGTTGCGCCCGAGCTCGATCCGGTCGCCGAGAACAAGTCCGCTCGCCTGGTCTGCGACCATCTCGAAATGGCTGCGCACGATGGCGCGTCCTTCCACGATCTCCGGCGGGCCCCCTGGCCGGGTGGGCTCGTAGCCGATGACATAGAGGCGGAGCTTGCGGCCTTGATGCTCCGCCTCGACGGTCTGGTAGGTGATGCCGCCTGCCGCGGTCACGCCGGCAATGCGCGCCACCGCTTCGCGAACGTCGCCTGGAATGCGGGACGCCTCGGCGAACGGACCGCGCGAGTTGGCTTCCACGACCCAGAGATCGACCGCCGGCGCACGGGATATGGTCAGGGCGTCAACGACGATGCCGCGATAAATTCCGATCATCGCCATCACCACCCCAAGCAGAAGGGCGAGCCCCAGGCAGGTGAGCAAGAAGCGTCCGAGGTTGTGGCAAATGTCGCGGTAGGCGAGGTTCATGGGGCGCCGGCCCCGATGGCGCGCGCGGCGCCGCCCTCCTTGAAGGCCGGATCGACCTGGGTGACCACAAGCGCTCCCGCGGGAAGGCCGCCGACGATTTCGAGCCGCCCATCCTCGGTGCGATGGCGAAAGGCGACGAGACGGCGCTTGAGGCGTCCCTGCTCCACGGTCCAGACCTTGCCTTCCCGCCCGTCATAGCCTTGCACGGCGGCTTCCGGAACGAGCAGGGCCTTGTCGAGGGTGGCGACGGAGATCCAGAACTCGACTTGCTCGCCAAGGAAGATGCGGGGCGGAGGATTGTCTCCCTTCACATAGATGCGTCGCTCCTCCGTGACACGGTCGCTTTCAAGGCCGATGCGCGCCACGCGCCCGGCGAAGCTCTGCTGCGGGGTTGAGCGCCTGCGGGCCTCCACGCGCTGGCCCTCCTCGATGAAGCCGGCACGCGCCTCGTCCACATAGGCCAGCCCCCAATAGGTGCCGACCGCCACGAGGGAAAAGATGGGCTCCCCCGGATTGACGACGCTGCCGGCCTCCTTGTGGCGCGCGATGACGATGGCGTCGTAGGGCGCGACCAGCGTGCGATGGCGCAGCATGGTCTGCTCAAACTGCAGCTGGCCGCGCGCATCGGCGAGCTGGGCCTTGGCGCTTGCAAGCTCGCTTTGCGCCACAAGCGCATCCGCATTGGCGACAGCCTCGTCGAGCAGCGTCTCCTCGGCGACTTGCTGGGAGACGATATCTCGTCCCGCCAGGGTTTGCTTGCGCCGGTTGGCCACCTGCTTCTGGGCGAAGACGGCGTTGGCCTTCTGGAGGTTCGCCTCGGCGCGGCGGATGTTGACTTCGGCGATCTCCACCGCGGCCACCGCCTTGGCGACCTTGGCCTCCTGCTCCCCCGCATCGAGACGCGCAAGCACCCGCCCCCGGGACACGCGGTCCCCATGATCGGCCAGAAGCGCGGTGAGGGTCGCACCGACCTCGAAGCCGATCTTGGACAACACCTGGGCCTCGACGGTGCCCAGGCCGAACACCCGCACCGGCACGTTTTGCTCGGGAGAGGCGACGTTGACGGCAATGGGTCTGCTGCCGACGAAAAAGATTCCCGCCGCAAGCACGGCGACCGCCATCACGGTCAGGGCCATCGTCTTGAGCATCCGTCCCTTGGGGCGCCTTTCGGCGGCACCCGCGGATGAGGGAGGCATGGGCGGCTGCGCCCCGTCTGGTCCGTCCGACACTTTCACCTCCTGCCAGAAGTCTCCACCGCGTCGCGCCGACATCCGGCGAGGCCGATGTCAGCATCATTTCGGACGCGGCGCATTGCTCGGAACCCGGGGCGATCCTCGGCAGGCTCAATGCGCGCGGCGGACGACAATCCCGGCAACATCCGCCTGGCGGAGCCAGCCTGATGAGACAGGCCGGTCGCGACAAAGTCCGTCAGAGGCGGTGGGCACACCCGCCCGGGCCGGCGGCGAGGCCCGCCCCGTCACGCTCACATCATGCATCCCATGCCGGTGAGCAGCTCGTTGGCCTTCTTCTTCTGGCCATCGCTGAGCGCGGCGTAGAGGTCGCTTAGCGGCTGCTTCATGTCCTTGAGAGCGGCGGCGCGGGCTTCCATCACCGCGATACGGGACTCCAGGCGCTCCACCGGCGTGTCGGCGTCAAAGCTGGCGCGCATGGCCTGGCGCAAGCCCTGCATGCTGACGAAATTGTTCTTCATCGCCACCACATAGGCGTTCCATGCCTTGGCCTGCGCATCGGTGACGCCGAGCTCGGCCTTCAGGAATGCAGCTCGCCCCTCAATGAAGGCGGGCAGCTCGCCATCGGCATCACCGGTCATCCAGCCCCCGCAGCCGCCCATCATGCCCCGGGCCGAGCGATGGAACCCGGGACCCCAGCCCCCCTGGCCGGGACCCATATATCCCGCACCCTGACCCATCATCCCCGGACCCTGGCCCGGCCCACCGCCCATCTGGGCGCTCGCCGGCACCGCGAACAATGCCGCCGCGACCAGCGCATACGCTGCGACGCGCGCAATGGAGACAGACTTGATTTTCATGACGCTCTCCCTTCTTGCGGGCGGACACGTCCGCCCCTCCGACCTGAGCCGGGGTTGAGCCCGAGCATTTTAGGCGCGCTTGCGCCTCCTGCCGCATCGATCCACGCCCAATACCCCACTCGTGATGCAGGACGGACGGCGTCCGCGGTCCTGCGCGCGAACCACAGCGGCGGGCGGACACACCCGAAACTGTCGTCACCGATGGCCGAAATCGCCACGTTACCGGCGATAGACCTCGAATGAAATGCGTTTACACGCATATGCGCATGAGCGTAAATGGGATCCATGCAGTCCGCGCTCACCCTTCTGTCGGCCTTGGCCGAACCCACCCGCCTCGCGGCGGTCCGCCTCCTGTGGGACGGGCGCGAGCATTGCGTCTGCGAGCTTGTGCGCGTCCTCGGCGTCACCCAATCCCGCATGTCGCGCCATATGGCGGTCCTCAAGCAGGCCGGCCTGGTGGTCGACCGGCGGGACGCCCAATGGGTGCGCTACCGCCGCAATCCCGAATTGCCGACCGAGCAGGCCGCCATCATCGATGCTGTCCTCGCGAGCCTGGACGCGTCATCGAACAGGAGAGCCGCATGAGCGCCGACCTGTCATTGACCGGGCGCAAGCCGCCCCGGGAGGCCTCGCCCCTGGCCTGGGCGGCGGCAACGGTCGCGGCGATCGCCCTGTGGTTCGCGGTCTATGCCCAGCTCGCGCCGTTCTCCCAATGGCTGGTGGCCCGCCTGCCGGTGGAGCCGGGTAGCCATCTGGCCGAGGCGGTCGCGTTCTTCATCTACGACACCCCCAAGGTGCTGATGCTGCTGACGCTGGTGGTGTTCGCCATGGGCGTGGTGCGCAGCTTCTTCTCCGCCGAGCGCACCCGTGCCCTGCTCGCCGGAAAGCGCGAGGGGCTCGGCAATGTGGCCGCCGCCGGCCTCGGCATCGTCACGCCTTTCTGCTCCTGCTCGGCGGTGCCGCTGTTTGTCGGTTTCGTCTCCGCCGGGGTGCCCCTCGGCGTCACCTTCTCCTTCCTCATCGCCGCGCCCATGGTGAACGAGGTGGCGCTGGGCCTTCTGTTCGCGCTGGTCGGCTGGAAGGTGGCGCTCACCTATCTGGCCTTCGGCCTCGGGGTGGCCATCGTCGCCGGCTGGGTCATCGGGCGGCTGCATCTGGAGGGCTGGCTGGAAGACTGGGTGCGCAATGTGCGCGCCGCACCGGTCGAGCTGCCGCCGAACGGCATGACACTGGTGGATCGCATCAAAGCCGGCCTCGACGCGGTGCGCGACATCGTCGGCAAGGTGTGGATGTGGATCATCGCCGGCATCGCGGCGGGCGCCTTCATCCACGGCTACGTTCCGGCAGACCTTCTCGCCTCCATCATGGGGCGGGATGCGTGGTGGTCGGTCCCGGCCGCGGTCCTTTTGGGCATTCCCATGTATTCCAATGCCGCGGGCATCATCCCGGTGGTGGAGGCCCTGCTGGCCAAGGGGGCGGCGCTGGGCACCGTGCTCGCCTTCATGATGGCGGTGATCGCCTTGTCCCTGCCGGAAATGATCATCCTGCGCAAAGTACTGAGCCTGAAGCTGATCGCCGTGTTCGTCGGCGTGGTGGCAACCGGCATCCTCGCCGTGGGCTTCCTGTTCAACGCGCTGTTTTCCTGAATAGAAAGGCAGAAGCCATGAAAGACGTGAAGGTTCTCGGCCCCGGCTGCTCCCGCTGCGAGGCAACGGCGCAGATGGTGCGGGACGAGGCGGCCAAGCTCGGACTCGACGTGAGCGTGGAGAAGGTGACGGACTATGTGGTGATCGCCGGCTACGGCATCGCCTCGACTCCCGGCATCGTCATCGACGGCAAAGTGGTGCATGCCGGCGGCCTGCCGAAGCCGGACGATGTCGCCCGCTGGCTCG
Source organism: Xanthobacter flavus (assembly GCF_017875275.1). Taxonomy (NCBI): domain Bacteria; kingdom Pseudomonadati; phylum Pseudomonadota; class Alphaproteobacteria; order Hyphomicrobiales; family Xanthobacteraceae; genus Xanthobacter; species Xanthobacter flavus. Next base: position 3,794,040 of record NZ_JAGGML010000001.1, on the reverse strand, counting down.
CGGCGTGAGCCCCGCCATGCTGGAATACAAGGTTCGCGCGGCGCGCATCGACGCACACGGCAGCCTCGCCCGTACGAAAGAGGCCGAGATCACCCTCGACACCGACATCGGCGGGCGCGCCGATGCTTTCAACCCGGCGGAACTGTTCCTTGCCGCCATCGCTGCGTGCATGATCAAGGGCATCGAGCGGGTGACCCCGATGCTGAACTTCGAGTTGCGCGGGGTGGATGTCACGCTCCACGCCGTTCGGCAGGACGCCCCACCGAAGATCGTCTCGGTGGATTACGAACTGATCATCGATACGGACGAGACGGAGCAGCGCCTGGCTTTGCTCCACACCAACGTCCGCAAGTACGGCACGATTTCGAACACCGTGGCGGAAGCAACCCGATTGGACGGGACCATCCGAAGGAAGGCGTGAGCGTCATCAGCGCGCCGGCCCCGCCAGCGCGCATGCGATCAGTCGTGATCCATGAAAGGCCAAGTCCATGACGAAACGAGGCGTGGTCATCTGCGCGCCGATGCGCACGGCGATCGGCATACCCTTTTGGCGGTAATGCTCTGCTAGGCATCCACAAGCAGACGTTTCCGAGGTCCACAAAGGATCATCTCCAGCCCTGCCTGGCAGCCATCCGCGGGCGCGATCTAGAGCAGATCTTCCCATTGTCGTGCGCCGTGCACGACACGGACGATCTCCGCCCCCTCGTCGATCTGGCGGTACAAAATCAGGTAGTTGCCGGCTGGTAGGCTTCTCAGCTCAGGCCGCACCTCGGGCCTCGCAACGCCGATGCCTGGCATCTCCCCTATCCGCTGGCAACGGCGGTAAATATCTTCGTACCAGCGTCGGGCCGCCGAAGGATTGTCCTCGGCAATGTAAAGGGCGATGGCTTCGATGTCCGCCTCGGCCTGTGGTCGAAGCCGGTAGCTCATTCTCCCCCACGCCCAGCAATCTTGGCATCGAGCTTCTGCCTGATCCGGGCGAAGGCTTCCTCACCATCGACAGCGGGGCCGCTGCTCATGCCGGCATCCCACAACCGCCCCAGCTCTTCGATGGCCTTGGCACGCTGCGTCCGCCGGTGCTTCCAGTCGCGCAGGGCCTCCCGCATGACCTCGCTCGCCGACGCATACTCGCCGGTCTTGACCACCTCACGCATCATCGCCGCCATTTCGGGGGTGAGGGCGACACTCACCTTCTCGACACTGGCCATGAGATCGTTCTCCTTTTGTCTTATGGTAGGCAAGCTTACTACCAACAGCAAGCGGAGAGTTTTCGGAAGTCGGGAGCAGCCCGGCACCATCTCCAGCAAAGATGCTGCGCACCGCCATGACGGTGCGTAACGGCTAAGGCCGCGCTGGTTCAGTTCGCGCGCCCAAAGCAGGCGTTCCAAAGGGCCGCAACGGGTCACAGCCCGTAAGCGCGCCAGGGGGAAAGATCCCCGCAGTCCTGAGCCGAGCCGCATGGCCATTGCCCCCTTTGCGTCCGCTCCGATTTACGGCTCTGAGGGAAGGGCTTCCCTACTACCACGCTGCGGGTCTCCGGCGACCCGTCAGCGGGGTTGTCCTGCAACGAGTCGAGAGTGAGAGGTTGGCCGGTTCGGCCATGACGGGATGTGGGCTGGGAGAGAGGCTCCCGGCGCCCGTCATGGAGACGACCCATGACTCAGGTGGAGATTCTGGACGCCGCGCGCGATGGTGCTGGCGGCTACAAGGTGGACGTCAGCCGCGGCGAGCGGATCGGCCGCGTGTCCTCAGAGTGGTTCTCCCGACCGGATGACGAGCGCTACCTGTCCCTGTCGGACCTGTTCACCGCAGTGTACGGCCGGACCGAGCACAGCAGGACGCGGACGGTCGAGAGTGCGGCGATCCGCGTCGAGGCGAGCCGAGAGAACGCCGAACGCCTGACGCTGGTGCTGCCGGGCTCGGACGCCCCCGTCGCCCCGACCCACTGGAGCTTCGGCCAGCTCGCGAGCCTGGTCGGCGCCCCGGCGGCCTATTTGCGGCAGCTCCCGGCACCGCTCGCCGGCATCAATCTGCAATATGGTATCACCTCCCATCGCGCCGAGCAGGTGAAGACGCTGGAGATCGAGGACGGCCGGGTCGAGCTGCGCGCCGTCACCGGTCCCGACTATGGCCGCATCTTTGACCACGAGTTGGTCGCCGCCGTGCAGCGGATCGCCGGCGATGGCACCGGCGACACCCGCTGGAAGGTGCCGGGGGTGCTCGACTGGTCCACCGGCATCTACAATCCCCGGGTCGACATCACCAAGGATACGACGACCCTCTACGCCTCGGATCGGGATGTGTTCCTGTTCCTGGTGGACGACCTCAATCCCATCGAGGCCGGCCGTCTGCCCGACGGTTCGCCCGACCTCTATTTCCGCGGCTTCTACTGCTGGAACTCAGAGGTCGGGGCGAAGACGCTCGGCATGGCGAGCTTCTATCTGCGTGCCGTATGCCAGAACCGCAATCTCTGGGGCGTCGAGGATTTCGAGGAGATCACCATCCGCCACTCCAAATACGCCGCATCCCGCTTTGCCCATGAGGCGGCACCGGCGCTGACCCGCTTCGCCAATTCCTCCCCCCTCCCCTTCGTCAACGGCATCAAGTCCGCGCGGGAGAAGATCGTGGCCCGCTCGGATGAGGACCGCAGCGCGTTCCTGCGCAAGCGCGGCTTCTCCAAGGCCGAGACGGCCAGGATCATCGAGACGGTGCTGATGGAGGAAGGCCGTCCGCCCGCGAGCGTCTTCGACTTCGTGCAGGGCATCACCGCCGTCGCGCGGGACAAGCCCCACCAGGACGCCCGGCTCGATCTGGAGGCTCGGGCGAAGAAGCTGCTCGACCGGGCCGCCTGAAACCCGGAAAGCCGGAGATGCGGATTGCCGTGTCTCCGGCCCCGTGTCGTCCCGGCTTTCCGGATCGCCGGGTTCGCGGCGCCGTCCTCAGAGGCAGAGGGCGGCGCTGCGCTTCGCGACGGACGCGATGCTGAGAGAGAGGTTCTCCGGCCGCCCGTCGCGGAGACCATATCGATGGCTATCGTCGCCAAGATCACCCTGTCGCCCTCGCGCGACATCCCCTTCAACAAGCTGATGCTCAGCCAGGCGAACGTCCGGCACGTGAAGGCCGGGGTCTCGATCGAGGAACTGGCCGAAGACATCGCCCGGCGCGGCCTCCTGCAGGGCCTCAGCGTCCGCGCCGTCGTCGATGCCGACGGCGTCGAGACCGGCATGTTCGAGATCCCCGCCGGCGGCCGGCGCTACCGGGCACTGGAGCTGCTGGTGAAGTGCAAGCGCCTCGCCAAGACCGCGCCGGTGCCCTGCGTCATCCGGGAGGGCGGTATCGCCGAGGAGGATTCGCTCGCCGAGAACGTCCAGCGCGCGCCGCTACACCGCCAACAGCGGCCTGCGCCGTGAGCCGGAACTCCCGGACCACATCGCCATCGCCAAGGAAACAACGCCGGCAGGACCCGCGGACGAGTTCGCCATCGTCCTCGACGACGAGCCGGACGACACGGCCCAGCTGGCACGTGTCCTGCGGCAGCAGATGCGCGGCGTCGCAAGGCAGGCGGCGCTCGACCCCCATGACGGCATCGATCTGTGAGGATGGCCATGCGTGACCGGATGAATGTGTATTTTCCGCCGCAGATGCTCAAGGAGATCTCCGAGCTCGCCGAGCGCCGGAAGCTGTCCCGCTCGGCGATCGTCGAGGCGGCCGTCGCCTCCTTCCTCTCGCCCGACGGTGCCGACAAGCGCGAGGCGGCCTTTGCCCGGCGCCTCGACCGCCTCTCCCGTCAGGCCGCGCGCATCGAGCGCGACCTCCGGATCACCGCCGACACGCTCGCGCTCTTCGTGCGCTTCTGGTTGACCATCACGCCGCCGCTGCCGAGCGACGCCCAGGCCGCCGCGCAGATCAAGGGGCGAGAGCGCTACGAGGGATTCGTCGAAACGCTCGGCAAGAGGCTGCAGAAGGGACAGAACTTTCTGCATGAGATCCCGGAAGACGTATCAGGACAACCGGTGGCAGACGAACCCAACCCCGCTGCTACAAGGTAGCCAGATCCGGAAGCACTGCTTAACGCATCCAGCGATGTTCGTTCTCCGTCAGTTGAGCACGAACGGCGAGCGACGGGCGGTCGTGACCCATGTCGGACAATGGGAAGGGCTGCTTTCCGGCGACAACGCAGCGCCTGGCCGTTGCCTGTCACCGCACTCATTCTGGCTCACCTTTAGACGTCGGCCGATGTCGCGTCGTGAAGGAGGGGTTTCTTCCATAGCTCATCATAGTGGTCGTCAAGCGACCGAAGGCCGCCTGCTAGGCGGGGGTGATGAACGGGCTCTATTACAACGAGATCAATTTCGGCATGGGCCTGTTCCTCGGCGTTGCCGGCTTCTCGGCCGCCATCATCGGCGGCATGGGCAACTTCTACGGCGCGCTGGTCGGCGGTTTCCTCTTCGCCGCTCTCCAGACCATCGGCACCGTCGCCCTACCCATTCCCAGCGCCTATCGCGACGTGTTCACCTTCGCGGTGGTGATCCTCATCATGACGTGGCGGCCCACGGGCCTTCTCGCCGAAGCCCCGAGCGAGAGGGTCTGACCATGCCGGAGCTTGTCGTAAGACATCCACTCGCGGTGGGCCTCGGCGCCATCGCCGCGAGCGCCGCGTGGGTGGTGCTGCTGCTGAAGGGCGAGCACCAATGGGAGGTGGCGGCGGTGGGCGCCCTCGCGCTCGTGCTCGGGTGGCTGCTGCGCCGCCCGGCGCTCGCCCGCCCGCTCGCGACGGCGTTCACCGTCCACGAGGGTCTCATGGGCGGGGCGGCGGTGCTCGCCGCCCTCGCCGTGGCGTTCGTGTTTCTCGACGACCATTTCAATTTGCTCATGCTGGCGAGCGTGCTGCTGACCGCCACCGTCTGCATCGGCCTCAACGTGCAGACCGGGGATGCGGGCGTCGTGAACTTCGCCGGCGCCTCGCTCTACGGTGCCGGAGCCTATGCGGGCGCGGTGGTGGTGCAGTCGGGCCTGCCGCACATCCTCGCCTTCCCCTTCGCCGCTTTGGTGGCGGGGGTGATGGGCGCGGTCCTGGTGCTGCCCCTGTGCCGCGCGCGCGGCCACTATGCGGCCGTGGTCACCATCGCCTTCGCCATGCTGTTCAAGGGCTTCCTGGAGGTGAACGACACGCTCGGCGGCCCCCAGGGGCTCCAGGTGCGCGGCATCGACATCTTCGGCTGGCGGCCCAACCGCCCGTTCGAGATGCTCGGGTACGACGTGTCGCAATACGCGGTCTACCTGGTGGCGGCGCTGGCGCTGCTCGCCGCCTCCATGGTGCTGGCGCAGCGGCTGGAGCGCTCCTGGGCCGGCCTGACCCTCGACATGGTGCGCGCCGACGAGACCGCCGCCGCCTGCTTCGGCATCCGCCCGGCGGTGTGGAAGGCGATCGCCTTCGTGTTCGGCAGCGTGCTCGCCGGGCTCGCGGGCGCGCTCTATGCCTTCATGGCGGGGTTCATCGCCCCTTCCAACTTCACGCTCGGGGATTCGCTGATCCTGATCTCCATCGTGCTCCTGGGCGGGCTCGGCAACCACTGGGGCACGCTCATCGCCTGCCTGCTGGTGGTACTGGTGCCGGAAAAGCTCCAGGTGCTTCAAGAATACCGCTTCCTCATCTTCTCGGCGCTGGTGGTGCTGGTCCTGCTGTTCCGCCCGCAGGGCCTGATCCCGCGCGCCGCGCGGCTCTCGGCGGAGGCGGCCCGATGACCGCGCTGCTCGAAGCCCAAAGCCTCTCACGGCGGTTCGGCGGCATCATCGCCCTCGACGGGGTGGACGTTCAGGTGAAGGCCGGCGAGGTGCTGGGGCTCATCGGTCCCAACGGCTCCGGCAAGACCACCTTCTTCAACGTCGTTACCGGCATCTTCGCGCCCCATGGCGGGACGGTGCGATTCGACGGCGAGGACCTCACCGCCGCCTCGGCGCAGACGGTCTACGGCAAGGGCATCGCCCGCACTTTCCAGCGCTCGCGCCTGTGCCTCGACCTCTCGGTGTTCGAGAACGTCGTGCTGGGCAACGGCAAGCACCTCGACACGAGGATATTCCATGCCTTGTTCCGCCGCCGCCGGCTGGCGCGGGAGATGGACGCGCAGCTGGCGCAGGTGCGCGCCCTGCTGGAGCGGTTCGACCCTGAGCTGGCCCGCGCGCCGCTCCAGCCCACCGCCGGCCTGCCTATGATCCAGCGCCGGCGCATCGAGGTCTGCCGCGCGCTGATGGCGCGCCCGCGCCTGCTGCTGCTCGACGAGCCCTCCGCCGGCATGACCCACGAGGAGACCCGCCGGCTGATGGACGACATCCTCGCCATCCGCGCCGAGATGGGCGACCTCGCCATCGTCATCGTCGAGCACGACATGGCCACCATCGAGCGCGTCACCGACCGGTGCGTGGTGTTCAACTTCGGCCGCAAGGTCTGCGAGGGGCCGTACCGCGCCGTGGTCGCCGATCCCATGGTCCAGCGCGCCTATCTGGGGGAAGAATGAGCGCCATCCTCTCCATGCGCGGCATCCGCTCCGGCTACGACCATGCCGACGTGCTCGCCGACGTCAACATCGACATCGAGGACGGCGCCGTCACCTGCCTCCTGGGCGCCAACGGGGCCGGCAAGTCCACGCTGGTGCGCGCCATCATGGGCCTGACCCCGGCGAGCGCCGGCACCATCACCTTCGCCGGCGAGGACATATCGGGATGGGCGACGCACCGCATCGTCGGCGCCGGCATCGCCTGCATCCCGGAAGGCCGGCGCATGTTTCCGAAGCTGACGGTGGAGGAGAACCTGCGCCTCGGCGCCTATGCCAAGGGCGGGCGGCTTTCTCGTGGGCTCGACCGGGTCTATTCCCTGTTTCCCCGCCTCGCCGAGCGGCGCGCGCAGATGGCGGGCACCCTCTCCGGCGGCGAGCAGGCCATGGTCTCCATCGGTCGCGGCGTGGTGGCGGAGCCGCGCCTGCTGGTGATCGACGAGCCCTCGCTCGGCCTCTCGCCGCTGTTCGTGAAGGAGAGCTTCGCCATCATCCACAAGCTCAATGCCGACGGCACGACCGTGTTCCTCATCGAGCAAAACGTGCGGCAGACGCTCGCCATCTCGCACGCCGGCTACGTGCTGTCCCAGGGGCGGGTCACTGCCTCCGGGACCAGCACCCAGCTCGCCGCCGACGAGGATGTGAAGCGGGCCTATTTCGGATGAACGACCCGTCCGCGCCTTCGCGCGGGCGGCGCAACGAGAAGACATGGTGATCGCGTCGTGACCAATTCCTATGCCGTCGAGCTGACCCGTGCCCTGGTGCGGATCGACACCGTCAACCCGCCCGGTAACGAGGCGCGGGCCATCGGCCTCGTGCGCGCGGAGCTGGAGCCGCTCGGCTTCCGCTGCGCCGAGGCGCCGCTCGGGCCGGGCCGCTCCAGTCTCGTGGCGCGGGCCGGCGGAACGGGGCGCGTCCTCGCTTTCACCGGCCATGTGGACACCGTGCCGCTCGGTTCGCGGGCCTGGAGCGTCGATCCGTTCGGCGGCGCGATCATCGACGGGCGCCTCTACGGGCGCGGGTCCAGCGACATGAAGAGCGGCGTCGCCGCCTTCGTCGCCGCGGCGCGGGACTATGGGCGCCGCGACGAGGGGGAGAGCGGCCTCCTGCTCGTTATCACCGCCGGCGAGGAGACCGGCTGCGACGGAGCCCGCTCGGTGGCCGAGACGGCGGGGCTCCTCGGCACGGCGGACGCGCTGCTGATTGGCGAGCCCACCGCCAACGTCCCCTTGGTCGGCCACAAGGGCGCGCTTTGGCTGGAAGCGGCGGCCGAGGGCGTCACCGCCCACGGCTCCATGCCGCAGAACGGCGTGAACGCAGTGGTGAAGGCGGCCGAGCTGGTGATGCGTCTCCAGGACTTCGACTTCAACCACATGCGCCATCCGGTGCTCGGCGCGCCGACCCTCAGCATCGGCACCTTCCACGGCGGTATCAACATCAACTCGGTCCCAGACCGTGCGGTGGTCAGCCTCGACATCCGCACCCTTCCGGGACAGTCCCATGACGAGCTGCGCGCGCAGATGTCCGCCTTCCTGGGCGCCGAGACGCGCGTTTCGACGCTGCTGGACCTGCCCGCCATCTGGACCGCGCCCGAACATCCCTGGGTGCGACGGGTGTGTGCGCTCGCGCACCATATCGCCGGAGTGGGCGGCGAGCCCCAGGGCGTGTGCTACTTCACTGACGGCTCGGTGCTCGCCGCCGCCCTCGGCGCGCCACCCACCATGATCCTCGGACCGGGCGAGCCGGATCTCGCCCACCAGACCGACGAATATTGCCGCGTGGACCGCATCTACGAGGCGACGGCCCTCTACGCCGCCATCCTGCGCGACTGGTATGGTGAGGCGCTGCGCGGTCCCGCGCCGGTCGCCGGGCAGCTAGCCGATGGACGGATCGCCCCATGAGCGCGCGCTTGCAAATCTCCCGGAAGAACGGCGCCAAGGCAGCGCCCGGCCGCCCGCCCTCCGAGGTGAGAGAAGCTCCCCCCATCGGAGTCAAGCTGCGCCACGCCCGCAAGGTGAAGGGCATGACGCTGGCCGAGCTGGCGGAGCAGGTAGGCATCTCCGTGAGCATGCTCTCGAAGATCGAGCGCGACCAGGCGGTGCCCTCGCTCCACACGCTGCACTCCATGGTCCGCGTGCTGGAGACCAACATCGCGAGCCTGCTCGCCCCCCCGCTCACCGACGACCACGTGGTCTCCCACCCGCAGGACCGCCCGCACATCTCGGTCAGCTCGGTGCGGCCGGGCCACGGCGTGACCCTCGAATGCCTCATCAGCGACCGCGCAACCGCGCTGATGGACGCCAACATCCACGTTATCGCCGTGGGCGGCGGCTCGGAGGGCACCATCGTCCATGACGGGCAGGAGGTCGGCTACGTGCTGGAGGGCGACGTGGAGCTCCAGGTGGGCGAGAAGATGTACGTGGTCAAGGAAGGGGATTCCTTCTTCTTCCCTTCCAACATGCCCCACGGCTACCGCAACATCGGCGCGACCGTCGCCCGCATCCTGTGGGTGAACACCCCCGCGACCTTCTGATCCGATGTCGGAGGGCCCCGGAGAGTGGCCATCCGCGGAGTTTATTCAAGTCGATCTACACTGGCTCAATTCGTTGTCATGATCGCCGGCTTCGCCCGGCACACGAGGAAAGGAAAGGCCCAATGACCGAGGAGCGTGAGCGCATTCCGCAATGGCGTATCGCCGGCGACTGGTTCGATCTGTGCAGCTGCGCAGTGGGCTGCCCCTGCGTGTTCGGTGCCAACCCCACATCGGGCATCTGCGAAGGGGTGCTCACCTGGATCATCCGCGAGGGCCATTACGGCGACGTGCCGCTCGACGGCCTGGTGGGCATCCTGGTCGGCCATTTCGAGGGCGGCGTCCTGGAGCGCAACCGCAATTTCGGCTTCCTGCTGGACGACCGCGCCACCCCCGCGCAGCGCCATGCGCTGGAGCTGATCTTCACCGGGCAGGTGGGCGGCCATTTCGCCGCCTGGCGCGACCTCACCATTCGCCAACTCGGAGTCATGTTCGTGCCCATCGAACTCACCTTCGACGAGGAAAACTGGAAGGTCGTGGTGCCGGGCATGATCGACGGCGAGGGCGGCCCCTATCGCGACCTGATGGTTCCGGATGCTCAGGTCTGCAAAATCTCCAACGCCCCGCGGCCGGAAGTGGGGCCCGGCGACATCACGGTCGGCCAGGCGCGCAAGAACGTGCTCGACGCCTTCGGCTTCAAATGGGACTGGTCGTCCTATTCCGCCAAGCACATCCCGTTCGAGCACAAGGGTCCCGGCGCCTTCACCTGGCGCCGCCCGCTCGATCAGCAGTGAGGCAAGGCGCTCGCGATGCTCACCTTTCCCGAACGCGCCGTCATCGCGGCCGCCCTAGCCTTCGTCACGCTCTCGGCCTGGCTCGGCTCATGGGCCATTACCGCCGGCATGGAGGCAATCGATCCCACCTTCCTCGCCCAATTGTGTGCGCGGCCCTGGTCGGCGGCGGACTTCGCCAACGCCTTCCTCATGTGGAACGCCATGATGGTGGCGATGATGCTGCCCTCCGCCGCCCCCATGATTGATGCCTTCGCCACAATCGCCAAGCGCCGGCGCGCCCGGCGCGATCCTTACGTGCCGACGCTGGTGTTCGTGCTCGGCTATCTCGCGGTGTGGGGCGGCTTCAGCCTCGCGGGCGCGACCGGCCACTGGCTGATGGCCAATGCCGGGCTGGTGGGACCGGACATGGCCATCAGCAACCGCCTGCTGAGCGGCGGCGTGCTGGTGCTCGCCGGGCTTTACCAGCTCACGAGCGTCAAGCAGGCCTGCCTGACCCATTGCCGCTCGCCTTCCGGCTTCATCCTGTCGGAGTGGCGCGAGGGCTATCGGGGCAGCATGGTTATGGGCTTCCGCCACGGCCTCTATTGCGTCGGCTGCTGCTGGGCGCTGATGCTGCTGATGCTGGTGGTTTCCATGATGGACCTGCGCTGGGCTGCGGCCCTCGCGGTCTACGTCGCCGCCGAAAAGCTTCTGCCGAACGGGACCCTTCTTTCCAAGGTCGCCGGCTTCTGCGCAGTTGCGCTAGGGATCGGACTTTTCCTTGTGGAGCTCGTTCCAGCGCTCAGCCAGGCGCTCAGATGACAGGAAACGTATGGCATCGCCGGGCTGCGGAGGCATCGCTTGGACCACCTGCTTCGCTGTCGTTTGGGGATTGCCTTCTGCGAACGGAGGCAGTGTTCGCGAGCAGATCGACCTGTTCCACGTCGGCATCGAGCCAGGAGCATTGGGTCATCCGCACACTATGCTCGGCCCCGCGGGCAGTTTGGCAAGCTCATTGCCGAGGTGAGAAAGAATATGGCCGACCACCCCTGCGTCGTGCTCGACGCTTGCGGGGATGGCCAACTGAGAGCCGAGGAGATGCGCTTTCCCGCTCAGATGATGGCAAGGCCAGCCGGCTGCGTCCGGCACAAAGCCGGAGAACTGATCCAGGACTAGGGGCGGCCCCGCGCCGGGGCCGCCCCATCCTTCGATACGGAGAGGGAAAGACATGACCGTCCCAGTCTCCGCCGGATATTCCCGCACCCAGATCGCGCTGCATGGGGCGGTCGCGGCCCTAGTGACGTATATTCCTCAAAATGAGGCAGCTGGCATTGCATGAGGCCGCTACTATGACAGATAGACAGCCTCAAAATCTGCCGCCCCTCCAATGGAGTTCGATGGTCCGGACGAATTAAGTTTTCCATTTTTTAGCAGATAGTACCGATCTGAGACTTTGATGCTATGCTTTATCCTCTGTTCAACGAGAATTATACTTACTCCTTCTGCGCGTATTTTTCCGACCGCAAAGAGAATCTCGTTTACGAGCTTGGGCATGATGCCTTGGGATGGCTCATCCAGAAGCAGCAGGCGCGGTCGCGTCATCAGGGCTCGGCCAATGGCTAGCATCTGCTGTTCTCCGCCGGACAGCGTCTCCGCCCGCTGGTCCAGTCGCTCGGCTAGGCGGGGAAAAATATCGAACACTAGGTTCAGCGGCGCATCGCGCTGCGGGTCGCGGCGGTGGAGATAGCTGCCGAGCCGCAGGGTGTCGCGCACCGAGAGGCGCGGGAACAGCCGCCGGTTCTCGGGCACGAAGGCGATGCCCGCCGCGGTGATGCGGTGCGCCGGCATGCGCTCGATCCGCGCGCCGAGGAACGACACCGTGCCCGCCTGAGCGCGCTCCATGCCAGTGATGGACTTGAGCAGCGTGGATTTTCCCGCCCCGTTGGCCCCGGCTACGAGGACGATCTCGCCCTCGCGCACGTCGAGGGAAACATCCGAAATGGCCGTGAGCCCCTGGTAGGCGGTGGTGAGAGAGCGGACCTCAAGCATGGTATTCCTCTCCCAAGTAAGCGGAGACCACGCGCTCGTCCTTCAGCACGTCCGCCGGCGCGCCCTGCGTGAGAATGCGCCCCAAATTGAGCACGACGGTGCGATCCACGAGGGGGGCGACGATCTCCATTACGTGCTCCACCATTAGGATGGATATTCCTGTCTCCCGCATCCGCAGGATCAGGTCCATGCCGGCGCGCGCCTCGTGGGGCGTAAGGCCGGACATCACCTCGTCGAGCAGCAGCAGCTTCGGCCGCGTGGCCAGGGCCCGGGCCACCTCCAGCCGCCGCTTCTCGGGGGGCGTCAGATCGATGGCCGGGACATCCACGCGGTGGGCGAGGCCCACGAAGTCGAGCACCTCATGGGCCTGCCGGCGCGCCGCCCGCGCACCGATGCCGCAGGCTAGCACCCCGACGATGACGTTCTCCAGCGTATTCATGGAGTTGAAGCTACGCATCACCTGGAAAGTGCGGGCGATGCCCAGGCGACACCGAGCGCTCGGCCGCAGGGCGGTGATGTCCCGCCCCAGGAAGGAGACCGTGCCGGAGGTTGGCAGAACGGCGCCGGCGATGATGTTGAACAAGGTGGATTTTCCCGCCCCGTTGGGGCCGATCAGGCCGAGGATCTCCCCCTGCCGCACGCAGAGGGAAACGTCGTCGTTCGCCAGCAACCCGCCGAAGCGGCAGGTGACGTGACCCACATCCAGGATGGTGGCACTCATGAGGGATGCACCTGTTTCGTTCGGGGCAAGGCGAAGAGGCTCACGAGGCCCTGCGGCCGCAGCAGCGAGACCAGGAGGATGAGCGCGCCGTAGATGATGAGGTCGGTGCCGTTGCCGGAGCCGCCGAGATAGCTCCGTGTCAGTTCCGACATGGGAATGAGCACCACCGCGCCGAGGACCGGCCCCCACAGGGTGCCGATGCCCCCCAGCACCGCCGGCAAGGCGATGAGCAGGGAGAAATGGAAGCTCATCACGCTTTCCGGGTCGATATAGGACACGAACTGCGCGTAGAAGGAGCCGCAGACCGCCGTGAAGAAGGCGGATATGGCGGCCGCGGCGACCTTCGAGCCGAAGACTTCGACCCCGAGGCTTTCGGCCGCCTCCGGGTTATCCTTGATGGCGCGCCACCAGAACCCCCATTTCGACCGCTCCAGCACCAGCGTGGCGACCCAGGCGATGAGCGCGAGGGCAAGGGCCGTGAGAATATAGGGCACCTTGTCCCGCGCGAACTGGAGCGTCGCCCAGCTGTCCGCCTCGAACGGAATCTGGATGCCCAGCGCGCCACCCGCCCATTCCCAGTTCAGCATCAGGAGAAACCCGACCTCCGCCACCACGAAGGTCGCGATGGTGAAGTAATGGCCGCTCAGCCGGAACAGGAAATAGCCCAGCGCCGCCGCCAGCCCGCCAGCCAGCGCACCGCCGGCGAGCATTCCGAGCCAGGGCGACACGTCCGCGCGCACGAACAGCAGCGTGGAGGCATAGGCGCCGATGCCGAAGTAGAGGCCGTGCCCCAGGGAGATCTGGCCGCAGTATCCGCCCAGGATGTTCCAGCTCTGGGCCAGCGCCGCATACATCAGCGTCAGCACCAGCACGTTCTGCACATATGGGTCGCTGACCCAGCGGGTGAACACCAGCACCCCGGCCGTGGCCGCAAGGGCGATGGCGACCTGCCCGCGCGATTGTGGAGTCTTGCTTGTCCCAAACATCAGAATTTCCCGAATAGACCGCGCGGGCGGAAGATGACGACGGCCAGGAAAAGAATGTAGATGCCGATGGATTTCATCGCCGGCGGCGCAACCAGGGTCATCGCCGCCTCCGCCAGCCCGACGACGACACCGGCCAGCAGGGCGCCGAAGATGCTGCCGAAGCCACCGAGAACCACCGTGATGTAGGCGATCACGGCGAACGGCGCGCCGACATCTGGATAGATGTAGTAGAAGATCGCCAGCACGGAACCGGCGAGGCCAATGAGGGCCGCGCCGATGCCCCAGCCGATCATGAACTCGCGATCCTTGTCGATGCCCACGAGGGCCACCGCGCCCGCATCCTCGCGCGTCGCCTCAAGGGCGCGGCCAAGATCCGTCCGCGTCATGAGGGCGTAGAGCGCGCCGAAGGCCGCCAGCGAGATCAGCCCGCCCGCCAGCTGGGGCAGCGGCAGCACGATTCCCGCCAGCGCCACCGTCTTGCCGCCGAGCAGGCTCTCCGGCAGGGAGCGGTAGTTCGGCGTCAGGAAATATTGCGCCACGCCGCGCATGGTGATGGCCAGGCCGAAGGTGGCGAAGATCTGCACCATGCCGACATTGGCCTTGGCCCGCATGGCGTGGCGGATGACCCCCACATAGGTGAGGGCCCCGAGCACGAACAGCGCCCCCACCGCCAGCGGCGTCATCACCAGCGGGTCGATGCCGGAGAAGACCACAAGGCCGAACATCACATACATGGCGATCATCAGGAATTCGCCATGGGCGAAGTTGACCACGTCCATCAGGCCGAAGATGAGCGAGAGCCCCACCGCGACGAGGCCGTAGATCAGCCCCATCAGCAGCCCGCTCAGCAGCACCTGGATCAGTGTATCGCTTGTCATGCGGGCCCCCGTCAGCGCATCGGCCACTCGACGGGGCGCACGGCGACGTCGGGCGGGAAGATGGTGGCGAAGCGGCCGTCGATATACTGGAGGAGCACCGGGTTGAGGCCGGTATTCTGGCCGTCCGGCCCGAACTTCACATACTTCCAGGGCATGATGGTGCGCTCGCCGGGAAGATCGGTGGAGGCGAGGGCGTCGCGGACGGCGGGGCCGGAAATGGAGCGCGCGCGGTCGATGGCATCGGCGAGGAGGATCACCGCCATGAATTCCCGCGAGGTGTTCTCGTTCATGTCCTTGCCGGAGCGGGCGCGATACAGGTAGTTGACCTTGGCGATCATCGGCCGTCGCTGGGCCAGGTCGAGGGAGAATTCGGCGCGGGTGATCAGGCCGTCCACCTTGTCGCCCACCGCATCATAAAGCGCCTTGTCCACGAAGCCGGCCGCCTGGGCGATCAGCGCCGGGGGCTGGAAGCCCAGATCGTTCATGGTCTTGATGAGCAGGATGGCGTCGGTGGTGTAGCTTGAAGGCAGCAGCACGTCCGGCTGCGCGGCCTTCAACTGCTGCACCTCGGAGGTGAGCGAGGGCGAGTTGGCCCGGTACTTGATGTCGGCCACGATCCGGTAGCCGCGGCTCTCCGCCAGCTGGCGCTGGATGTTGGAGGAATCGGTCCCGAAGATGGTGTCCTCGTGGAACAGGGCGATCTTCTCCACCGCCCGGCCGCCCTTGCGCTCGGCATCGAGGAAATCGAACATCACCTTCGAGAACTGCTCGTCGTCCGCCATGGCGCGGAAGAAGTAGCGCAGCTTGCGCCGCTGGAGCGTCGGCGAGGAGGAATCCGCCGCCAGGAAGGGCACCTGGTAGCGGTCGGCGGTGGCGCTCACGGTGGTGGCGACCGAGCTGTGGTAGGTGCCGAAGATGGCGGAAACCTTCTCCTGCGAAATCAGGCGCTCGGCTTCCGCCCGCCCCTTCTGCGGATCGCCCTGGTGATCGGCGAACACCACCCGCACCTTGGCGCCGCCAAGGCCCGAAAGGCCGGCGTTGCGGGCGGTGGGCAGATCCAGGTCGTGCACCGTGTTGACCACGTCGAGCGCGGTCTCCACCGCCAGCTTCGCGTCGAAACCCACCTGCGCGCTTGCGCCGGTAAGGGGATAGATGGCGCCGATGGTGACCTCCGGCACGCCTTGCGCATGGGCGCGGCCGGCGGCGGCGAGCGAGAGGCCGGCGATGCCGGCAATGAGTTCCCTGCGGTTCATGGAAGGTTTCCTTGTTGTTTGCTGAAAGGCTCAAGCCGCGCCGAGACGTGCGTTGAGAAGATCGGTCACCAGCAGGCGCCCGGGCGCGTGGGTGATGGCCAGCGGCAGCGCGGCTTGTTCGATCACCGTCTGCGGCGTGTATCCGCACGCCCAGAACACCGGAATCTCGCCGGGCCGCAGCGGCACCGGGTCGCCGAACGCGGGAGCCGAAAGGTCGGCGATGCCGATGGCCTCCGGCGCCCCCAGATGCACGGGCGCGCCATGGACCGCGGCAAAGCGCGAGGTGATCTCGATGGCCCGGATGGCATCCGCCGGCGGGAACGGGCGCATGGACACCACCATCTGCCCGGACAGACGGCCGGCGGGGCGGCAGGCCAGGTTGGTGCGGTACATGGGCACGATGGAGCCGCACTCCACATGGCGGATGCCCAGGCCGGCCGCGCCCAGCGCCTCCTCGAACGAGTAGGAGCAGCCGATGACGAAGGCCACGAAATCCCTCCGCCAGTGGGCGATGATGTCGGACACCTCGGCCACCAGCTTTCCGTGCTCGTAGATCCGGTAGGCGGGCAGATCGGTGCGGATGTCGAGGTCGAGGCCTAGCTCCCCGAAGGCGGGATCGCCGGGATCGCCGACGGCGATGAGCGGGCAGGGCTTGGGATTGCGCTGGCAGAAGCGCAGAAAGTCGTCGGCCCAGTCCCGCGGCAGGATCACGATGTTGCCCTGTACATAGCCCGCGGCGATGCCGGAGGTGAGGCCGGCGAACGCCCCACTGCGGCAGGCCAGGCGGATCGCGTGCGGCGAGGCGCCGGCGGGAACGAAGGAGGGCGCGCTCATCGGCGCCTCCCCGTGGCGGCGGCCTGCGCCGCGACGATGACGAGGAAATTCTCGAAAACCGCCGCGGCCGGTCCGCAATCCACCGCAGCCGCGGCCGCCTGCCCGGTGTCGTAGCCGGCGGCGCGGAAGCGCTCCTCGTCCTGCGAGAACCAGGCGCAAAGCCCGGCCCGGTCGTATTCGGGATGGGGCTGCACGCCCCAGGCCGGGCCGCCGCGCCAACGCCAGATCTGGTTGCTGCAGGCCGCGCTCGCCGCCAGCACCTCCATGTCGGGATGGCCCGGCACCACCTCGTCACCATGCCAGTGGAACACGTTCAGGCGGTCCGGCAGGTTCGCCAGCAGCGGGTCATCGGATGCCGAGGGCGCACGCACGATTTCGCCAAAGCCGCTCTCCCGCGCGCGGCGCCGCTGCACCACGTCCACCCCAAACAGCGCGGCGCCGAGCATCTGCGAGCCAAAGCACAGGCCGAGGACCGGCACCCCCGACTGCGCCAGGCACCGCAGGGTGCCCCGCTGCTCGACGATCCAGGGGTCGAGGTCATAGGCCGATGAATCGCTCGGACCGACGAAGACGCCGCAATATTCGAGGGATGCCGGTAGGGCGGACGACTGGGCGCGGATGCGCTCCACCGGCCAGGCTCGCTCTTCGAGCAGCTGCTCCAGCCGGTTCCTGGGCTGGGCGCGGTTCCAATTGTCGATGTAAAGGAACGGTTTCATGCGGCTTCCCCTCAGCTGCGATCGCCCGGCGCTCCGAAGCCGCCGCCGCCGGGGGTCTGGATCTCGACGCCGTCGCCCGCAGCCACCATGGTGCGGCTGCAGCTGCCCAGGGGCTCGATGGTGCCGTCGGCGCGCAGCAGGGCATTCAGGCCGGGCGCACCCGGCGCGCCGCCCTTCACGCCATAGGGCGGGATGCGCCGGCGGTTGGTGACCACAGCAAGTTCCATTGGCCGCAAGAAGCGCAGCCGCCGCACGGTGCCATCCCCCCCGCGGAACCGCCCCGCCCCGCCCGATCCGGCGCGGATGCTGAAGTCTTCGAGCCGTACCGGAAAGCGCAGTTCAAGCACTTCCGGGTCGGTCATCAGCGAGTTGGTCATGTGGGTGTGGACGGCCGAGGTGCCGTCGAAGCCTTCCACCGCGCCGGCGCCGCCGCAGATCGTCTCGTAATACTGGTATTGCGCGTCGCCGAAGGTCACGTTGTTCATGGTACCCTGGCACGCGGCGTGGATCTGGAGGGCGCCGAACAGGGCATCGGTGACCAACACCGATGTTTCCGGATTGCCTGCGGCCACCGCCGCCGGATAGCGCGGATTGAGCAGCGAGCCCTCCGGGATGATGATGGTGATGGGCCGCAGGCAGCCCGCATTCAAGGGAATGTCCCGCTGCACCAGGGTGCGGAACACGTAGAGCACCGCCGACCGGGTGATGCAGGGCGGGGCGTTGAAATTGAGCGGCACCTCGGCGCTCGTTCCGGTGAAGTCGATGGTCGCGCTGCGCGATTCACGCTCGATGGAGATGCGCACCGAGACCTGGAAGCCGAGGTCGTGCTCGTAGGTGAAGGCCCCGTCATCCAAGGCGGAGATGACCTGCCGAACCTCCTCTTCCGCCGCATCCTGGATATGCCCGGCATAGGCGAGCGGCACCGCCGACCCGAACTCGGCGCACAGGCCCCGCAGTTCCGCCGCGCCCCGCATGCAGGCCGCCACCTGTGCCCTGAGGTCCGCTAGGTTCTGCTCCGGGTTGCGCGCCGGATATCGGCCCGAGCCGAGCAGCGCGCGCATCTTCTCCTCAAGGAACACCCCCGCCTCCACCAGCAGGGTGGGCTCGATGAGCACGCCCTCATCGAGGATCGAGGTGCTGTCGGGGGGCATGGACCCCGGGGTTGATCCGCCCACGTCGGCATGGTGGCCGCGCGATGCGGTGAAGAACATCAGCTCCCGACCCTGCGCGTCGAACACCGGGGCGATGACGGTGATGTCCGGTAGGTGGGCGCCGCCGCGATAGGGCGAGTTGAGAACGAACACATCGCCCGGCTTGAAGCTCTCCCCGAAGGCATGCAGCACCACCTCCACGCTCTCGGACATGGCGCCCAGATGGATGGGAATGTGGGGCGCGTTGGATACGAGGTTTGCCGCGCGGTCGAAGATGGCGCACGAAAAGTCGAGCCGTTCCTTGATGTTGACCGAGTGCGCGGTGTTGACGAGCGCCTGGCCCATCTGGTCGGCGATGGCCATGAAGCGGTTGTTGAAGACTTCGAGATAGACCGGATCGGCCACATCCGGCGTCAGGAGCGGGTTCTCCTTCTGGCCGGCGCGGGTCAGCAGGATGGCGCCATCCGCCATCACCTGCGCGCCCCATCCCGGGTCCACCACCGTGGTCGCGTTCCGGTCGATGATCATCGCCGGGCTGGGCAGGCGCTGGCCTGCAGCCAGACTCTCGCCGTGAAAGACAGGAAGCGGATGGAATGCGCCATCCACATAGAGCCGACTGACGGCAATGGGCGCGGCGGGCTCCCCCTCCGCCTGCGGGCACAGCGCGACATCCTCCACCCGGGAGCGGCCGATCGCCTCCACAGACAGGGCCTCGACGATGATGGCCTTGCCCGGCAGCGTGAAGCCGTAGCGCGCCGCATAGGCAGCGACGAAGGCGGCGGCCGCCTCCTCCATCCGGGCTAACGCGACCTGCAGGCCCACATTCGAGCCCTCATAGCGCAGCGTCGCCCGCCGCTCGAAGGTGATGTCGCCGGCGCGGACCCCCTGGGCGGCGAGCCCCGCGGCGGCCCGTCGAAGCAGAGCCTCGCTCCTGGCCTCGAACTGCGGGCAGGAGGCCGGGTCAAGCCGGGCCTCGACACTCTCCTCCTCGATCACCCGCAGGCTGGCGACCCCCATGCCATAAGCGGACAGGACCCCGGCCAGGGGATGCACCAGCACGCGGGACATGCCGAGCGCGTCGGCCACGTCGCAGGCATGCTGCCCGCCGGCGCCGCCGAAGCTGCACAGCACATATCTGGCGAGGTCGTATCCTTTTTCGATGGAGATCTTCTTGATGGCGTTCGCCATATTCTCCAAGGCGATCCGCCGGAAGCCCTCCGCGCAATCGTGGATGGATTTTTCGTGGCCGGTCCGCAGCGCCAGTTCCGCTGCGAGGGCCTCGAAGCCGGCACGGGTGGCGTCTGCATCCAGCCCCTGGTCCCGGCCGGGTCCGAAGATGCGGGGGAAATGCTCCGGAGCCAGCCGGCCGAGCAGGAGATTGCAATCCGTCACCGTGAGCGGCCCGCCGTTGCGATAGCAGGCCGGCCCCGGATTGGCGCCCGCCGACCCTGGGCCGACGCGGAAGCGCTGCCCATCCAGGGACAAAAGCGAACCGCCACCGGCGGCGACGGTGTGGATGGCCAGCGTGGGCACGCGGATGCGCACGCCGGCAATCTCGCTTTCCGCTGTGCGCTCAAGCTCGCCGGCATAATGGGTGACATCCGTGGACGTGCCGCCCATGTCGAAGCCGATGATGCGATCGAAGCCCGACGCACGCGCCGCCTCCACCGCGCCGACGATTCCGCCCGCCGGCCCCGACAGCACGCAATCCTTGCCGCGGAAGGCGCTCGCGGCGATCAGCCCGCCGTTCGACTGCATGAAGAGCAGCGGCGTGCCGGACAATTGGTCGGTGAGCTGGGCGATGTAGCGGCGCAGGACCGGCGTCAGGTTCGCATCGACCACCGCCGTATCGGCGCGGCTGATGTATTTGATCAGGCGGCTGCACTCGTGGGACATGGCCACGAACGCGAAACCGGCCTCCCGCGCGATCTGCGCCGCCGCGATCTCGTGGGCGGGATTGCGATAGCTGTGCATGAAGGCGATGGCCAGCGAGGCATAGCCCTGCGCGCGCAGCGCGCCGAGCTGCGCGCGCAGCTGATCGGTGTCGAGCCCGGTGACCACTGAGCCGTCCGCCGCCATCCGCTCGTCAATCTCCACGGCGGTCGCATGGAGGCTTTCCGGCAGGACGATGTGCAGGTCGAACAGGCGCGGGCGGTTCTGGTAGCCGATGCGCAGCGCATCGCGAAAACCGCGGGTGACCAACAGCGCCACCGGCTCGCCCCTGCGCTCCAGCAGGGCGTTGGTGCCCACCGTCGTGCCCATTCGGATGACTTCGATCGCTCCGGGCGGGGTGCCGTCGCCGCCCGCGCGCTCCAGAATGCTGCGGATGCCGATCACCGCCGCATCGTCTTCGACGCCCGGCTGATCGGAGAGGACCTTGGCGGTTTGAATAGTCCCGTCCGGTGCCCATGCAACCACATCGGTGAATGTGCCGCCGCGGTCGATGCCAAAAATAAAGGCAGGATAATGACTATTGTTTGCCTCACCCGCTGCTGTCACGTGAACCTCGAAGGTAAAAGAAGCAATTCCGATTGCGTCGTTCGGCCCCGCTGGAGCGGTTGCCAAAGCATCGGGAAATAGTGCTTAATTCCCTGGGGGGCGATGAGGCGGCATATATGCGTATGAGGCGATCGACATGAGCCAGTGTTGGCGCGATCAGATCCGGCGTTACCGACGTGTCCACGGATTGACGCAGGCTGCGTTCGGGGAGCAGCTGAACGTAGAGCAGGCCACGGTTTCACGCTGGGAGCGCGGCACCCATGTGCCGGAACTGGGCATGCAGCGCCGGCTGCGCGACCTGATGCGGGACCCCTCCAGTCGATCGGACCTCGCCTTCTTCCACCGCATTCAATGCGCGCTCTCCGCGGTGAAGGTGGCGAACCGGTCCGCGGTCAATATGGCGGCGTCCTCGCAGGCCGCACAGATGCATGGCGTCCATCTGGCGGACCTCGCGCAGTGCGACTATCGCCGATATTTCACTGACCTGCTTGAGGCCCAATGGGGCATCGCCTGCCAGAACGGGTTCTTTGCCGGGGAGGTCGCGAGCATCAAGGTTGCAAACTACTGGAGACCGGCAGGCGGCACGCAAATCAGGCATTGCATATCATACTGGACGCCGACAAGGCTGAATGATGGAGAGTATGTTCTTGTCAGCGAATTCCGCGAGATAGAAAAGGATTATTTTGAAACATTATCTCCGGAAGGACGGGTCGTAATGGTATTCATGGACGAGATTGTTTTCTAGAACACCAAACAAAACCGCTGACGGCTCGTAAGCAGGTGATTGCGGCGACGTGCCGTCGCGCGAGCGGGCGATCCCCGAGGTCATCCTGGAATACGCGGCATCTCACAACCATGAGATGATCGTGCTCGGCTCCTACAGCCACGCCCGCGCTCGGGAGATCATATTTGCGGTGTGACGCGTTCACTTCTGGCGCAATCGCCGATCCCCTTGCTCATCTCCCACTGAACAATGAAGGGACCCGCGCGGAGGTGTGCTCGAGACCCCGCGGAGCTTATGATCCGAGCCTGCTCACATCATCCTCCTCTCACGACCCGCTGGCTCTGTCGTCCTAGGCCAACAATCTCCAACTCGACCAAATCTCCAGGCTTGAGCCAGACGGGATCGGGCTTCATTCCCATTCCGACGCGCGGAGGCGTGCCCGTGGCGATGATGTCGCCCGGCAGAAGCGTCATGTAGCGACGGCAGTAGTAGGCAACGATCTCCCGCACCCCGAAGATCATCGGCCGCGTGTTGCCGGTCTGCATGCGCTGGCCATTCACATCGAGCCGCATGTCAGGGGTCTGACGGTCGTGCACGTCATCCGCCGTGACGAGAAATGGCCCCAGCGGCCCAAAGGTGTCGCAGCCCTTGCCTTTGTCCCACTGCGAAGACTGCAGTTGGAAGGCGCGCTCCGACACGTCGTTCACCGCGCAGTAGCCGGCCACGTAGTCGAGCCCGTCAGCCTCGTCCACGAACCGGGCGGTGCTGCCAATTTCCACCCCCAGTTCCACCTCCCAGTCGAGCTTTGTCGAATGGGGCGGCTGGACGATGGGGTCGTTCGGCCCCGACACGGCAGACGGCGCCTTCAAGAAAATGATGGGCTCGCTCGGCACCGCCATCCCCGCCTCTGCCGCGTGGTCGGAATAGTTAAGGCCGATGCAGATGAACTTGAAAAGCCCCGTATAGGGCACCCCGAAGCGTGGCGTCCCAGCGACCAAGGGCAGCGCCGCGGAATCAATGGCAGCAAGCGCGGTGAGGCCCTCCGGTGAAATCTCGTTGAGGCCGATGTCGGCGCGGATACCCGAAAGGTCCCGCAAACGACCATAGCGACCGATCAAACCCGGCTTTTCCGTGCGGGGCTCTCCATAGCGGCAGAGCTTCATGGGTTAGGCTTTCTCACTTGGGTTGAAGGATGCTGGCCGACGCTGCAGTTTGGCGAACCGTGAAGCTCGTCGTGGTCCAAACGAACTGGTCACATGCGCGACCTGGCGTAGAAATTGGAATAACAACGGGGCCATCCCGTAATTATTATTCGATTTTCTTGATACTATACATATTGATTCTGCCATATTGGCTCAAGCAGGATGCATCCATACGCCAGAACAAAGAACAGCACTCAAGCATTAGAAAACCGCGCCGGCCGCTTCTCCACGAAGGCCGCCATGCCTTCCTTCTGGTCCGCCGTCGCGAACGTGGCGTGGAAGACGCGCCGCTCGAAGCGGATGCCCTCGGCCAGCGTCGTCTCATAGGAGCGGTTGATGCTTTCCTTCACCATCATCGCGATAGGGGTCGACATGCCGGCGATGGTGGCCGCGGTAGCCAGGGCATCCTTCAGAAGATCCGCTGCCGGCACGATACGGGTGACGAGACCGGAGCGCTCGGCCTCTGCCGCATCCATCATGCGACCCGTCAGGCACATCTCCATCGCCTTGGCCTTGGCCTTGGCCTTGCCGATGACACGGGTCAGGCGTTGCGAGCCGCCGATGCCCGGGACAACTCCCAGCTTGATCTCCGGCTGGCCGAACCTTGCAGTATCGCTGGCGATGATGAAGTCGCACATCATCGCCAGCTCGCAGCCGCCGCCGAGGGCAAAACCCGAGACCGCGGCAATGATGGGCTTGCGCACCCGCCCCAGTGCATCCCAGCCGGCGAAGAAGTCCGCGCTGTACATGTCCATGTAGCTCTGCGGCAGCATCTCCTTGATGTCGGCGCCGGCTGCGAAGGCCTTTTCCAATCCGGCAATCACCACGCAGCCGACGTCCGGGTCCTGATCGAGATCGAGCAGCAAATTGGTCAGCTCCCACACGACTTGGGGGTTCAGGGCGTTCAATGCATGCGGTCGATTGAGCGTAACGAGGGCAACGCGCTCGTGACGCTCCAGTAGGATGGTGTCGTAAGATGTCTCGCTCAGGTAGTCTGTCCTTGTGGCGCGGACGGGCGGGTGGGCCCTCCGCTCAGATGGCGAGACCCAATTCCTCGGTATGGGTCAGCGGGCGGAAGTGGCGCGTTAGGTCTCTTCGGAGACCCCTTCGAGGCTTGCCGGCGACCAGTTCGGGCTGCGGTCCTTGTCCACCACGGCGGCCGACCGAGCAATCCGAACGGAGAACCCATCGGGTCGACCGTTCGGGCTGTTGCGGACCGGCATGATGGTGACCGGATCAAGCGCAGTTTCTCTGTTCGTCCGGCTCTCAGGACATGCGCCACGCTGCGATCTGGTACGAAGGATATCCGCGCTTCCAAAACCGGCTGAAAAACCGGCTGGGTTCACGGAATTCAACCGGCGCCCCTCAAGAGGCTGCCTGAAAATTTCAATAATATCTTTGAGTTAGGTGGCGCGCCGGGGGAGATTCGAACTCCCGCCCCCCCAGATTCGTAGTTTAGCTTATTGGAGGCCAGAGCCCGACATAACTGCAATCATGGATTGCAGTGGCGCACCCGACACGATTCGAACGTGTGGCCTCCGCCTTCGGAGGGCGGCGCTCTATCCAGCTGAGCTACGGGTGCCTGCTGCTTACGCAGTGCTTACTCGGATTTCCTGCGAAAGTGAAGCCCTCGGCCCAACGCTCGCAAGTCGTTGAATTTAAAAACGCTTTTCTTCACACTTTTCGCACCGGCGGCTTGACACGTGCCTTCGGAGGGCGGCGCTCTATCCAGCTGAGCTACGGGTGCGTGGCGCAGGAGCGAGGTTCTTTTATCGGAAGGCTCGCGGCACGGCAACAGGGGATGGGCGGTGTCCACGGGTGCTTGCGGGGCGCCGAGGCACGAGCCGCGTGGGACGAGCCGCGTGGGACCGACAGGCCGACGCGAGAGGCCGGGCACCTGTTACTGACGTATCTCAAAAATCCCTCACCCCGCGTCAGCCAGCGCGTCCGATTCGGCCTGGAGGGCGGCTATGAGGGTCATGAAGCGCTCGCCCTGCACCAGCACATGGGCGCGCAAGCGCTCGGCGGCGAGGGTGCCATCGCCGGCAAACAGCGCATCGACGATGCCCTGGTGTTCCGCGAAGGAGGCCTCCACCCGGCGCGGCACCTTCAGCTGCAGGCGACGATAAGGCTGAAGCCCGCGCTGAAGCTTCAGCGCCTCGCCCGCGAGCACGCGGTTGCTGGTGGCGGCGTAGATCGCGGCATGGAAACGCGCGTTGGCGGGATAATAGGCCTCCTCATCCCCGGCCGCGACGGCGGCGCGGCAGGTCTCATGCGCGTGCGCGATGGCGTCGCGGTCGGACGGTCCCATGCGCTGCACCGCGAGCCGGCCACAGGAGGCCTCGATCTCCGCCATCAGCTCGAAGGATTCGATCAGCTCGCGCGGGCCGAGCAGCACGACGAAGGCGCCGCGGCGGGGCCGGATCTCCACCAGGCCGGACGAGGCCAGCTGGATGAGCGCCTCGCGGATGGGCGTGCGCGAAACGCCGAACCGCTCGGCGAGGCCCACCTCGTCGAGCCGCTGGCCCGGTTTCAGACGGCCGGCGACGATATCGTCCTCCAGCGCCTCCCTGAGCCTCGGCGTCTGCTCTCCCCGCACGACGGCGCTCCTTTTGTCCCCGATACCAGAAAGCCTGCTCATCAAATTCAATGCAAGACCCAAATTCTTGCATACATGATTGTTGACAAAAAATGCAGCTGGGTCTCTCTTAAGCTGGCGATACGGCGGGATCTGGCGATATGACCTATCTTGATACCGAGATGGCAGTACGCGGCACCCCACGCCGGATCATCCGAAAGAATGGTTCTCACCGCGCCGTGCCGGGCTTGCCTTCCCGAACCGAGCGCCGTCCCATGACGTTGGCGATGTCCGGCATCGTAGCTGGTGGAGTGCGACGATGAGTTCCAACGCGTCCTTCTTCGGCGATCTTCTCACCACCATCGCGGATCGCGGCCGCGCGCTGCTGGACCGCAATGCCCGCGTCTCCGGCGCCACCAAGGCCGCCACGCTGGTGGACCGTTGTGAGCAACTGCTCTCCGGCCGTGGCGAGGCCTCGGGCGTCGCGCTCGCGTCCGACATCCTCGATCGCTATGCGCGGATGAAGACGGGTGAGCGCATTGCCTTCTTCGAGGCGCTCGCCGAAGCCTTCGGGCCGGACCGCACCCGCCTCGATGCCGCCATCGCCAGCTATGGCCGCACGGGATCGGATGCTTCGGCCGCCGAGCTCCACCTCGCCAGCGAGCCGCGCCGGCAGGAGCTGTTCCGCCGCTTCAACATGGCCCCGGGCGCGACACTTTCCCTCGTCCGCATGCGCGAGCATCTGATGGACGCCATGGTGCTCCGGCGCGACCTCGCCGCCGTGGACCGCGACTTCGGCCATCTGTTCTCGTCCTGGTTCAACCGGGGGTTCCTTGTGCTGCGACGCATCGACTGGTCGACGCCCGCCAACGTGCTGGAGAAGATCATCCGCTACGAGGCGGTGCACGCCATCCGCGACTGGAACGACCTGCGCGCGCGGGTCGACAGCCCGGACCGGCGTTGCTACGCCTTCTTCCATCCGGCACTGGTGGACGAGCCGCTGATCTTCGTGGAGGTCGCCCTCACCAAGGATATTCCCGGCGCGATCGCCCCGGTGCTGGACCAGTCGCGCGAACTGCTGGAGCCGGAAAAGGCCACCACGGCCGTCTTCTATTCCATCTCCAACTGCCAGCGCGGGCTCGGCGGCGTTTCGTTCGGCAATTTCCTGATCAAACAGGTGGTGGAGGAGATTTCCCGCGAGATTCCTTCGCTCACCACCTTCGTCACGCTCTCGCCGGTGCCCGGCTTCCGCGCCTGGCTCGACGGCGAGCGAAAGGCTGAGGCACCAGCCGCCCTCACCGCCGCCGACAAGGAGGCGCTGAAGGCGCTCGATACGCCGGACTGGGCGGAAAAGACCGAGGTGCGCGAGGCGCTGACGCCGGTGCTGAGCGCGGCCGCGGCTTATTACTTCCTCATCGCCCGAACCGCCAAGGGCAAGCCGGTGGACCCGGTCGCCCGCTTTCACCTCGGCAATGGCGCGCGGCTGGAGAAGATCAACCCCATGGGCGACCTGTCGGCAAAGGGCATCGCCCAGGCGGCGGGTCTCATGGTGAACTACCGCTATGTCCTCGCCGACATCGAGAAGAACCACGAGGCCTTCGCGGGCAAGGGCGAGGTGGTCGCGAGCCCGGTGGTGAAGAAGCTGCTGCGGGCGGACGCGGCGGCCCGCGCGCTCGTTCCGGTTTCCTGAGCTTGCCCGTGTCCTGAACTGCCCGCAGCGCCGCCGGCACTGTCGCCAACGAGACGAAGACATGACCGAGAACCACCTCTTCACCGCCATCCGCGCCGCCATCCCGGCGATGGACAAGCCCCTCGCCCGCCTCATCGATGGCACGGTGGAGACCTATGGCGACGCGCTGGCCCTCTCCGCTCGCCTCGCCAATTTTCTGGTCGCGCGCGGGGTCAAGCCGGGAGACCGGGTGGCGGTTCAGGTGGAAAAATCCTGGCCGGCTCTCGCGCTTTATCTCGGCGCGATCCGGGCCGGGGCGGTCTATCTGCCGCTGAACACCGCCTATACCCTGAACGAGGTCGAATATTTCCTTTCCGACGCCGAGCCCACCGTCTTCGTGTGCCGGCCGGAGATTGAACAGGACGCACGCGCGCTCGCCACCCGGCTCGGCGTCGGCGCGGTGGAGACGCTTGGCACCGACGGCAAGGGGTCGCTCACCAGCGCGGCCTTAGGCTTCCCCGACACCTTCGAGGATGTGGCGCGGGGGCCGGAGGATCTCGGCGGCATCCTCTACACCTCGGGCACCACGGGCCGCGCCAAGGGCGCCATGCTCACCCACGCCAATCTGCTCTCCAATACGCAGACGCTGAAGGACTATTGGCGCTTCACGGCGGATGACGTGCTGCTGCACGCGTTGCCCATCTTTCACACTCACGGGCTCTTCGTCGCCACCAACATCGTCCTGCTGGCCGGCGCCAGCATGGAGTTCCGCTCCAAGTTCGATCCGAAGGAGGCCATCGCCCTCATGTCGGCGGGCAAGGTGACGACGCTCATGGGCGTGCCCACTTTCTACACGCGCCTGCTCGACCAGCCCGGCCTCACCCGCGAGGCGACGAAGGGCATGCGCCTGTTCGTTTCCGGCTCCGCGCCTTTGCTGGCTGAGACCCACCGCGCCTTCGAGGAGCGGACGGGCCACGCCATTCTCGAGCGCTACGGCATGACCGAGACGGGCATGAACACGTCCAACCCTTATGACGGCGCGCGTATCGCCGGCACGGTGGGCTATCCCCTGCCCGGCATCAGCGTGCGCGTCGTCGATCCAGAGACCGGCGCGGTGCTGCCCGCCGGCGAGATCGGCATGATCGAGGTTCAGGGGCCAAACGTGTTCAAGGGCTACTGGCGGATGCCGGAGAAGACCGCCACGGAATTCCGCGACGGCTTCTTCATCACCGGCGACCTCGGAAAGATCGACGAGACCGGCTACGTCCACATCGTCGGGCGCGGCAAGGATCTCGTCATCACCGGCGGCTTCAACGTCTATCCCAAGGAAGTGGAAGGCGAGATCGATGCCATCCCCGGCGTCGTCGAGAGCGCGGTCATCGGCGTGCCGCACCCCGATTTCGGCGAGGGCGTCACCGCCGTCATCGTCGCCCAGAAGGATGCGACGCTGACGGAAGATGCCGTCCATCGGGCCCTCGAAAATCGTCTTGCCAAGTTCAAGCAGCCGAAGCGCGTCTTCTTCGTCTCCGAACTGCCGCGCAACACCATGGGCAAGGTGCAGAAGAATATCCTTCGGGAAACCTACAAGGACATCTATCGTAACGTTGCGTAAGATATCCTGCCGCATTGGCGGGATTGGGCTGACGGCGGGACTACCGCCTCGGCCGACCGGCCGGGGAAGCCGGGGCGGGCAACCGCATCGGCTCCCTGAACGACCGGAAAACGAAACGGGAAACGCCACAGGCCGCATCCAAGCCGGCCGCACGGGAGGAAAGCCATGATCGGATCACGGACCATCGCGCGCGCCTGCGCGCTCGCCTGCGCCATCGCCTTTTCGGCGCCGGCCCTGGCACAGGACATCACCCTGCGCGCCTCGCACCAGTTTCCGGGCGGCAAGGGAGACCCGCGCGACGAGATGGTGCAGATGATCGCCCGCGACGTCGCGGCCGCCAATGTCGGCATCAAGATCCAGGTCTTCCCCGGTGCCTCGCTGTACAAGGCGAACGAGCAATGGGGCGCGCTGACGAAGGGCCAGCTCGACATCTCGTCCTTCCCGCTCGACTACGCCTCCGGCCGCGTGCCGCAATTCTCGGTGACGCTGATGCCGGGCCTGGTGCGCAACTTCGACCGGGCCGAGCGGCTCAACAGCTCGC
The DNA here is from genome assembly GCF_017875275.1 of Xanthobacter flavus. NCBI lineage: Bacteria > Pseudomonadati > Pseudomonadota > Alphaproteobacteria > Hyphomicrobiales > Xanthobacteraceae > Xanthobacter > Xanthobacter flavus. The sequence continues at coordinate 3,764,773 of NZ_JAGGML010000001.1, read as the reverse complement.
CCTTCATGCAGGACATCAAGAAGATCGTCGAGGCGCAGGGTGCCATCGTGATCGCCGATGCCTGGCTGTCCGGCGCCTTCGCCTCCAAGAAGGGCTGCATCACGGGGCCCGACAGCATCAAGGGGCAGGTGACGCGCGCCGCCGGCCCCGCCTTCGAGCAGATGCTGGCCGCCGCCGGCGCCTCCATCGCCTCCATGCCCTCGTCCGAGATTTATTCCGGCATGCAGACCGGCGTGCTTGACGCCACCAACACCTCCTCCGAAAGCTTCGTCTCCTATCGCCTGTTCGAGCAGGTGAAATGCCTGACCGCGCCGGGCGGCAATGCGCTCTGGTTCATGTACGAACCCGTGCTCATGTCCAAGCAGGTGTTCGACCGGCTGAAGCCCGACCAGCAGAAGGCCATCCTCGCCGCCGGGAAGAAGGCGCAGGACTGGTTCGCGCAGGAGGTGCGCAAGGGCGACCAGAAGCTCGCGGACACCTTCAAGAAGGCGGGCGTCGAGGTGATTGAAATGTCAGCCTCCGACTATGACGCCTGGCTCAAGGTGGCGCAGGCCAGCGCCTACAAGAACTTCTCCGAGAAGGTGAAGGGCGGCGACGAGCTGATCAAGAAGGCCCTCGCCGTTCAGTGACGGGACGGGCGCGCTGCGCCCGCACGGCTTCCGCCCGCCGCGGCCTGATGGCGGCGGGCGGCCCCGCACAAGCCCCAGCACACGCCCACGCTTGCCCCCGAGGCGCTCATGACCCGCTCCTTCCTCCACGCCGTGGACTTCCTGTCGCGCGCCGTCGCCATCCTCGCCGGGCTGCTGCTCGTCGCCTCCATGGTGGTGATCTGCCAGATGATCTTCATGCGCTATGTGTTCCGCGCCCCCACCATCTGGCAGACCGACTTCGTGGTGTTCACGGCAACGGCCGCGGTCTTCCTCGGCGCGCCCTACGTGCTACTGACGCGCGGCCATGTGGGCGTGGATGTCATCGAGCTCATGGCGGCCAAGCCGGTGCAGCGGGCGCTCGGCATCATCGGCGCGGTGCTCGGCCTCCTGTTCGCCATCGCCATGACGGTGGCGAGCAGCATGTTCTTCCATGAGGCCTACGTGAACGAATGGCGGACCTCCACGGTCGCCGCCATCACCCTGTGGATTCCGCTGCTGCCGCTGCCCGTCAGCTTCGCCCTCCTCTCCCTCCAGTACGTGGCCGAGTTGGTGCGCCGCATCTCCGGCACGGACGGCTTCGGAGCGCACCCGTGATGACCCTCTCCCCCACCACATCGGGCTTCGTCGTCATCGGCATCCTGTTCGCGCTGCTCGCCACCGGCATGCCCATCGCCTTCGCCCTCGGACTTACCGCCATCTTCGGTCTCTTGATGGCGAGCGGCTGGGGCGTGTTCGAGGTGCTCGCGGAGACCATGTTCGCCGGCATCGCCAATCTCGCCTACGTCTCCATCCCCATGTTCGTGCTGATGGGCGCGGCGGTCGCCGCCACCCCCGCGGGCCGCGACCTCTACGAGGCGCTGGACCGCTGGCTGAACCGGGTGCCGGGCGGGCTGGTGCTTTCCAACATCGGCGCCTGCGCCATCTTCGCCGGCATGACGGGATCAAGCCCCGCCACCTGCGCCGCCATCGGCAAGATGGGCATTCCGGAGATGCTGAAGCGCGGCTATCCGGCCTCGGTGGCCACCGGATCGATCTGCGCGGGCGGAACGCTCGGCATCCTCATTCCGCCCTCGGTGACGATGATCGTCTACGGCATCGCCACCGAGACTTCCATCGGCCGGCTGTTCCTCGCCGGCGTGATGCCGGGGCTGATGCTGACCGCCATGTTCATGGCCTGGTCGCTCTACGATTGCCGCCGCAAGGGCTTCCGCTTCGACGACCGCGGCAGCCGCTTCTCCTTCGGCCAGAAGCTGGAAGCGCTGCCCAAGGTGCTGCCCTTCCTCATCATCATCCTCGGCACGCTCTACGTGCTCTACGGCGGCGTGGCGACGCCCTCCGAGGCGGCGGGCGCGGGGGCGTTCCTGACCCTCGGCGTGGTCATCATCATGTACCGGTTGTTCCGCCCCAAGCCGGTCTTCGAGATCTTCTCGTCCACTTTGCGGGAGAGCGTCATGATCATGATGATCATGGCCTCGGCGGAATTGTTCGCCTTCGCCCTCTCCTCGCTTTTCATCACCCAGACGGTCGCAGCCGCCATCGCCGGCCTGGAGGTGAACCGCTGGGTGCTGATGGCAATCATCAACCTCTTCCTGCTGGTGGCCGGCATGTTCCTGCCGCCGGTGGCGATCATCGTGATGTCGGCGCCGCTGCTCTATCCGATCATCGTGTCGTCGGGCTTCGATCCCTACTGGTTCGCGGTGATCCTCACCATCAACATGGAGATCGGGCTCATCACGCCGCCGGTGGGGCTGAACCTGTTCGTGGTGAACGCCATCGCCCCGCAGGTGCCGACGGCGCAGGTGCTGAAAGGCGCCCTGCCCTACGTGCTGCTGATGCTGGGCGGCATCGTCATCCTCAGCGTCTTCCCCGGCATCGTCACCTGGCTGCCCGACGCGGTGATGGGACCAGTGAACTGATGCCTCACCGGGCCGGGACCGGAACCACGTCCACGCCCACGGCGAGGATGTGGTCTCCGGACGAGACGATCACCCCGTCCACCGGCGAGACATCCGCATAGTCGCGGCCGACGGCGAGGATGATATGGTCGTCCCCCGCCGGGATGGCGTTGGTGGGATCGAGCCCGATCCAGCCGAAGGCCGGCCCGCACCACACCTCTGCCCAGGCGTGGGTGGCGTCCGCCCCCTCCAGCCGGGGCTGGCCCTCGGGCGGGATGGTGCGGAGATAGCCGGAGACGTAACGCGCCGGCAGGCCGAGGCCGCGCAGCCCCGCGATCATCACCTGCGCAAAGTCCTGGCACACGCCCGCCTTCGCCGCGAATGCCTCGTGGGGCGAGGTGGTGACGATGGTGGCGCCGGGCTCATAGGTGAATTCGTCGTGCACGCGGTGCATAAGCTCCAGCGCCGCCTCCAGCACCGGGCGGTCGCCGCGGAAGCTGGTCGCCGTCCAGTCGGTAATGTCGGCGTCGATGGGAATGGCCCGGCTCGGAAACAAGCCGTGGACCGCCGCATCGGGACCAAGGTCCGGCTCCTCCAGCGCCACGACGCGCACTTCGTCCACCAGCGGGGTTGCGGCGGGGTCGGGCAGGGGCGTCGCGGTCACGTCCACCCGGCTGCGGGTGGTGATGGAAAGATGGCCGTGGGGCTGGTCGATGGTAAGCCAGGTGAGCCCGTTGCCGAAAAAATCGGTGCCCTGCTCCAGTTCGGCCGGCTCGGGGTCCACATCGAGAATGTGGGCGATGACGTGCTGGTGGCCGAAGCGGTCCATCGGCGTCATGCGCAGCACCTGCCGTACCACGCGCACCGGCACCTGATAGCTGTAAGTGGTGGTCTGGCGAATATCGTAGAGCATTGTGCGTTGCTTTCGCTCAGGCGCCGCGCGGGCTGTATTCGTTGCTTTCGCTCAGGCGCCGCGCGGGCTGTATTCGTTGCTTTCGCTCAGGCGCCGCGCGGGCTGTTTTACGTTGCTTTCGCTCAGGCGCCGCGCGGGCTTTCGGCTCGCGTGGCTCGCCTCACATGCCGATGGTCAGCGTCATCTCCGGGGAATGTCCCTGGAGGAAATAGTGGGACGATACCTCGTCGGAGAGCTGCATCAGCATCTTCTCCATGGCGTCGAACCATTCCGGCTCGAAGCTGTCCGACGTGCTGGCCGCAAGCTCCGCCTGCATGCGGGCGACGATGCGCTCCCAGAGCGGCGGCGGGGCATCCTGATCGCGGCCGGGGAGCACCTTCAGGTGGTTCGCCATGCGGTGCACCTGGAAGGCCACCGAGCGCGGATTGTCCGGATCGAGCAGCACGAGGTCCAGCACCGGCCCGCGCGCCTCCATCATCACATAGCGCGTGCGGTAGGTGATGAGGCTGTCCGCCACCTGCAGCAACGCATCGAGCGAGCCCTGCGGCGCGCCTGCCTCGCCAAAGGTACGGGCGAAGCGCAGCGTGCCGATGGCCCGCTCCGTGCGCCGGCCGATCTCCAGGAAGCGCCAGCCGGTGAGCCGGTTCATGTTCTCCGAGGCAAGGCCCGAGAAGGCGGCGATGATGCGCAGGGCCGCATCCGCCCGCTCCGCCACATCTGCCTCCGAGGGCGCGGCGGGAACGGGCTGGTAGACGCAGGTCTCAAGATCCACCAGCGCGCGCCACGCATCGGGCGAGAAGCGGTCGCGGATGACGGAAGCGGCCGCCCGCGCCGCCTGCACCAATTGCGGCAGGGCGCCCGGCAGGTCGCGCCGCGTCAGCACGGCCACCGCATAGCGCGCGGGCGTGGCGCGGGCGAGATCGCGCGGCATGGCGCCCCAGGCCCCGAGCAGGCCGAGCAGGCGCGACACCAGGGGGCTGGTGCCGGTATCCCCGCTCTCGGCCAGACGCCCCACCAGAACGCGGGAGAGGCGCAGCGTCGCTTCGGCCCGCTCCACATAGCGGCCGAGCCAGAACAGGTTGTCGGCCGCCCGGCTCGGAAGGGTGCCGGATGAGCGGCGGACCTTCACATTGGCCGGGCTGGGCAGCAGCGTGGCGTCTGCCTGCTCGCCGTCCGCCAGCACCCACACGTCGGCCGAGCGATCGCCCTTCTGCATCGATACGGCGCGGGCATCGGCGGCCGAGGAGATGCGGCAGAAGCCGCCCGGCATCACCGACCAGCCCTTTTCGGTGGCGGTCAGGAACACCCGCAGCATGAAGGGGCGCGGGGTGAGCTTCTCCCCGGTCCACACCGGCGTGGTGGAGAGGCGGGCGATGTCCTGGCCCACCACATCCGCCCCGCGCCGCGCGAGCAGCGTCGAGAGGCGACGCCGGTCGGCCTGGGTGAGGTCCGCACCCAGCACCGATCCGCCATCCGGCAGGCCCGGAAGCACCCGGCCGAAGGCGGAGGAGATGACGAGTTCGTCCAGATGCTCCATCACCTGCGCCCGCTCGGCCGGCTGCCCGCACCACCAGGTGGCGACGTGCGGCAGGCTGAGCGGTCGCCCGGTGAGCCGGGTCGCGATGCGCGGCAGGAAGGCGAGCAGCGCCGGCGCCTCGATGATGCCCGTGCCGAGCGCATTGGCCAGCGCGACACCGCCCATGCGCACCGACTGCACGAGGCCCGGCACGCCGAGGCGCGAACGGGCGTTCAGCTCCAGCGGGTCGGCGAAATCCGAATCGAGGCGGCGCAGCAGCACGTCGATGCGCCTGAGGCCCGCCACCGTGCGCACATGCAGGGTATCGCCCCGCACGGTCAGGTCCTCGCCCTCCACCAGCAGGAAGCCGAGATAGCGGGCGAGCAGCGCGTGCTCGAAATAGGTCTCGTTGAGCGGACCGGGCGTGAGCAGGCCGATGCGCCCCTCGCCGGTTCGGTCGAGCTTCATCAGCGAGGTGCGCAGCGCCTGGAAGAAGGCCGCGACCCGCTTCATGTTGAGATCGCGCGACACGTCCGGCAGGGCTCGGGTGGAGGCGAGCCGGTTCTCCAGCGCATAGCCGGCACCGGAGGGCGCCTGGGTGCGGTCGGCGAGCACCCACCAGCGGCCATCTGGACCACGGCCCACATCGGCGGCATAGACGCGCAGGAAGCGCCCGCCCTCGGGCCGCACGCCCACCAGTGGCCGCAGGAATTCAGGGCTGCCGGCCACCGCCGCCGCCGGCAGGTCGCCATCGGACACCAGATGGCCCTCACCGTAGAGGTCTTGGAGCACCTCTTCGAGCAGTTCGGCCCGCTCGATGAGCCCCTGCGAGAGGGTTTCCCAATCCGCTTCGCCGATGATGAGCGGCATGTGGCTGAGCGACCACGGCCGCTCCCCCCCGCCGGCATCGTCATAGACGCGGTAGAAAACGCCGCTGTCGCGCAGGTAGCGGTCGGCCGCGGAGAAGCGGCGGCGTAATTCCTCGGAGCCGAGTTCGGCGAGGGCGGCGAGGAAGGGCTGCCAGTGGCGGCGCGGCTGGCCGTCCGCGTCCATCATCTCGTCGCGGGTGGCCGGCAGGGTGCGGTAGCCCCCGATCAGGCTTTCGGCCGCGGCCCGCTCGAAAACCTCGCTGCGCTGCTCCGCACCCGACACGATCACCCCTTCCGCGGGCACCCCTGCCCGCGCGTCAACATCCTGTGCCCGGTGGGACCGGGTTCTCCATTATGCCCGCGGCGGCGCCAGATGCACCCCTCTTCGGAGCGCTTCCAGCCTGCGCCCGCCGCGGGACACTCCCGCGACAGGCCCTTCGGGACCGGCGGGCGGCCTCAGGCGCCGGCAGGGCGCCGCAGGTCGAGGGTGGTCGGGAACTCGTCCGGCGCCGTTTCCAGCACCACGTCGAGGGTGCCGGGGCTGTGGCCGAAGGTCTGGAAGCGGGCGAGGCGCCGCGCCTCCGCCTCGTAGGAGTTCACGGGGAAGGTGTCGTAGTTCCGTCCGCCCGGATGGGAGACGTAATAGACGCAGCCGCCCCGGGAGCGCTCGCTCCAGGTGTCCACAAGGTCGAAGGTGAGCGGCGAATGCACCGGGATGGTCGGGTGCAGGCCCGACCACGGCTGCCACGCCTTGTAGCGCACGCCCGCCACATAGGTGCCGTTGCGGCCGGTGGGGGCCAGCGGCACCTTGCGGCCGTTGCAAGTGAGGATGTGACGCGAGGGGTTGAAGCCCTCCACCTTCACCTGCAGGCGCTCCACGGAGGAGTCCACATAACGCGCCGTGCCACCGGTGACGCCTTCCTCGCCGAGCACGTGCCAGCATTCCAGCGCCTGGCGAACCTCGATGTCCACGCCCGCCTGCTGGACCTTGCCGAACGCGGGGAAGCGGAACTCGAACTGGGCGCGGAACCACTCGGGATCGATCTGGTAGCCGGCGTCCGAGAGGTCTTCCACCACGTCGAGGAAGTCCTGCCAGACATAATGCGGCAGCATGAAGCGGTCGTTGAGGATGGTGCCCCAGCGGGTGCAGTGGCCATGCACCGGCTTGTTCCACAGCCGCGCGATGAGAGCCCGCAGCAGCAGCTGCTGGGCGAGGCTCATGCGCCAGTCCGGCGGCATCTCGAAGCAGCGGAATTCCACCAGGCCCAGACGGCCGGTGGGGCCGTCCGGCGAATAGAGCTTGTCGATGGAGATTTCGGTGCGGTGGGTGTTGCCGGTGACGTCCACCAGGAGATTGCGCAGCAGCCGGTCCACCAGCCACGGGGCCGGCGGCTCGCCCTTGCCGGGCGGCGGGAACTTGGAGAAGGCGATCTCCAGCTCATAAAGGCTGTCGTGCCGCGCCTCGTCCACCCGCGGATGCTGGGAGGTGGGGCCGATGAACAGGCCGGAGAAGAAATAGGACAGGCAGGGATGCCGCTGCCAGTAGAGCAGCAGGCTCTTCAGCACGTCCGGCCGGCGCAGGAAGGGGCTGTCGGCGGGGGTGGAGCCGCCCACAACCACATGGTTGCCGCCCCCGGTGCCGGTGTGGCGCCCATCCACCATGAACTTCTCGGTGCCGAGGCGCGCGAGCCGCGCCTCCTCATAGAGGATGCGGGTGATCTCCACGCAGCCGGCCCAGCTATCGGACGGATGGACGTTCACCTCCAGCACGCCCGGATCGGGCGCGATACGGATGAGGTTGAGGCGGTAATCGAAGGGCGGCGGATAGCCCTCCATGTGGATGGGCGTGTTCAACTCGATGGCCACCTGCTCAAGGGCGGCGATGAGGTCGAGATAGTCCTCGAGGATTTCCACCGGCGGCAGGAACACGCACAGGCGGCCGTTGCGTGGCTCGACGCAGAGCGCGGTGCGGGTGTCGGCGGTGAAGACCTGGGTGTCGTACTTGGCGATATACTCGCGCGCCAGCTCCTGCGCCCGCTCGCCGACGCCGTAGGCCTCGGTGCGCGGGGCGATGGAATGGCGCGGCATCCCGCCCGGGCCGCCGGGCGCGCCGGCGTCATGGCCATCGGCGCCCGTGCCGGCACCGCCCTGCCCCGCGGTGTAGCGGGCGGCGAAATCGGCGGCGTCGGGCAGCGGGTCGCGCGGCTCGAAAGGGTCGGCCTCGACGATGTAGGGGTAGCGCGTGGGCGCCAGATACTGCAGAGATTCCAGCGGCAGGCGGTAGCCCATGGGGCTCTCGCCGGGGATCAGGAACAGGAACTGGCGACGGTAGGTCCATTCCTCCGAGCGCCAGGCCGGGCCGGTCGGGGTCCACACCCGGCGCAGCGGCAGCACCGAGCCGGTGGCGGTGCCGAGGCCCTGGTTGAAGGTGCGCGCCAGCATGCGCCGCTGCACCTCGTCCGCCATGCGCGGATCGCCGGGGGCGATGTTCTCGGGAAGGTTCTGCTCCTTCCACATGTAATAGATGTTGTCCTCGAACGCCTGCTGGACGAACTGGCTGCCCACGGCGAGCTTCTCGGCCACCGCCTTGCAGAAGCGCTCGGCATCGGCCGGGGTCACGCCGTAGTTCACCTTCTCGTCGGCGATCAGGTCCTCGCGCTGCCAGATGGGCTGGCCGTCCTTGCGCCAGAACAGGTCGAAGGACCAGCGCGGCAGTGTTTCGCCGGGGTACCACTTGCCCTGGCCGTAGTGCAGCACGCCCTCGGTCTCGAAGCGGCGGCGCAGGCGGCGGATCAGGTCGTCGGCGCGCTCGCGCTTGTGCGGGCCGAGCGCCTCGGTGTTCCACTCCGGCGACTGGTAGTCGTCGATGGAGACGAAGGTGGGCTCGCCGCCCATGGTCAGGCGCACGTCGCCGGCCTTGAGGTCCTCGTCCACCTTGTGCCCGAGCTCGTCGAGCGCGGCCCAGGTCTCGTCGGAGAAGGGCAGCGTCACGCGCGGCGCCTCGGCGACGCGGACCACCTGCATGTCAAAGCCGAACTCGACCTCGGCCTTCTCGTTCACATAGCCCGTGATGGGCGCGGCGGAGCTGTAGTGCGGCGTGGCCGCGAGCGGGATGTGGCCCTCGCCGCACAGGAGGCCCGAGGTCGGGTCGAGGCCGATCCAGCCGGCGCCGGGCACGAAGACCTCGCACCAGGCATGCAGGTCGGTGAAGTCCACGTCCGTGCCCGAGGGGCCGTCGAGGGCGGCCACGTCCGGCTTCAGCTGGATGAGATATCCGGAGACGAAGCGGGCGGCGAGGCCGAGGTGGCGCAGGATCTGCACCAGCAGCCAGCCGGTGTCGCGGCAGGAGCCGAGCTTACGGCTCAGCGTCTCGTCGGGCGTCTGCACGCCCGGCTCCATGCGGATGACGTAGCCGACCTCGCCCTGCAGGCGCTGGTTGAGATGGACCAGGAAGTCGACGATACGGGTCTTCTCGCGCGGAACGGAGGCGAGATAGTCGGCGAACAGCGCGCCTTCATCCTCCAGCTCCAGATACGGCGCCAGCTCGGCCTTCAGCGCCGGCGCGTACTCGAAGGGGAAGTTCTCGGCATATTCCTCGACGAAGAAGTCGAAGGGGTTGACGATGTCAAGCTTGGCGAGGAGGTCCACCTCGACCTTGAACTCCGACACCGGCTCCGGAAACACGATGCGGGCCAGCCAGTTGCCGAACGGATCCTGCTGCCAGTTGATGAAGTGGTCGGCCGGCGAGACCTTCAGCGAATAGGCCGGGATGTCGGTGCGGCTGTGCGGCGCCGGCCGCAGCCGTATGACCTGCGGCCCCATGGAGACCGGGTGATCGTAGGTGTAGCTCGTGACGTGATGCAGGCTCGCGAGGATCGACATTTAAGGGCACCAGGTCCTGCGGGCGACAGCCCAGGGATAGGGTCGGCGGAGGGATCGGCGGAAGCGCCGGGAGCGGATCGCGTGTCCCACCAAGGTTAGACAAGCCAGACAGGAGGCGGAAGCGCGACTTTGCGGCGGCAACCGCCCCGATCGGGAGCAGTTGCCGCAAGATAAGGCAAAGCTGACGCGCCCGGATCAGGCAGATGCGGGCGCCGGGGGCACACCCGCGCTGGGTGCGGGAGGTGGCTCGGGCGGCGTATTTCCAGCGCCATGGCCAGCGGTCGGCGTCTTCTTGCCCTTGCGCCGTTCCTCGAAGCGCTGGAGCACCGTGTAGAAGGACGGCACGAACAGCACCGCGAGGCAGGTGGAGGCGAGCATGCCCGACACCACCGCAATGCCGATGGATTTGCGCGAGTTGGCGCCGGCGCCGGTGGCGAACACCAGCGGCAGCACGCCGAGGATGAAGGCGAAGGAGGTCATGAGGATGGGGCGGAATCGAAGGCGCGAGGCCTCCACCGCCGCATCCATGATCTCCATGCCCTCCGCCCGTTTCTCGCGGGCGTACTCGACGATGAGGATCGCGTTCTTGGAGGCGAGCGCGATCAGCAGCACGAGGCCGATCTGGGTGTAGAGGTTGTTCGCCACGCCGAGGCCGAGCAGCGCGCTGACGGTGCCGAGCAGCGCCAGCGGCACCGCGAGGATCACCGACATGGGCTGGATCCAGCTCTCATACTGGCCGGCCAGCACGAAGTAGACCAGCAGGATGGCGAGCCCGAACACGTAGTAGATCTGATTGCCGACCGCCTTCTCCTGATAGGACATGGCGGTCCACTCGAAGCCCGTGCCCGGCGGCAGCGTCGAGGCGGCGATCTGCTCCATCAGCGACAGCGCCTGGCCGGAGGAGAAGCCTGCCGCGTTGGTACCGACGATGGTGGACGAGGGATAGAGGTTGTAGAGCGAGATCAGCGGCGGACCCAGCGTCATCTTCACGTCCACCACGGTGCCGATGGGAATCATGGCGTTCTGGGTGGGCGAGCGCACCTTCAGCTGCATCAGGTCGGCCGGGGTGACGCGGAAGCCCGCGTCGGCCTGGATGTAGACCTGGAAGACGTTGCCGAACTTGTTGATCTGGTTGACGTAGGTGGAGCCGAGATACGACGAGATGGTGTCGAACACCTGGCCGACGGTGATGCCCAGCGTCTCCGCCTTGATGCGGTTGACGTCCACCTGGATCTGCGGGGCACCGGCGCGGAACGAGGACGAGACGTGGCTGAGGGCCGACTGGGCCCGCGCCTTGTCCACCATGGACGTAGTGATCTGCTCCAGCAACTGGTAGTCGAAATTGCCGTTACGGATCTGCGGCTGCATGGTGAAGCCGGCGGCGTTGCCGATGCCCTGGATGGCCGGCGGCACGAGGATGACCACCTCCGCCTCCTCGACGTCGGAAACCGCCTTGTTCAGGTTCTCATACATCGAGAGCAGGTCCTGCCCCTTGGTGGCGTAGCGCACGTCCCAGGGGGTCAGGGTGATGTAGGTGACACCCGCATTGGCAAGGGTGGAGGAATTGTCCAGCACCGAGATGCCGGAGATGGCGAGCACGGTCTGGACGCCGGGCACCTTGCGGATGCGCTCGGAAACGTCCGCCATCACCTTCTTGGTCCGGTTGAGGTTCGAGGCATCCGGGAGTTGGACGTGGGCGAGGAAGTAGCCCTGGTCCTCGATGGGCAGGAAGGCGGTGGGGATGCGGGTGAGGCCGTAGCCGGCGACGCTCATGAGCGCGATGGCGATGAGCACCATCAGCTTGGAATGATGCACCATGCGGCTGATGAGACCGGTGTACCAGTGCTCCGCCTTGCCATAGATGGCGTTGAAGCCGCGATAGATGAAGTTGCGCTTCTCCGGTGGCACCGGCTGGCGCAGCCACAGGGCGCACTGGGTCGGCTTCAGGGTGGCCGCGTTGATGGCCGAGATGAAGGCGGTCGCCGCGATCACGAGGGCGAACTGCTTGAACATCTGCCCTGACAGGCCGGGAATGAACGAGGCCGGCAGGAACACGGACATCAGAACGAGCGTGATGCCCACCACGGGCCCGAACAGCTCGTCCATGGCCTTCTCGGCCGCTGGCTGCCCCGCCATTCCCTCCTCGATGTGCCGCGCCACGCCTTCCACGATCACGATGGCGTCGTCTACCACGATGCCGATGGCGAGAATGATGGCGAACAGGGTCGAGAGGTTGATGGTGAAGCCCATGGCGTCCATGGCGGCGAAGGCGCCGATGATGGTCACCGGCACGGTCGTCGCGGGCACCAGCGTGGCGCGCCAGTCCTGCAGGAACAGCAGGATGACGACGAGGACGAGGATCGCGGCCTCGAACAGGGTCTTCCACACCTCGTCGATGGAGGCGGTCACGAACAGGGTCGTGTCGAAGGGGATGGCGTAGTCGAGGCCTTCGGGAAAGTTCTTCTTCAGCTCCTCCATCTTCGCCGCGACGCGCTTGGCCACGTCGAGGGCGTTGGCGGCGGGAAGCTGGAAGATGCCGATGCCGGCCGCAGGCTTGTTGTCCTGCATGAAGTCCTTGGAATAGCTCTGTGCCCCGAGCTCCACGCGACCGATATCGCGGATGCGGACGATCCGACCGCCGTCGGAATTGTCCACCTTGACGATGATGTTCTCGTAATCCTTCACATCATCAAGGCGGCCGGACACGTTGACCGTGTACTGGAACGAGGCGTTGGACGGCGCCGGCGGAATGCCGAGCTGTCCGGGCGTGACGAGCTGGCTCTGCTTCTGGATGGCGTTGGAGATGTCGGTGGGCGTGAGGCCGAACGCCTGCATGCGGTCCGGGTCCATCCACACGCGCAGGGCGTAGGTGCCGGCGCCGAACACCGCCACGTTGGCGACGCCCTCCACGCGCTCCAGCTCGTTCTGGACGTTGATGATGGCGTAGTTGTTCAGGAACAGGCCGTCATACTTGCCGGTGGGCGAGGTCAGGGTCACGAACTCGAGGATCGAGGTGCCCTTCTGCAGGATGGTCACGCCCTGCGCCTGCACCGCCGTCGGCAGCGAGGCGAGGGCGATGTTGACGCGGTTCTGCACCAGCACCTGCGCCATGTTCGGATCGGTGCCGATGGCGAAGGACACGACCAGCGTGTAGGTGCCGTCCGAGGCCGACCACGACTGCATGTAGATCATGCCCTCGACGCCGTTGACCTGCTGCTCGATGGGCAGGGCCACGGTGTCGATCATCGTCTTGGCGGACGCGCCCGGATAGGAGGTGGTCACCGACACCGTGGGCGGCACGATGTTGGGATATTGCGACACCGGCAGGCGGATCAGCGAGACGAGGCCGATCAGCACGAAGACCAGTGCGAGCACGTTCGAGAGGACCGGCCGCTCGATGAAAAAGCGCGAAATCATGGGCGCTGCCTCAGGTTCGAGGGCGGGTCAGTTCTTCGGCGTCGCAGGGGTGGCACCCGGCGTCGCCGGAGCATTGGGGGTCGGCGGCACCGAGGGGATCGCGCGGGCCGGCGCATCGGCGGGAGCGACCCCGGCGGGCTTCGGCAGCGGCTTGGTCCCGTCATCCACCGGCGCGGCGACGGCGACGATCTTGCCCACCTCCACGTCGATCTTGGAGCCGGGCACGGCGCGCTGCATGCCATTGATGACCACGCGGTCGGTGCTCTTCAGGCCGGTCAGCACGGCGCGCAGGCCGTCCGCCTGGAGCTGGCCGAGGGTGATCTGCGTCTGGCCGACCACGTTGTCGGAGCCCACGGTGAGCACGTAGGGACCGAGCTGGTTGTAGCTGACGGCCGAGTCCGGAACGAGGATGGTCGAGGCCGGCTGGCCAAGCGGCACCCGCACGCGGGCGAACAGGCCGGGCAGCAGCACAAAATCGTCGTTCTGAAAGAGGCCGCGGACGGTGAGGGTGCCGAGGTTCGGGTCCACCTGCGGCGCGATATAGTCGATGCGGCCGGCATGCGGGTAGCCGGTCTCGGTCTGGAGGCCGATCTCGATCGGGATATCCGGCAGGTCGCGGGTCAGGCTGGTGAGGGAGCGGCCCTGCTTGGCAAGCTGCTCCTTGATTCGCAACACCTCCTGCTCACTCAGCGTGAACCACACCCAGATCGGATTCAGCTGCACGATGGTGGCGAGCTTGGTGGGGCCGCTGTAGCCGACGAGGGCGCCCACGTCCTGGAGGTGGGCCGTCACCGCGCCGTCGAACGGAGCATTGACCTTAGTGTAGCCGAGATTGATCTGGGCGAGTTGCAGCGACGCCTGCGCGTTGGCGACCTCCGCCACGGCCGAGTCGCGCTTGGCGCGCGCCTGGTCGAGGGTGGCCTGCGAGGCGAAGTCCTGCTTGGCGAGCTGGGCCTGGCGGTTGTACTCGGCTTCCGCCTGCACCTGCGACGCCTGGTTTGCGGCCAGCGTCGCCTTCGCCTGGTCCAGCTGTGCGATGTAGGTGTCCTGCTCGATCACGAACAGGGTGGTGCCCTTCTTGGCGAAGGCGCCGTCCTTGTAATTGATGTTGGTGAGGAAGCCCTGCACGCGGGCGTTCAGGTCCACCGAATTGATGGCGGCGGTGTTGCCGGTCAGTTCGAGGAAGCGCGTCACCGGCTGCTCCAGCACGGTCGCGACCGTCACCTTGGGGGGCGGCGGAGGGACGTAGGTGTTCTTTTCCTCGCACGCGGACAGGAGGAAGGCAGCCCCGAGGGCCACGCTCGCGCAGCCCAGTCGACCCGACACCCGGATACCCCCCACCATACCATTACCCCCACTCTGCAGTCGCGGCGGATACTAAGCAGAGGGTTATTGCGTGTCCATGAAAGGAATTGCCCGCAAAGCCCTTCCGTGCAGATTGACGCCGCACCTGTGCAGCGCGGCAACGCTTCGCCGGACGGCTGCTATGCGAGGGGCCGCGCGCCCCTCGCATTGACATTGCACCGACCCGTTCATAAGTGTCCGCGTAGTGCGCTGCCCGCGGAAGCGGGGCGGTTGCGGCTGCGCGTTTGTTCGCTGCGCCCGCCTGTCCCGCCTTCGGACTTGCTGACGCCCCATTGCGGGTGTCCAACGGCGCGCATCGTTGCCCGGAGGTCCGGCGGTCCGTCTCCGCCCTCCTTCAGACCTGACGGAACGGAATAGAGAAACCCATGTTAGGTGGACTTGCCCGCAAGCTCTTCGGCTCCGCGAACGATCGCCGGGTGAAGGGTTATCGTCCCCGCGTACAGGCCATCAACGCGCTGGAGAAGGAGCTGGAAGCCCTCTCCGACGATCAGCTGCGCGCCCGCACCGAGGATTTCCGCCGCCAGCTGGCCGAGGGCAAGACCACCCTCGACGACCTGCTGGTGCCCGCCTTCGCCACGGTGCGCGAGGGCGCCAAGCGCGCGCTGGGCATGCGCCACTTCGACGTGCAGCTCATCGGCGGCATGGTGCTGCATGAAAGCTCCATCGCCGAGATGAAGACCGGCGAAGGCAAGACGCTGGTCGCCACCCTGCCCGTCTACCTCAATGCCCTCGCCGGCAAGGGCGTGCACGTGGTGACGGTGAATGACTACCTCGCCCGGCGCGACGCCGAGTGGATGGGCAAGCTCTACCGGTTCCTCGGCCTGTCCACGGGCATCATCGTCCACGGCCTGGACGACGACGAGCGCCGCGCCGCCTACGAGAGCGACGTCACCTACGCGACGAACAACGAGCTGGGATTCGACTACCTCCGCGACAATATGAAGTACGAGCGCGCCCAGATGGTGCAGCGGCCGCACTTCTACGCCATCGTCGACGAGGTGGACTCCATCCTCATCGACGAGGCGCGCACGCCGCTCATCATCTCCGGTCCGCTCGACGACAGGTCGGACTTCTACAACACCATCGACCAGTACATCCCTCGCCTCTCCAAGGAGGATTACGAGGTGGATGAGAAGCAGCGCACCGTCACCATGACGGAAGCGGGCATGGAAAAGATGGAGCAGATGCTCACCGAGGCCGGGCTCCTGAAGTCCGAGAGCCTCTACGACATCGAGAACGTCTCGGTGGTGCACCACGTGAACCAGGCACTGCGCGCGCACTCCCTGTTCCAGCGGGACAAGGACTATATCGTTCGCAATGACGAGGTCGTCATCATCGACGAGTTCACCGGCCGCATGATGCCGGGCCGGCGCTATTCGGAAGGCCTCCATCAGGCGCTGGAAGCCAAGGAGCGCGTCCAGGTCCAGCCCGAAAACCAGACGCTCGCCTCCATCACCTTCCAGAACTATTTCCGCCTCTACGAAAAGCTCGCGGGCATGACCGGCACGGCCTCCACCGAGGCGGCCGAATTTCAGGACATCTACAAGCTCGAGGTGGTGGAAGTCCCCACCAACGTCCCCGTCTCGCGCATTGACGACGACGATGAGGTGTATCGCTCGGCCGGCGAGAAGTACGCGGCCATCATCGAACTCATCAAGGAGTGCAGCGCGCGCGGCCAGCCCGTGCTCGTGGGCACCACCTCCATCGAGAAGTCCGAACTGCTGGCCGAGCTGCTGAAGCAGGCCGGCTTCCACCAGATCGACTTCTCCGATCCCGCCGCCTTCGCCCATGACCGCTCGGGCAAGGCCTTCGCGGTGCTGAATGCGCGCTACCACGAGCAGGAGGCGTACATCGTCTCCCAGGCCGGCGTGCCGGGCGCGATCACCATCGCCACGAACATGGCCGGCCGCGGTACCGACATCAAGCTGGGCGGCGCCGCCGACATGCGCATCGCGGCCGAGCTGAAGGACATGCCCGAGGGCGAGGCGCGCACTGCCGCCGAGGCGCGCATCCGCGCCGAGGTGGAGGAGCTGAAGCAGAAGGCGCTCGCCGCCGGCGGCCTCTTCGTGCTCGGCACCGAACGCCACGAGAGCCGGCGCATCGACAACCAGCTGCGTGGCCGCTCCGGCCGCCAGGGCGACCCCGGCCACTCCAAGTTCTTCCTCTCGCTCGACGACGACCTGATGCGCATCTTCGGGTCGGACCGGCTGGACGGCATGCTCCAGCGCCTCGGCCTCAAGGAAGGCGAGGCCATCATCCATCCCTGGATCAACAAGGCCCTGGAGAAGGCGCAGCAGAAGGTCGAGGCGCGCAACTACGACATGCGCAAGAACGTCCTCAAGTATGACGACGTCCTCAACGACCAGCGCAAGGTGGTGTTCGAGCAGCGCCTGGAGCTGATGAACGACGACGACGTGGCCGAGACCGTGGAGGACATGCGCCACGCCCTCATCACCGAGACCGTCGCCAAGTTCATCCCCGAGAACGCCTATCCCGAGCAGTGGGACGTGGACGGGCTCGACGCCGCCATCAAGGAAGTGCTCGGCATCGAGCTTCCGGTGAAGGACTGGGCCAAGGAAGAGGGCATCGCCGGCCCCGAGGTCACCGAGCGCATCATCCGCCGCGCCGACGAGTGGATGGCTGCCAAGACCGCCCAGTACGGGCCGGACATCATGCGCTATGTGGAGAAGTCCATCCTTCTCCAGACGCTGGATCACCTCTGGCGCGAGCACATCGCCATGCTCGACCATCTGCGCCAGGTGGTGGGCCTGCGCGGCTATGCCCAGCGTGATCCGCTGAACGAGTACAAGTCCGAGGCGTTCAACCTCTTTTCCGCTCTGCTGAACCGCCTGCGCGAGGTGGTGACCGCCCAGCTGATGCGGGTGGAGATCGTCACCCAGCAGCCCATGGAGGAGGAACTGCCTCCCATGGAGGGGCATCACGCCGATCCCTTCACCGGCGAGGACGAGATGGCCTACGCCGGCGCGGCCCTCGGCTCTCGGCCGGAGCCCCTGCTCTCGGGCGACGTGGCGGTGATCGAGCGCGACCCGAACGACCCCTCCAGCTGGGGCAAGGTGGGCCGCAACGAGGCCTGCCCCTGCGGCTCGGGCAAGAAGTACAAGCACTGCCACGGCCGCTTCGCCTGAGGCGGCGGGGCGTCTCGCGTGACGGCGCGGCGGTTCAGCCGCGCCGGTGGCCGATGGCCCGGTCGATCCCGATGAAGAGCCGCGCGGTGGCGCAGAACACCAGCGCCAGTGCCACGGCGTTCTGGGCCATCTTCTCGGCGCCAAGCTTGGCCGGGTCGAGAAACCAGTAGGCATACCAGCCGTCCGCCTCGCCCCGCGCCAGCGCATAGACGAGATAGGCCAGCGGCGGCGCCATGGCCCACACGGTATCGGCCAATCGCAGCCGCCCATGCGGCCCCACCAGCCAGACGATCAGGAACAGCACCGGCACCGCCTGATGCAGCAGCCGGTCGGCGAGGAGCTGCGCGCCCTCCGGGTTCCAGACGTGCCGCAGCAGCAGGGCATAGATGATGCCCACCAGCACGATGGAAACCACCGTCGTCAGCCGCGCCCGCGCCCCGGTGAGGGCATGCAGTCCGCCGAGCGCGATCTCGGTGGCGACGATGGCGACGCCCAGATTGGTGAGGACGGTGAAGAAGCCGAGGAAACGCCACAGGGCCGGGCCGAACCCCTGGCCGATGGCCGCCATCTTCTGCACCACGATGACGAGCTGGAGGATCAGGGCGAACCAGCCGACGACGGCCGTGAGTGCCGCGATCCGCCGGCACCACGCATCATGCCCCATGCCCCGCCTCCCCCAGCCCGCGCCCCCGCGGCGTGGAAAAGCGTAGGCTGAACCATCGGCCATGGGCAAGGCCGTGGCCGGGTCGCGATCAGCCGCCGGCCTGGACGATGCCCATGTACTGCGCCGGCGCATCGGCCGGCACCGCTCCGCGTCGCGCGAGATGGTGGAGGCCGTTCAGGGCGAGATCGAACGAGCGATAGCAATAGTGCGCGATAAGCACGAGGTGCTTGAGCTGCTCGGCCGTCATGCCGTCCGGCTCGAGGAAGTTGCGCACATAGACCGCATCGCCCTCCACCAGCTGATTCAGCGCGGCGTAGACGTCGGGTCCCCGCAGGGGAAGGATCATCCGCCGGCTGGTGGATGCCATCATATGGGGAATGAACCCGCGCGCGCGCAGCGCGAGGTCCATCTCCCCGTAGGGTGCCTGCCCCTTGTAGAGCGGCACGAAAGACACTTCGAGCTGGATGCAGACCGTCTCGGCCAGGGTATCGCCCGCGCCCTCCAGCACCGCGCGCTCGCCGCCCTGGAGGTCCATCTTGAGCATCTCGATGCCGTCGATCTCCGGCACGGCCGAGAGGGCGACGGTGTCCACCTGCCGGCGGTCCAGCACGCGCGCCCAATCCGCGAGGCCGGGGAAATGGGAGAGGACGTGGGCGTCGGGCTCCAGCAGGCTTGTCATGCCGGAGGCGGCACAGATGTGAAGCGTGCGGCGCTGCCCATCGCCCACGGCGTGCGGCAGGTAGGTCTCCAGATCGCTCTTTGCCGCATCGAGCCGGGCCAGCGCCTCGGGCTGGGGCTCGAAGCCGATGACGCGGCAGAGGCGCCGGGCGAGAAGCGGCTTGTAGGGCGGATCGCCGTCGATGGGGTTCGCGCCGATATCCACCACCCGGGTCAGGTGCTCCGGGCGGAGCAGGACCGCCAGTTGGGACGAGGTGACGTCCGGCACTCCGTCCCCCTTTATGTCAACGCGAGGCGCCGGTGGCAGTGGTTGCCGCGTTGAGCGTGCCGGACGCCGAGGCGGCGACGGGCTTTGCCGCTGCGGTGACCACCGGCTGGGGCTTGGCGCCGGAAGCGGCCGGATTGGCGGGATCTGCCGGAGCCGCCACAGAGCCCGTGCTGGCCGGGGCGCCATCGCCTTCGTCGGCGCGCAGAAGCGCATCGGCCTGGAGCTTGGCCGGCGTCTCCTTCGGCGGGTTCACATATTCCGGCAGTCGGCCGGGCGCCTGGGTGTAGGACAGCTGGCCGGTCTCGCGTTCCTTGAGCTTGGCAAGGAAGATGGGATGCATGCCGCCATCGGCGCCGGTCTTGACCGGAGCGACCGGCGAGCTGGTGGAGAGCGCGGCCACCTGCGCATCGTCGGACCGCTGCTTGGTGGCCACCGCAGAGGCGATCTGCTCCGGCACCTGATAGGGCGGGCAGGCCATGGCAGGCTCGAAGGCCCGGCCAGGCGCGGGCGTCGCGTCGAACACGTAGGTGCGGTTGCAAACCGACACCTTGGGCTCCTGCTTCGTCACCTCGAAATGGTCGTAGCCCTGCTTCAGGTTGCGCCAGAAGGCCATGTTGGGGTTGTTGCGGTAGCGCGCGAGGTTCTTCGCCGTCATCCGGAAGGGATAGGCCTGCACCTGGAAGGCACGCTGCCCGCCGGCGAAACTCTCGCGGGCGAGGGAGAAGATCTCGGAAATCTGGTCGTCTGTCATGGCGTAGCAGCCCGAGGACGAGCAGTCGCCATGCACCATCAGGAAGTCGCCGGTACGGCCGTAGGACTTGTCATAGGCGTTGGGGAAGCCGAGGTTGAACGCCAGATAATAGCTGGAGTTCGGGTTCATCTGGCCGGGCGTGATGGTGTAGAAGCCTTCCGGTGCCTGCCGGTCGCCTGTGCCCACCTTTGGACCAAGCTCGCCGGACCAGCGGCAGATGGGATAGGTCTTCAGCAGGGCATAATTGCCCTCTGAGGTGACCTTCCAGACCTCCAGCTCCGATTCCTGCTTGAAGATGCGCACGAGGATGGGCGTCGACGGCGCCATGTCCTTCTTGGCCAGCAGCGACACCATCTCGGGCGAGAGCGGCTTGTTGGCCTTGCGCGCGACCTCGGAATCGGTGGCGTTGCAGCCGGCGAGGGCCAGCGCCGCGCAGCCGGCGAGGGCGGCCATGCGCAGCCGCGCCGTGAAGCGCGAGGAGAGGGTCGTCATCGGACGGCTCATGGCGAAGCGGCTCAACGCGAAACTCCCGGGTCCGGATCGGCCAAACAGGCCGGGAAGGCTAACCGGTCCCCCTTGATGCGACGTTATCAACGCCGCTCCGGCCCGATGGAGAAAATAAGGCAAATGCGGCCAAGATGGGGAAGTTCGGTTGCCGATCCCCTCTGCCGCAGCGCCATGGTTAAGGAATCCTTACCCCTGTGGCCGCGAAACCGCGGCCCCGATCACAGCGAACGGCCGATGGCGAGGAACTTGTCGCGCCGCGCCTTGCGCACCTGGGGACCGTCGAGGCCGGCGAGGGAGGACAGCGCATCGGCGATGGCGTCGCCCGCCGCGGCGATGGCCGCATCCGCGTCGCGATGCGCGCCGCCGGCCGGCTCCTTCACGATGCCGTCGATGACGCCGAACCGCAGCAGGTCCTGCGCGGTGATCTTCATGTTGGTGGCCGCATCCTGCGCCTTGGCGGTATCCCGCCACAGGATGGAGGCCGCGCCTTCCGGCGAGATGACGCTGTAGATGGCGTGCTCCATCATCAGCACCTTGTTGGCGGTGGCGATGGCGATGGCCCCGCCAGAGCCGCCCTCGCCGATGATGAGGGCGACGTTGGGAGCGGAAAGTGCGAGACAGGCGTCGGTGGAGCGGGCGATGGCCTCGGCCTGCCCGCGCTCCTCGGCGCCGATGCCGGGATAGGCGCCGGCGGTGTCCACCAGCGAGATCATGGGCACGCCGAAGCGGTCGGCCAGTTCCATGATACGGGCGGCCTTGCGATAGCCCTCGGGGCGGGCCATGCCGAAATTGTGCCGGATGCGGGTCTCGGTGGAGGAGCCCTTCTCGTGGCCCAGCACACACACCGCCTCACCCCGGAAGCGGGCGAAGCCGCCGATGATGGCCTCGTCCTCGCCGAACTTGCGGTCGCCGGCGAGCGGGGTGAAATCCTCGAACAGGCCGCGGGCGAAGTCGGCGAAATGCGGCCGCTGCGGATGGCGGGCCACCAGCGTCTTCTGCCAGGGCGTAAGATTCGCATAAAGTGCGACAAGGGCGTCGCGCGCCTTGCCTTCGAGCTTAAGGACCTCGTCCGTGATGACCACGCCGTCGCCCGAAGAGGAGAGCGCACGCAGCTCTTCCACCTTGGCCTCGAGTTCGGCAACCGGCTTCTCGAAGTCCAGATAGCTGCGCATGAGGTTCCGTGAGGTTTGAGGAGGTCGCGCCCCCTAAAGCGGCGGGAAGCTGCCTTTGCCGCGCGGGCAAGTCAAGGCGGCACGTCAATGTCGCCGCATCACGCTCGGGATGCGGCACGAACGAAATCCCGTCGCGTGCCCTGCCGTAAGGCGAGGCGCCGCTGCAACGGAACTGAGCGGGGAGCGTTGTCCTCAAATCATGGTCACATCATGGAGGCTGCCATGGAACCCCACGTCGCAATGGCGCAGAAGAACGAAAACGCCCCCCAGGGGCAACCGGCCGCAGATGCCGCAGATGAGCGCCGGCAGGATGCGCAGCGCCAGAAACCCGCGGCCGGCCCGCATGCCAAGCCGCAGCTGACCGATCCGGAGAAGACGCCGGGTGCGGGCGCCCTGCCCGATCCGGACAAGCCGCAGGACCCGGACGCGACCGGCTGACGCAGCCGGCCAGGGCCGGGCGTGGGCGGCCGGCCTTGTTCCGAAGGGGCTGCTGGCGCTATTGCTGGCACGCCACTTCCCCGGGGATCCTTCCGACGATGCGCGCCCTGCTCGACGTTATCCTGGTCGTCCTCCAGCTCTATGTCTGGATTCTCATCGCCGCGGCCGTGCTGTCCTGGCTCGTCGCATTCAACGTGGTCAATTCGTATAATTCGTTCGTTCGGAACGTCGGCGAGTTCCTGTTCCGGGTGACGGAACCGTTGCTTGCGCCCATCCGCAACGTGCTGCCCAATCTCGGCGGCATCGACCTGTCGCCGATGGTGCTGATTCTCCTCATCTTCTTCCTGCAGCAGGTCATCGCCTACTACATCTACCCCTACGTGTTCTGAGCCGGCTGCCGTGGCCCCCGCCCCGTCCTTCGTGCGCGTCATGCCGGACGGCGTGGAGGTCACGGTGCGGGCGACGCCGCGCGGCGGGCGCGATGCGGTAGATGGCGTCGCCGCCCTCTCGGATGGCCGTGAGGTGCTGAAGGTGCGGGTCAGGGTGGCGCCGGAGGATGGCGCCGCCACGGCTGCGGTGGCCAAGGTCGTCGCAGCGGCGGCGGGCGTCGCCGTATCGCAGGTGCGCCTCACCTCGGGCGCGACCGCGCGGGTGAAGACCTTCCGCATCGCGGGCGACGGCCCTAGCCTCGCAACGAAGCTCGCTGCCGCCGCCGGGACATGAGCCTCACGCGGGCTTCAGGAAATCCGCGCGCATGGGCGTGAACACGTCCACCAGCACCCCGGGCTCGAGGCAGACGGCCCCGTGGTGAACGCCGGACGGCACATAGAAGCTGTCCCCCGCCTTCAGGCGCTCCGTACGCCCGCCGATGGTCAGCTCGAAAACGCCGCTCTCCACGCTGGTGATCTGCACATGGGGATGGCTATGCGGCACGCCCATGGGCCCCGGTGCGCGGGCGATGACGCGAACCAGCATGATCTCGTCGTTGAAGGTGAGGATCTGCCGGCTCACCACTTCGTCCAACACCTCGACCGGCGTGGTCTCGGCGAAGGCGAAGACATTGCCCTTCTCGCTCATGCTCTCTCCCATCCTGCCGCCGGGCGGGGTCCGCCGCAGCAATCCCCATCAGCGCGCCAGCCAGCCGCCGTCCACCGGCAGCACGATACCATGCACATAATCCGCCGCCCGCGACGAGAGGAACACCGCAGCACCGCCGATGTCGCCCGGCTCGCCCCAGCGGCCCGCCGGGATGCGGCCGAGAATGGCGGCGTTGCGGTCCGCGTCCGCGCGCAGGGCCTCGGTGTTGTTGGTCACGAAGTAGCCCGGGGCGATGGCGTTCACATTGATGCCCTTCGCCGCCCATTCGCAGGCGAGGAGGCGCGTGAGGCCGGCAAGGCCGCTCTTGCTCGCCGTGTAGGACGGAATGCGGATGCCGCCCTGAAAGGAGAGCAGCGAGGCGATGTTGACGACCTTGCCGCCCTTGCCATCCGCCAGCATCCGCCGCGCGAACGCCTGGGTGAGGAAGAAGGTGGACTTGAGGTTCACGTCCATCACCTCGTCCCAATCCTTTTCGGAAAAGTCGAGGGCGTCGGCACGGCGGATGATGCCGGCATTGTTGACGAGAATATCGACGCGCCCGCCGCTCTCCGCCTCGGAGACGATGCGGTCGATGGGCTGGAGCGTGCCGAGGTCGGCGGCGACGGCGGTGAAGCTGCCGCCGGCGGCCGCCACCAAGGCGGCCGTCTCGTCCATGGCGGAGCGGCCGACCCCCACCACGCCGGCGCCTGCGGCGGCGAGCGCGATGCAGATGGCCTGGCCGAGGCCTGTATTGGCGCCGGTGACGACGGCCCTGCGGCCGGAGAGATCGAACAAGGTCACCTCAGTCACTTCAGTTGGTCCATGGCAACCATGTCCATGTCCGTATAGTCGATATTGTCGCCGCCCATGCCCCAGATGAAGGTATAGGCGCGGGTGCCGCAGCCGGAATGGATGGACCATGGCGGGGAGATCACCGCCTGCCCGTCCGCCACCACGATATGACGCGTCTGGTCCGGCTCGCCCATGAGATGGATGACGCGGGCGTCGGCCGTGAGATCGAAATAGAGATAGACCTCCGAGCGCCGGTCGTGGACGTGGCAGGGCATGGTGTTCCACACATTGCCCTCGTCCAGCTGGGTCATGCCCATGACCAATTGGCAGGAGGTCACCACGTCCGGATGGATCATCTGGTAGATGGTGCGGCGGTTGGCGGTGGCGACATCGCCGAGCAGCATCTTCTTCGCCTCCGCCACGCGCACCACCTTGGTCTCGTAGCGCGCATGGGCGGGGGTGGAGAGCAGGTAGTAGCGGGCCGGCGCGTCGGCGCTGTCGGAGGTGAACAGCACCTCCTTCGTGCCCATGGGCACATAGATCGCGTCCCGGTGCCCGAGGGCGTGGGAAACGCCATCGACGCTCACCTTGCCGGGGCCGCCGATGTTGAAGACGCCCAGCTCCCGCCGGTCGAGGAAGTGGGGCGAGCCGATGGTCGCCTTGTCGCTCTCCAGCGCCAGCGGCACGGTGACGGGCATCGCCCCGCCGATGACGAAGCGCTCCACATGGCTGTAGGTGAGCAGCACCAGGCCGGGCTCGAACAATCGCTCCACCAGATAGTTGCGCCTCAGCGCCTCGGTGTCGAAACCACGGGTGGCGTCCTGGTGGTGGACATGGCGGACATCGATCATCATGGGGCAGATCTCGCGGGATGGGTGTCTGGAACGAGATCCGATCATGCTGAACCAACTTGATCGGTGAATCGCTTCCAACACTGAGAAAGAGAATGCGGGATCCGATCTGATTGCGATGCGATCAGATCGGCGTGTGCTCTAGCGGAACACAGCCGGCAGCCAGAGCGACACGGCGGGCACGTAGGTGACGATCATCAGCACCGCGATGGAAGCGCCGAAGAAGGGCCAGATGGTCTTCATCGCCTCGCCGATGGTGATCTTGCCCACCGCGCACCCCACGAACAGCACCGAGCCCACGGGCGGCGTGTTCAGCCCGATGCCGGCGTTGAGGATGAGGATTACCCCGAAATGCACGGGATCGATGCCGAAGGCCTTCACCAGCGGCAGGAAGATCGGCGTGCAGATGATGATCATCGGCGCCATGTCCATGAAGGTGCCGAGGATGAGCAGGATGATGTTGATGAGGAGCAGGATGACGTAGGGGTTGGAGGAGACCGCCTGCATCATCTCGATGGTGGCCTTCGGCACCTGCAGGAAGGCCATGAGCCAGCCGAAGGACGCGGCCGTGCCGATGACGAGCAGCACCATGGCCGTGGTGCGCACCGCCCCCAGCGTCGCCTCGATGAAGCCCGGCCAGTCCATCTCGCGGTAGACCAGCGTGGTCACCAGCAGCGCGTAGATGACGGCGATGCAGGAGCTTTCCGTCGCGGTGAAGATGCCCGAGCGCACGCCGCCGAAGATGATGCCGATCAGCATGATGCCGGGAATGGCCGCCACCACGGCGCGCAGCACGCCATACCAGCCCGGGAAGGTGCCCGCCGGGTAGCCGCGCCGGCGCGCCACCACATAGGCCGTAATCATCATCGCCGCGGCGAGCAGGATGCCCGGCATGATGCCCGCGGTGAACAGGTCGGCGATGGAGATCGTGCCACCGGCCGAAAGCGAATAGATGATCATGTTGTGCGACGGCGGGATCATCAGCGCGATGATGGCCGAATTCACCGTCACGTTGACCGCATAGTCCTTGGCGTAGCCGTGGCGCGCCATCTGCGGGATCATGATGCCGCCGATGGCCGAGGCGTCCGCCACCGCCGAACCGGAAATGCCGCCGAACAGGGTGGAGGCCACCACGTTCACCTGGCCCAGGCCGCCGCGCAGATGCCCCACAAGGCTCGCCGCCATGCCGATCAGCCGGTCGGCGATGCCGCCGCGCATCATCAGGTCACCGGCGAAGATGAAGAAGGGAATGGCCAGCATGGAAAAGGCGTTCATGCCGGAATTCAGCTGCTGGAACACCACCACCGGCGGCAGATCGAGATAAAGCACGGTCGCGAGCGAGGCGAGGCCGAGGCAGAAGGCCACCGGGGTACCGATGAGGAGGAGCAGGGCGAAGACGCCGAAGAGGATGGTGATGGCCATGGGTCTGGTCCGGCGTCATTCCACGGTGTGGACATGGGCGAGCGGCACCTCGGGCACCCGACCCTCGGTGAGGTCGGTGAGGAGCCGCTCGAACGAAAACAGGCAGATGAGCGCGCCGCCCCCCACCAGGGGCAGGTAGTCGACGCCCTGCGGCAGGTCCACACCCGCCATCTTGGCGCTCCATGTGCCCATGGCGAGGTCCCAGCCGTACCAGGCCATGGCCGCGCCGAAGCCCATGACGAGGAGATGGGTGGTGATCTCCATGGCGCGCCGCACCGGCGGCGGGGCGAAATGAAGGCCGATCTCGAAGCCGAGATGCATGTTCTCGCGCACGCCCACCGCCGCGCCGAGCAGGATGAACCAGCTCATGAGCAGCAGCGACAGCGGCTCGGTCCAGCTCGGCGAGGCGTTCAGCACATAGCGGCCGATCACCTGCCAGAACACCGCCGCCGTCATGGCGACGAGCCCGGCGCCGGAAATCCACAGCGCGATCGCCGACAGGAGGCGCACCACGCGCCTCAGCACGAGCAGCGGAGCCGGCGCTGCGCCCTCCCCGCCGCTCCTGGAACGATCGCTGGACTGGATGTTCATGCCGCTGCGCCTTCCGGAAAGGCCGGTCCGACGAGGCCCGGCCGGTGCCGCGCCCTCAGTTCACCGCGCGGATGCGGGCGACGAGGTCCTTCATCTTGTCGGTGGTCACGAACTTGTCGTAGACCGGCTTCATCGCATCGATGAAGGGCTTCTTGTCCACCTCGTTGATGATGGCGCCGCCCTTGACCACCCGATCCCTGGATTCCTGATCGCGCTTGGCCCATAGCTCACGCATCTTCTTGGTCGCCTCGAGGCCAGCTTCCTTGAAGATCTTCTGGTCCTCGGCGCTCAGCTTGTCGAAGGCGCGCTTCGACATCACGAACACCTCCGGTGCCAGCGAATGTTCGGTGAGCGAATAGTATTTCGCCACCTCGTAATGCTTCACGGAATCATAGGACGGGTAGTTGTTCTCCGCCCCGTCCACGAGGCCGGTCTGCAACGCGGAGTAAAGCTCGCCGAAAGGCATGGGCGTCGCATTGGCGCCGAGGGCGTTGATCATGCCGATGAAGAGGTCCGACTGCTGGACGCGGATCTTCATGCCCTTCATGTCGTCGAGCGTCTTGATGGGCTTCTTGGAATTGTACATGGAGCGGGCGCCGGAATCGAAGAAGCCCAGCACCACGAGGCCGTGCGGCTCGAAAGCCTTGGCGATTTCCGCGCCGATCGGCCCGTCCACCACCTTGTACATGTGATCGGTGGAGCGGAACAGGAACGGCATGCCGAGCACCGCCGTCTCGGGGATCAGGTTGTTGAACGGCGCGGTGTTGACGCGGTTGAGGTCGATGACGCCGAAGCGCGTCTGCTCGATGGTGTCCTTCTCGCCGCCCAGCTGGCCGGAGGAGAACACCTGCACCTTGTACTTGCCGTTGGACTTCTTCTCGATGATCTCGCCGAAATACTTCACCGAATCGACGGTGGGATAGCCGTCGGGATGGATGTCGGCGGAGCGCAGCGTGGTCTGGGCCATCGCCGGCAGGGCCGGCAGCGCCGAAAGCGCCAGGGCGACGGCGCAGGATGTCACACAGGAGGTCACTTGGCGTCGGGTCAGCATGGGGCGTTCTCCCTATTGTCGGTCGGGGCCATTTGGCCTTTGGCCGTTTCGGCCTGTTCGTGTTGGGATCTCATATGCGATCCGCTGCCCTCTCCGGTCAGGCGCCGGAGATTGGCGGCAAGCTTGTATGGTAGTATATATCGGTATGTAACGGGGTTTCAAGCGCATGTATGCCGTAAAGACTGCGCCGCACGGGTCGGCCGCCCATCGCCTGGAGGCAGAGCTGCGACGCGCCATCATCGGGCTCGAGCTGGCGCCGGGCACCCGGCTGTCCGAGCACGAGATCGCGGCCCGCTATGGCGTTTCCCGCCAACCCGTGCGGGAGGCTCTGATCGGCCTTGCCCGCACGCGCTTCGTGGAAATCCTGCCGCAGCGGGGCACCGTGGTGGTCAAGATTTCCGTCCGCAAGCTCATGCAGGCGCGGTTCATCCGCGAGGCGGTGGAATGCGCGGTCGCCCGCCGCGCCGCCGAGAATTTCGACGCCGAGGCCCGCCGGCGCATCTGCGACCTGCTGGACGCGCAGGAGACCATGGCCACCCGCGGCGACCATCTCGCCTTCCAGCGCTATGATGAACTGTTCCACGTCGCCCTGAGCGAGGGCGCCGGCTGCCCGCTGGCGTGGGAGGCGGTGAGCGACATCAAGGCCCACATGGACCGCGCCTGCCATCTCTCGCTCATGGGGCCGGACGCCATGCTGCCGCTGGTCGCCCAGCACCAGGCCATCATGGCGGCCATCGACATCCGCGATCCCGACGCAGCCGAGGCGGCCATGCGGGCCCATCTCGGCGAAATCCTGCGCGCGCTGCCCCGCATGGAGGCCGAGCATCCCGAATTGTTCGAATAGCGCGCGGGCGGCCGCCATCACATCACCGCGCCGATCTGCCAGGGCACGAACTCGGCATCGCCGTAGCCCAGTTCCTCCGACTTGGTGTGGGCGCCGGAGGCAACGGCCAGCACCTTCTCGAAGATCTCGCGGCCCTTGTCCTCCAGCGACACGCCGTCGAGCACGTCGCCGCAATTGATGTCCATGTCCTCTTCCATCCGGCGATAGATGTCGGAATTGGTGGCGAGCTTGATGGACGGGGTGGGCTTGGCGCCGAAGGCGGAACCGCGCCCTGTGGTGAAGCAGATCACGTTCGCCCCGCCGGCCACCTGCCCGGTGGCCGCCACCGGATCGTAGCCGGGCGTATCCATGAAGACGAAGCCGGCATCCGTCACCGGCTCGGCATATTCGTAGACCGCGCGCAGCGTGGAGGAGCCCCCCTTGGCGGCGGCACCGAGCGACTTTTCCAGGATGGTGGTGAGTCCGCCGGCCTTGTTGCCCGGCGAGGGATTGTTGTTCATCTCCCCCGCATTGCGGGCGGTGTATTCCTCCCACCATTTGATGCGGGCGACCAGCTTCTCGCCCACTTCGCGGGTCGCGGCGCGGCGGGTGAGCAGGTGCTCGGCCCCGTAGATTTCCGGCGTCTCGGAGAGGATGGACGTGCCGCCGTGCGCCACCAGCAAATCCGAGGCGACGCCGAGCGCGGGATTTGCGGTGAGCGCCGAATAGCCATCCGAGCCGCCGCACTGGAGCGCCAGCACGATCTCGGAGGCCGGCCGCGCCTCCCGCCGCGCGGCGGCGGCGCGCGGCGCCATCTCCTTCAGCGTGCCGAGGATGTGCTCCACCGTCCGGCGCGTGCCGCCCTCATCCTGGATGGTGAGGGTGCGGAAGCCGTCCGCCTCCTCCACCCCGTATTCCTGCTTGAAGCGGGCGATCTGGAACATCTCGCAGCCGAGCCCCACCATCACCACGGCAGCGAAGTTGGGGTGGGTCGCATAGCCCCAGAGGGTGCGCGAGAGCACGTCATAGCCCTCGCCCTTGGAGGCCATGCCGCAGCCGGTGCCGTGGATGATGGGCACGATGCCATCGATGCCGGGAAAGTCGGCGAGGATGCCGGAGCGCTCCGCCGCCTGCGCCGCGAACCGCGCCACGGAGGCCGAGCAGTTCACGCTGGTGAGGATGCCGAGATAATTGCGCGTGCCCGTGCGTCCGTTGGAGCGGCGAAAGCCCATGAAATGGGCGCGCTCCGCCTCGGGCAGCAGGGCGTCGTCATGGGCGTCGGCGGCGAAGGCGTAGTCGCGGGCGAAATCGTGCAGGACCACATTGTGGGTGTGGATATGGGCGCCGGGGGCGATGTCGGCGCTGGCGAAACCGATGATCTGGCCGAATTTCACCACCGGCGCGCCGGCGGGAATGGGCTCGATGGCGACCTTGTGGCCGCGCGGGATGCGCTGCGTGGCGACGACGCCGGCGACGGCCCCGCCGGGCGCGACCTCATCGAGCGCAACGGCCAGATTGTCCTTCGCAGAAAGCCGAAGGGTGCGCGGCGCGAGGCCCGCCTCCATCCCCATGAGCACGTCTCCTCGACCCATTTCATGGCCGCGTTTGGGCCCGCGCCTTCGTTGACGCTCTCGATATGCTAATATATTAGTATGAAACAGCTCGCAAGAGCGGGCAGACGGTCCGGGAGGCTGAAACGGTGGTGGCGACAGGGGCGGATCTCAGGCGCAGGCCGGCGCTTCGCAGCGAGAATGTCCGCGCCGTGCCGGCGTCGTCACGCATCCACGCCGCCCTGCGCGACGACATCGTGGCCATGACCCTCCTACCCGGCGCGCCGCTCCAGGAGAAACAGATCGCGCTCGCCTACGGCGTCAGCCGCACTCCGGTGCGCGAGGCCATCCTGAAGCTCGCCGACGAGCGCCTGGTGGACGTCTTCCCCCAGTACGGCACCTTCGTTTCGCGCATCTCGGTGCCGGAGGTGCGCGACGCCATGATCATCCGCAATGCGCTGGAGCGCACCAGCGTGCGCGAGGCGGCGGCCCATGTGGCGACGCTGCCGGAGAAGGCGCGCCGGGTGGTGATGGCGCCGCTTCTCGCCACCTTGCGCCAGCAGCGCGCCACCCACCGAACCGGCGCGCTGGCGGAGTTCCACGCCGCCGACGAGGCCTTTCACCAGATCATCGCCGAAATAGCCGGCCATCCCAACATCTGGCGGGTGATCCGGCAGGAGAAGGTGCATGTGGACCGCTGCCGGCTCCTGACCCTGCCATCCGCCCAGCGCCGCGCCAGTGTCATCGCCGAGCACCAGAGCGTGGTCGACGCCATTGGCGCGGGGGACGCGGACGGGGCGGAGAAGGCCATGGCGGCCCATCTCGGCCGGGTCCTCCCCAGCGTCGAGGATCTGGGCGCCGCGCATCCCGACTATTTCGAGGCGGAAGGCGTCGCCGCCGATGCCGTGAACGCGAGGTGAGTTCCGTGTCCAGCCTCCTCCATCCCGACCGCCTGCTGCCCCCCGACCCCTCCGTGCGCGCGGTGGCGCGCCGGCTCTATGCGGAAGTGGAGGCGCTGCCCATCGTCTCGCCGCACGGCCATACCGACCCGCGCTGGTACGCCTTCAACGAGACCTTCCCGGACCCCGCGCGCCTGTTCGTGGTGCCGGACCATTATGTGTTCCGGATGCTGTACTCGCAGGGCATCCCGCTGGAGAAGCTCGGCGTGCCGCGCATCGACGGCGGCGAGACGGAACAGGACGGCCGGGCCATCTGGCGGCTGTTCGCGGCCAACTACCATCTCTTTCGCGGCACTCCCACGCGGGCATGGCTCGACCACGCCTTCGCCACCCTGTTCGGGCTGGAAGAGCGGCTGAGCGAGAAGACGGCGGATGCCGCCTACGACCGCATCGCCGAGAAGCTGCAGCAGGACGCATTTCGCCCGCGCGCGCTGTTCGAGCGCTTCAACATCGAGGTGATCGCCACCACCGAGAGCCCGCTGGACGACCTTGCCGCCCACGCGGAGATCCGCGCCAGCGGCTGGGGCGGACGGGTGGTGACGGCCTATCGCCCCGACCCAGTGGTGGACCCGGAGTTCGAGGGCTTTTCCGCCAATCTCACGCGGTTCGGCGAGATCACCGGGGAGGACACCTTCTCCTGGTCCGGCTATCTCGCCGCCCACCGCAAGCGGCGCGCCTTCTTCAAGACCTTCGGCGCCACCTCCTCGGACCATGGCCACCCGACCGCCGCGACCTTCGACCTGCCGCCGGCCGAAGCCGAGGCGCTGTTTCGCCGTGTCACCGGAAATGCGCCGGTGAGCGCGCAGGATGCCGAGCTGTTCCGCGGGCAGATGCTCACCGAAATGGCGCGCATGAGCCTCGAGGACGGGCTGGTGATGCAGATCCATCCCGGCGCCGTGCGCAACCACAACGGCCAGATCTTCGCCCGCTTCGGCCGGGACAAGGGGGCGGACATCCCCTCCCCCACCGAATATGTGCGCGCGCTGAAGCCGTTGCTGGACCGCTTCGGCAACGAGGCGGGCCTCACCATCATCCTCTTCACGCTGGATGAGACAAGCTATACGCGGGAGCTGGCGCCGCTCGCCGGCCACTATCCGGCGCTGCGGCTCGGCCCGGCCTGGTGGTTCCACGACAGCCCGGAGGGCATGAAGCGCTTCCGCGCCATGACCACAGAGACCGCCGGCTTCTACAACACCGTGGGCTTCAACGACGACACCCGCGCCTTCCCCTCCATCCCCGCCCGGCACGACGTGGCGCGGCGCATCGATTGCGGCTTCCTCGCGGAGCTCGTCTGCGAGCACCGGCTGGATGAGGACGAGGCGGTGGAGGTGGCGCGTGACCTCGCCTACGGCCTCGCCAAGAAGGCCTACAAGCTTTGAGCCCCCGACTCTCGCTTTCGACTCTGGCAACCCTGCCAGCCGCTGTCTCGCGCCCGGCCTATGACATCGCCGCGGCCGAGGTTGGGGTGGTGCATCTGGGCGTCGGCGCCTTCCACCGCGCCCATCAGGCGGCCTATCTCGACGCCATCCTCTCGCGCGGACACAAGGGCTGGGCCATCTGCGGCGCCAGCCTGCGCTCGCCGGACACGTCCGACGCGCTCGATCCGCAGGACGGCCTCTATACCCTTGCGGAACGGTCGGGCGCGGGCGATCGGCTGCGCGTGATCGGATCCCTGCGCCGGCTGCTGGTGGCGCCGCGCGATCCGGAGGCGCTGCTGGCGGCCATGTGCGATCCGCGCGTGCGCATCGTCACCCTCACCGTCACCGAGAAGGGCTATTGCCACGATCCCGCCTCGGGCACGCTGGACGAGGCGCATCCCGACATCCGGACGGACCTCGCCAATCCGCACCGCCCGGTGAGCGCGCCGGGCTATCTGGTGGAGGCCCTCGCCCGCCGCCGCGCCGCCGGCATCGCCCCCTTCACCGTGCTCACTTGCGACAACCTCCCGGCCAACGGCAAGACCGTGGCGCGAGTGACGGCGCGCCTCGCGGCCCTGCGCGACGCCGATCTCGGCCGCTTCGTCGCGGGCGAGGTGGCCTTCCCTTCCACCATGGTGGACCGCATCGTCCCCGCCACCACGGACGACGACCGGGCCATGGTCGCGGCCGGGCTCGGTATGGCGGACGCATGGCCGGTGATGGCCGAGCCGTTCACCCAGTGGGTGGTGGAAGACCACTTTTCCCTCGGCCGGCCGCCTCTGGAGGAGGTCGGCGTGGAACTGGTTGCGGACGTGGCGCCGTTCGAGCACATGAAGCTGCGCCTGCTCAACGGCGCCCATTCCACCCTCGCTTATCTCGGCTATCTCGCCGGCCATGCCACCATCGCCGAGACCATGGCGGTGCCCGCCTTCGCCCGGCTGGTGGCGCGCCTCCAGGACGAGGAGGTGACGCCGACACTGCATCTGCCCGCGGGCGTCGATGTGGCGGCCTACAAAGCCGCGCTGAGGGAGCGGTTCGCCAATCCGGCGCTCAGGCACCGCACCTGGCAGATCGCCATGGACGGTTCGCAGAAGCTGCCCCAGCGGCTCGTTGCCCCGGCGCGCGATCGCCTCGCCGCGGGCGCGCCCCTCCCCCTCCTCGCCCTCGGCATCGCCGGATGGATGCGCTACGTGACCGGCCGGGACGAGCAGGGCGGCGCCATCGACGTGCGCGATCCCCTCGCCGCGCGGCTGAAGGCGCTCGCCGACGCGGCCGGGCCGGATGCGGACCGGCTGGCACCGGCGCTGCTCTCGGTGCGGGAGGTGTTCGGCGATCTCGGCGCCGATCCGCATTTCGCCGGCCCGGTGCGCGCGGCGCTTTCGCGCCTTCTCGCACAGGGGGCGGCGGCAACGGTCAGGCAAAGCGCGGACGCGTGAGCCAACCCCACTTGGCCTCGGTCGAAGACCGGGGCCGATGGTAAAGCCCTGCTCAGTGCTTGTTGCTGGAGAGACTGTCCGACCAGGCCAGCACCAGGCTCGATCCCACGAACACCACATGGATGATGACGAGCCACATGAGGGTCGTCTCGCTCATGGTGCCCTTGTCGAGATTCATGAAGGCCTTGAGCAGCTGGATGGCCGAGATGGCGACGATGGAGGCCAAAAGCTTCTGCTTGAGGCCGGTGAAGTCCACCCGCGTCATCCATTCCGGCCAGTCAGGGTGGCCGGCGGGATCGATCTTGGAGACGAAATTCTCGTAGCCGGAGAAGATGACGATCACCACGAGGTTGCAGGTGAGCGTCAGGTCCACCAGGGCCAGGATGCCGAGGATGATGTCGCTCTCCGTGGCCGCGACGGCGTGCAGCACGAAGTGCAGGAGCTCGTGGCCGAACTTGAACAGCAACACGAGCATGGCCACGACGAGGCCGACATAGAAGGGCGCGAGAATCCAGCGGCTGCGGAACAAAATCCCTTCGATCACCCGCTCGATCATCCCCTACCCCCGCTTCCTCCGGCGCATGATGCACCGCAACGAGCCGCGGCAAGGGGTGCCACGGCGCGCGCACGAGGGCAAGCGGACATATTGGCGTTCGGGCGCGGCTTCCCCCACGCCCGAGGGGCGTACCCTACTCCTTCACCGCTCCGGTCATGGACGACACGTAATAGTCCACGAAGAAGGAATAGAGGATCACCACCGGCAGCGAGCCGATGAGGGCGCCAGCCATCAGCGAGCCCCACTCATAGACGTCCGAACGCACCAGCTCGGTGAGCACGCCCACCGGCACGGTCTTGTTCTCCGACGACTGGATGAAGGTGAGGGCGTAGATGAACTCGTTCCACGACAGGGTGAAGGAGAAGATGCCCGCCGAGATCAGCCCCGGCACCGAGAGCGGCAGCAGCACCTTGATGAGGATCTGCCAGCGCGAGGCGCCGTCCACCAGCGCGCACTCCTCCAGCTCGAACGGGATGGAGCGGAAATAGCCCATCAGGAGCCAGGTGGAGAAGGGCACGAGGAAGGTGGGATAGGTGAGGATCAGCGCCAGCTTGGTGTCGTAGATGCCGAGGCCGAACACCATGATGGCGAGCGGGATGAACAGGATCGACGGCGGCACCAGATAGGCGAGGAAGATGCCGAGCCCCACCCAGCGCGAACCGTTGAAGCGCAGGCGTTCGATGGCATAGGCCGCGAACACGCTGGTCACCAGCGAGATGACGGTCGCCGCCACCGAGATGTACACCGTGTTCCACAGCCAGGAGGGATACGAGGTCTCGAACAGCAGGTACTTGATGTGTTCGAGCGTCGGCTCCACCACCCAGAGCGGGGAATAGTTGTTGTAGTCGGTCAGCTGGTAGTTCGGCTTTATGGCGGTGATCGCCATCCAGTAGAACGGGAACAGCAGCACGAAGACGAAGATGATGAGCGGCAGGATCACCGTGACGATCCGCCGGGGCAGGCTGTCGAGATAGCTCATGCCCGAGGAATTGTCGGTCATCTCAACGGGTTGGGGCTGGGCCATGGTGGTCCTCGCAGAATTGGGGGGCGGCGCGGGCGTGACGGGCGGGCTCAGTCCGCCCCGCCCTGCTGCCACTTGCGGCGCTGCAGGCCGAAATAGCTGAACAGGATCGCCGCCAGCAGGAAGGGGATCATGGCCACGGCGATGGCCGCGCCCTCGCCCAGCGAGCCGCCGGGAATGGCGCGCTGGAACGAGAGCGTCGCCATCAGGTGGGTGGAGTTCAGCGGGCCGCCGCGGGTCAGCACGTAGATCAGCTGGAAGTCGGTGAAGGTGAACAGCACCGAGAAGGTCATCACCACCGCGATGATCGGCGAGAGCATGGGCAGCGTGATGTAGCGGAAGCGCTGCCAGTTGGTGGCGCCATCCAGCGTCGCCGCCTCGTGCAGCGAGGGCGAGATGGTCTGCAGGCCGGCCAGCAGCGAGATGGCGACGAAGGGAATGCCGCGCCAGACATTGGCCGCGATGACCGAGGCCCGGGCGTTGGCCACGTCGCCGAGGAAGTTGATTGGCGCGGAGATGAGCCCCATCTTGATGAGCGCCCACGAGATGATGGAATACTGGCTGTCGAAGATCCACCAGAAGGCAATGGCCGAGAGCACGGTGGGCACCACCCACGGCAGCAGCACCACGGCGCGGAAGAAGGCCTTGAACGGCAGGTTCTGGTTGAGCAGCAGCGCCAGCCACAGGCCGAGGCCGAACTTCAGGATCGACGCGGCGATGGTGTAGAGGAGCGTGTTGAACACCACCAGCCAGAACAGGCTGTCGCCCCAGAGCGATTCATAGTTCTCAAGGCCGATGAACACGCCCTCGCGGCCGATGCGCGTATCGGTGAAGCCGAGCCAGACGCCGAGGCCGAGCGGATAGGTGAGGAAGAACAGGAGGAAGACGGCTGCCGGCACCATGAAGGCGATGCCGAGCACATGCCGGCCCTGCCCGATGCCGGCCCAGAAGGACCGCTTGTGGGTCGGCTCAGCCGCTGCGACGTTGGCCATGAATGGGTCTCCGGTCTCACTGTCTGCTGTCTTATTGACCCCTCCCGGCGGAGAGGGGCTTTGCCGCGGCGTCTCGCTCGCGGTGTCATGTTCACTGCGTCGTGTTCGCTGCGTCATGGCAGGCCTTGTGCCGGCCATCCACGTGATTCCGCCGGCACGTCGGTCGCGCCCTCGCTAAAGCGGCGCGACGTGGATGCCCGGCACGAGGCCGGGCATGACGGCGGTGTTGAAGGGGCCGAAAATCCGGCCCCTCCAAGGCCTCAGCGATAGATGCGCTCGGCGCGCTGCTGGGCGCGCTTGGCGGCTTCTTCCGGAGAGCGCTGGCCGGTGGCGGCTTCCGCCACCATGTCCACCACGATCCAGTCGGCCATGGCGGCCGCCGACTTCGGCCCGAGCGGACCGGCATAGCCGTTGGGCTGGAGCGTCTCGGAGGCGAGCGCATAGGCGGCGTGGATCGGCTTGGAGGTCCACACCGGATTGCTGGAGAAGGACTTCAGCGTCTGGCAGCAATAGGCGCTCGCGCCGGTCAGCCAGGCATTGTACTGGTCCGCCTGGAACATGAAGGCGAGATAGGCCTGCGCCGCCTTGGGGAACTTCGAGTATTTGAAGATGCAGGCGGTGGTAGTCTGGTGCAGTTCCACCTTCTTGCCGATGGGGCCGATGGGGAAGTTGGTGGACTTCATGTCCGCCGCCATCTCAGCAAGCTTGGGGTCGTTCGCCGCCGCGTAATAGACCGACACGCCGTTCGCCGTCACCGACAGGTCGCCGGCGATGAAGGCGCGGTTGTTGTTGACGTCGAGCCAGCTCTCGGTGCCGGGGATGAAGGTCTTGTACAGCTCGGCCACATATTTCAGGCCGGCGACGGTCTCCGGCGAGTTGATGACGACCTTGCCGCCCTCGTCCACCATCTTGCCGCCGTGGCTCCACAGCACCCAGTGGCAGAAATTGTTGCCGTCACCCACGCCGTGGCCCAGCGTGAAGCCCATGGGGTGGTTGTTGGCCTTGAGCGCCTTGCCGAGTTCGAGAAGGCCCTTGGTGTCCTTCGGGAATTCGGAGAAGCCGGCCTGCTTCACCCAGCTGTCGCGATAGACCACCGCATTGCCGATGGTGGCGAGCGGCAGGCCGACGAAGCGGCCGTTCACGGTCGCATAGGCCTGGGAGGCGGGATAATAGCCGCCGTACTGGCCGGCGAGGCTCTTGGCGAGGTCGGTCACGTCGAGCAGCTTGTCGGGATACTGCTGGGCGTCGTCGAACCACACCCACACGATGTCCGGGCCGGAGCCCACGTTCGCGGCGACGGCGGCCTTGGGACGGATGTCCTCCCAGCTCTCCTTGTCGATGCGCACCTCGATGCCGGTGGCCTCGGTGAACTTCTTGGTGTTGGCGATCCAGGCGTCTTCCTCGCCCTTCACGAACGGCGACCAGCGCAAGAGACGCAGAGAAGCGCCGGCCTCCGGCTCGAACTTGGCGACGGCCTGGGCGATGGCCTCCTTGGTGGAGAGCATGGGCAGGGCCATGGCGCCGGCCGCAAGGCCCGCGCCGCTCATGAGAAGGTCACGTCTGGAAATGGTCATTGGTCTTCCTCCCGTGAAGCGTTTCCTTGAAGGACGGGCCGTTTCGGACGGTGTGTCTCGAACGGTCTTCTTTCCCCCTGATCGTGCCGGTGGCCCGGCACGGTAACCAACCTTGTCAGAGCCGACTGCCGGTCGCCTCGTCAAAAAGATGTGTGAGGCCCGGCTGGGGCGCGACGCGAATCGTCTCGCCGGGGCTGAAGCTCAGCCGCTCGCGGAACAGGCAGGTGATCTCCTGCGCGGCGGCGCCTTCGCCAAGACGGGCGACGACGAGGATCTCCGAACCCGTAGGCTCGGTAACCACCACCTGGGCCGGCACGCCAGCGGGATCGAGGCGGATGTGCTCGGGGCGCAGGCCGTAGACCACCTTCTGCCCGTCGGCGAGGCCCTGGGCGTCCGGCAGGGGCACCTCGACGCCGCTGTCCGTGACCAGCATGGGGTTGGCGCCAAGCCGCACCTTGCCCTTCACGAAGTTCATGGAGGGCGAGCCGATGAAGCCGGCCACGAACTGGTTGGCCGGGCGGTCGTAAAGGTCGAGCGGGGCGCCGATCTGCTCCACTATGCCGTCGTGCATCACCACGATCTTGTCGGCCATGGTCATGGCCTCGATCTGGTCGTGGGTGACGTAGACGGTGGTGGTCTTCAGCCGCTGGTGCAGTTCCTTGATCTCGGTGCGCATCTGCACGCGCAGCTGCGCGTCGAGGTTGGAGAGCGGCTCGTCGAACAGGAACACCTGCGGATCGCGCACGATGGCGCGGCCCATGGCCACGCGCTGGCGCTGGCCGCCGGAGAGCTGGCGCGGATAGCGGTCGAGCAGCTTGGTAAGATTGAGAATCTCCGCTGCCCGGTTGACCCGGCTCTCGATCTCCGCCTTGGGGGCTTTGCGCAGCTTCAGCGAGAAGCCCATGTTGTCCGCAACGGTCATGTGCGGATAGAGCGCGTAATTCTGGAACACCATGGCGATGTCCCGTTCCTTCGGCGGCATCTCGTTGATGACGCGGTTGCCGATCAGGATCTCGCCACCGGAGATGTTCTCAAGGCCGGCGATCATGCGCAGCAGCGTGGACTTTCCGCAGCCCGAGGGGCCGACCAGGACCACGAACTCGCCGTCACGGATATCCACATCCACGCCATGGATGACCTGCGTCGACCCATAGGCCTTCTTCACACCGCGAATATCCACGGTCGCCATGAAGCGTCCTCTCCCCTCGTCGTTTCCTCGTGCCGCGCGGGGGCTGTTTGAGCCTTGCCCGATGCGGCCGCACCATTCTTGGGCCGGGACAAATCCCCGGCCGGGCGCCCTTCCGGAACGCGGCGCGATCATGGTGCGAGGCGAGAACGGGATCAAGTGGAAATTTAAAACGATTGAACCTCCATTGGACGAAGGACTGCTATGGGGCTAGACATACCGCGTCCCGCCGGGGGGCGGCCTCCTGCGGCCGCCCCCCGGCGGGCATTGGCGCGGGATTCGCGGGACCGCTTCCGCCTGCCCGGCCGGTGACTCTTCAGTCCATCTTCCTGCCCAGCCGCCATAGCGGAGACCTGCCGTGCCCCCTGCCGAGCCCCCTGCCATGACCGATGCCGCCCGTCCGGCCCTGCTCCTCACCGGCTCCGTGATGGAGGAGGTCGTCGAGCGCCAGCTTTCCGGCCGCTTAACCCTGCTGCCGCTGGACGCGCTCGATGACACCAACGCTGGCGCCGTTCAGGCCATCGCCACGCGCGGCAAGGTGAAGGTGGATGACGCCCTCATGGCGCGCCTGCCGAATCTGAAGATCGTCGGCAATTTCGGCGTCGGCTACGACACGGTAGACGCGGCGGCGGCGGCGAAGCGTGGCGTTATCGTCACCAACACGCCGGACGTGCTGAACGAGGAGGTGGCCGACCTCACCCTCGGCCTGCTGCTCGCCACCGTGCGGCAGATCCCCCAGGGCGACCGCTTCGTGCGCGCCGGCCAGTGGACCAAGGGCGCCTATCCCCTCGGCCCCACTTTGCGCGACCGCACCGTGGGCATCCTCGGCATGGGCCGCATCGGCAAGGCCATCGCCCGGCGGCTGGAGGCCTTTTCCGTGCCCGTCGTCTATCACAGCCGGCGGCCGCAAGCGGACGTGGCCTATCGCCATTATCCCGACCTCGTCGAAATGGCGCGGGCGGTCGACGTGCTGGTGGCGATTCTCCCCGGCGGTCCGGCGACGCGGCACATCGTGAACAAGGAAGTGCTGGAAGCCCTCGGCGCCAACGGCATTTTCATCAACGTGGCGCGCGGCACAGTGGTGGACGAGGCGGCGCTGCTCTCCGCGCTCCAGTCGCGCACCATCCTCGCCGCCGGCCTCGACGTGTTCGAGGACGAGCCGAAAGTCCCGGAGGCCTTCTTCGCCCTCGACAACGTGGTGCTGCTGCCGCACGTGGGCTCCGCCACGCATTTCACCCGCGCCGCCATGGGGCAGCTGGTGGTGGACAACATCCTCGCCTTCTTCGACGGCAAGGGCCCGCTGACCCCCGTCGCCGAGACGCCCTGGCCGCGCGGCTGACGCCCGGCGCCTGCGGTGGGCGGGGGAGAGATGATCATCCGCCCGCGCGGTGCTAGACTCCGGCCGCAACGCGACCTGTGCGATGGTCGCGTTGCCCGTCGTGGAGGGCAGCATGGCGCAATGGGATGACGTTTCGCGGGATCGGGCGCGCCCCGCAACGCTGTGCCGCGCGCTCGCCGCTTCCGGCCTCGCCTGCCTTTTCGCGATCGCCCCTGCCCTCGCGCAGAAGGCCGATCCGACTGCCAAGCCGCCCGCGCCCCCCGCCACAACGGCTCCGGCGGCAGCGCCGAAGCTCGACGCCGCGACGCGGGAGGCGGCGGCCCGCATGGCGGCGCCGTTTCGGCTTTCCAGCGCCGATGGCGCGCGCAGCTGCGGCTTTTCTCTCAAGCCCGATACCTCCGGGCCGGGCCTCGCGGTGGAGTTCGACCGCCCCGCCTGTGCCGATATCGGCTTTTCTGCCCAGGTCGTGGCCTGGCTGCCCGACCCCTCCGGCTCCATCCGCCTGCTGAATGCGCAGGGCCGCACGGTGGCCGAATTTACAGAAGGCACCGGCGGCAGCTACGAGGCGCTGCGCGAAGGCGATGGCGTGTACTTCCTCGCCAATCCCGCTTTGGCCGAACGTACCGAGATCAAGACCGAGGAGGTGGTGGGCGACTGGGACCTCGCCCGCCAGGCGGGCGCGCCGCCGGTATGCCGGGTGACGCTGCTCGATGCCCCGGCCAAGGGCGGCGGCTTCCGTCTGAACGTGGCGAATGGCTGCGATGCCGCGCTCCTGCGCTTCGGCCCGACCGCGTGGGACATCGAGGGCGGCAACATCCTCGTGCGGGGAGAAGGCGGCGCCTCGGTCATCCGCTTCGCCCGGCAGGAGGACGGCGGCTGGGCGCGCACCCCCGAACGCGGGCGACCGCTTTTGATGACGCGGCCCTGACCACGCCGGCCGCGACGCATGTGGGCCACGGGGGAATCACGACCTGGCCACCTTCAGCGCATGGATGCCCCGATTTCGCCACCTGATGACGTCGCGCCTGTGATCGGAAAGCGTCACTCAGCCCGAACATATTACCTCTGCATAGGCAATGTGAGGGTTACGACCGTCTTCGGCGGCACATACTTTTCTTGCCAGGAACGCCTCGCCGTACCGTTTCGGGACAGTGCGTTGCAACGATGCAACAGCAGAATCCAGCACTCGCAACGGTTTGCCTAAAGCGACAGCACGCGCTGCCTCAAATTTCCCATTGGACTTGGAGCCGCGACCTGATTTTTATCGTTCCAGATCGCTGCGGGGAAAACCGTTATGAATAAGTTTGCAGTCGTCACCGCCTCCATGCTCCTGGCCGGGGCCGCGTCCATGGGCACCGCCGGTGCCGCGGACCTCAGCTCGCCCATGCCGTTGAAGGCTGTTGCGGCGCCCGAGCCGGCCCCCCTCTGGGACGTGGCCTTCGGCGTGAAGCTCGCCACCGACTACGTGTTCCGCGGCATTTCGCAGACCGACGGCAACGCTGCCGTCCAGGGCTACGCTGAACTCCGCCTCTTCGACTGGATCTACGGC
This sequence comes from Xanthobacter flavus, assembly GCF_017875275.1. NCBI lineage: Bacteria > Pseudomonadati > Pseudomonadota > Alphaproteobacteria > Hyphomicrobiales > Xanthobacteraceae > Xanthobacter > Xanthobacter flavus. The sequence continues at coordinate 3,722,455 of NZ_JAGGML010000001.1, read as the reverse complement.
GGCGTCTGGGCGTCCAATGTTGACTTCCCCGCCATCAACCAGTTCGGCACCGGCTTCACCGGCCTGACCGACGCCTCGGCTGAAGTCGACCTCTACTTCGGCCTGCGCCACACCTGGGGCGGCTTCACCGCCGACGTCGGCTTCGTCTACTACTACTATCCGGGCGAGATCGGCGTGAACACGCTGGGCGCCGGCATCCCCTCGGTGAACATCGACTACTGGGAAGTTTACTTCAAGCCGACCTACGTCGTGAATGACGTGTTCACCGTCGGCGGCAACCTCTACTACACCAGCAGCTACGCCGGCTCTGGCTCCACCGGCACCTACCTGTCGGGCACCGCCAAGATCGACTTCACCAAGTGGAGCCCGGTCAAGGACGTCGGCTTCTACATCTCGGGTGAGCTTGGCTATCAGTGGCTCGGCCAGACCGACCTCGGCAACATCTTCGTCGCCAACTACGAGCTGCCCTCCTACACCACCTGGAACGTGGGCGTCGCCTTCACCTACAAGGCCGCGACCCTCGACCTGCGCTACTACGGCAGCACCCTGTCCGAGGGCCCGGCCTTCGTGTCCGGCGTCGGCTTCGCCCCCTTCGGCACCTGCGGCGTGATCTCCGGCCTGCAGAACGTCTGCGGCGACCGCTACGTGGCCAGCCTGTCCTTCGACACCTCCTTCCTCGCCCTCAAGTGAGGTCGGCCGGGTCGCCAGATCCGGACCTGAGACAGACAAAGGCGTCGCGCTCTGCGCGGCGCCTTTTTCTTTAGGGTGCGCCGCTTTTCGGCGGAGCGAAGTCGTCATACCGTCATGCCCCGGCTCGGCCGGGGCATCCACTGCCCCGCGAGAACGGTGCCGGAGTCTGGGACCTCGCGCCCGGCCAATCCGTGGATCGCCCGCACCAGGCGGGCGATGACGGCTGGATGACGCCGCGAGCGAGGTCTGCAGACCGAAAGCGGGGCGGCCCGGGTCCTCGCTACCCTACCGTCCCGGCAGCACCAGCACGGTGCGGGTCTTGGGCAGGCTTTCCCGGCTCAGCGTCACGAACGGCTCGGTGGCGCGCTCGATGGTCCATTCCTGCCCCAGCCGCGCCAGGAAGCGCTCCAAACCGTACTGGCTGAAATAGTGCATGGGGATCACCAGCGGCGCGTTGATGGATTTCAGCACCTCCACCATGCCTTCGAGATCCAGCGTGTAGGAACCGTCCACCGGCGCCAGCACCACGTCGATCCGGCCCAGCGCCTCCAGATGGTCCTTGGTGAGAAGGTGGTGCAGGTGGCCGAGATGGGCGATGCACAGGCCGGCCACCTCGAACACGAACATGGAATTGCCGTCATATTCCGTCCCCGCGCCGCGGCGGATGTTGGTGGGGACATTGCGGATCCACACATCCTCCACCGTCACCTCATGACGCGCCGGGGCGCCGTCCCGCCCCCAGCCCCGCAGCACATATTCGATGCCGGGGTCAGGCGCGTCCGTGTAATGGGTGTCGTGGGCGTGGTTCATGGTGACGATGCGCGGCACCGCGCTGGTCCGCACATAATCATTGTAATCGGTGACGATGCTGACCCCGGCCGGGCTCTCGATGAGGAAGCTCGCGTGACCGACGAAGGTGAGATGCACCGGCCCCGCCGCCTCCGCGAGCCGCAGCATGGCCGCATCCAGCGCCGCGAGCCGCACCTTGGGCCGCTCCGCCACCATGCGCGGGCATTTTTCCGGCTGCGCCAGCGCGACCTCGCCGGAGAGGGCGAGCAGTCCCATAGCCGTCACGCCAATGAGCGCAGGGGTGATTCCCCTCTTGCGGGCGGACTTGCGAGCAGACGAACGGGGCATGGCGGCTTGGGACATGGCGGCGAGGGACGAGGCAGGCATCGAAGCTCCCACTGGCAGCTCCCACAGGCGGCTCCCGCTGGCGGGTCCCGGCGGATGGCATGATTGTGCCGTGTTGCACCGCCCGCGCAATGTCGTCGCACGTAACGCCAGCGTGAGCCGCCCTGCCGCCCCAAGCCCATAGCGCCGGTCACGCCGCCGAAAACCCCATGGACCTCCGGCGCGGGATCGGCAATCGTGCGCCGCGCACCGGAAGGGACGTGGCGAATCCGGCGGAAAGGGGAGGCTTCACAATGTCTTTCAACATGGTCATCGTTCAGCCTGCGGTCGCGCTGATCGCGGGCGTCCTCATCCTCGCTTTCCCGCGGCTTCTGAATGTGCTGGTGGCGATTTATCTCATCATCGTGGGCGTCACGGGCCTCATGGGCCACTGAGCGCCCATCGCTTCGGCACGGCGGTACGGGAACGGCCGTCCGATTGCCCAGTTGATGCTTTGTGCGCTGCACGTTAAAGCATCCGCCACTCTGCATATTCCCAAACGGGGCCAACCCACATGACGAAATGGGTCTACACCTTCGGCGACGGCAAGGCCGAGGGCAAAGCCGACATGAAGAACCTTCTCGGCGGCAAGGGAGCGAACCTCGCCGAGATGTCCAACCTCGGCCTGCCCGTTCCTCCCGGCTTCACCATCACCACCGAGGTGTGCACCTATTATTACGCCCACGGCCAGACCTATCCGGCCGAGCTGAAGGGCGAGGTGGAAGCGGCGCTCGCCCAGGTGGGCCAGCTCACCGGCAAGGCGTTCGGAGACGCCGCGAACCCGCTGCTGGTCTCTGTCCGCTCGGGCGCCCGCGCCTCCATGCCGGGCATGATGGACACGGTGCTGAACCTCGGCCTCAACGACGCCACCGTGGATGCGGTGGCGCGCCTCGCCGACCGGCGCTTCGCCTATGACAGCTACCGCCGCTTCATCACCATGTATTCCGACGTGGTGCTGGGCGTGGACCATCACCATTTCGAAGAGATCCTGGAGCACTACAAGCTCCAGCACGGCCACACGCTCGACACCGACCTCTCGGCGGACGACTGGGCGGCGCTTGTGGAAAAGTACAAGGCGAAGGTTCAGGCCGAACTCGGCAAGCCCTTCCCGCAGGATCCGCACGAGCAACTCTGGGGCGCCATCGGCGCCGTCTTCTCGTCCTGGATGAACGCCCGCGCTATCACCTACCGTCGCCTGCACACCATCCCGGAGAGCTGGGGCACGGCGGTGAACGTGCAGTCCATGGTGTTCGGCAACATGGGCGAGACCTCGGCCACCGGCGTCGCCTTCACCCGCAACCCCTCCACCGGCGAGAACGCCCTCTATGGCGAGTTCCTGGTGAACGCCCAGGGCGAGGACGTGGTGGCGGGCATCCGCACCCCGCAGGACCTCACCGAGAAGGCCCGCGTCGCCGCCGGCTCCGACAAGCCCTCCATGGAGAACGCCCTGCCGGACGCCTTCAAGGAGTTCGAGCGCATCTCCCATGTGCTCGAAAACCACTACCGTGACATGCAGGACCTCGAGTTCACGGTGGAGAAGGGCAAGCTGTGGATGCTCCAGACCCGCTCCGGCAAGCGCACCGCCAAGGCGGCCCTGCGCATCGCCGTGGAGCTGGCCGCGGAAGGGCTCATCACCGAGCAGGAGGCCATCGGCCGCGTCGATCCCGCGGCGCTGGACCAGCTTCTGCACCCTGCCATCGATCCCAAGGCCGAGCGCAAGGTGATCGCCACGGGCCTGCCCGCCTCCCCGGGCGCGGCGGCCGGTGCCATCGTTTTCTCGGCGGATGAGGCCGAGGCGTGGAAGGAGCAGGGCCGCAAGGTCATCCTGGTGCGCGTCGAGACCTCGCCGGAAGACATCCATGGCATGCACGCGGCCCAGGGCATCCTCACCGCGCGCGGCGGCATGACCTCCCACGCGGCGGTGGTTGCGCGCGGCATGGGCAAGCCCTGCGTCTCCGGCGCCGGTGCGCTGCGCATCGACAATGCCGCCCAGACGCTGACCGTGAACGGCCAGACCTTCAAGAAGGGCGACCTCATCACCATCGACGGCGGCACCGGCCAGGTGCTGGCGGGCGAGGTGGCGATGCTCCAGCCGGAGCTGTCGGGCGAGTTCGCGACCCTGATGAGCTGGGCCGACAAGGTGCGCAAGCTCAAGGTCCGCGCCAATGCCGAGACCCCGGCGGACGCCCGCATGGCCCGCTCGTTCGGCGCCGAGGGCATCGGCCTGTCCCGCACCGAGCACATGTTCTTCGACGCCGGCCGCATCCTCGCCGTGCGCGAGATGATCCTCGCCGACGACGAGGCCGGCCGCCGCTCGGCGCTGGCCAAGCTGCTGCCCATGCAGCGCGACGATTTCGTCGAGCTGTTCGAGATCATGAAGGGCCTGCCGGTCACCATCCGCCTGCTCGACCCGCCGCTGCACGAGTTCCTGCCCCACACGGCGGAGGAGACGGCGGAGGTGGCGAAAAGCCTCGGCGTGGACATCGAGCGGGTGGAGCGGCGCTACAAGGAGCTGCACGAAGTGAACCCGATGCTCGGGTTCCGCGGCTGCCGCATCGCCATCGCCTTCCCCGAGATCGCCGAGATGCAGGCCCGCGCCATCTTCGAGGCGGCGGTGATCGCCGCGAAGTCGACGGGCGAGATGGTGGTGCCCGAGGTGATGGTGCCGCTCATCGCCACCAAGGCCGAGTTCGACATCGTGGACAAGGTGATCCGCGACACCGCCAAGGCGGTGGAGCAGGAGACCGGCGCCACCCTCACCTTCCAGGTGGGCACCATGATCGAGTTGCCCCGCGCCGCGCTGCGGGCGGAAGAGATCGCCAAGGGCGCCGAATTCTTCTCCTTCGGCACCAACGACCTCACCCAGACCTGCTTCGGCGTGTCCCGCGATGACGCCGGTACCTTCCTTGGCCCCTATGTCCAGAAGGGCATCCTGGAAGTGGACCCCTTCGTCTCCATCGACGTGGACGGCGTGGGCGAGCTGGTGAAGATCGGCGTGGAACGCGGCCGCAAGTCGCGTCCCGACATCAAGCTCGGCATCTGCGGCGAGCATGGCGGCGATCCCGCCTCGGTGGCCTTCTGCCACGAGGTGGGGCTCGACTACGTGTCCTGCTCGCCCTTCCGCGTTCCGATCGCCCGCCTTGCGGCGGCGCAGGCGGCGCTGAAAAAGTGAGCCGGTGACTGCGATAGCGGTTCCAAAAACTGAAAAGCCACCCCTCGGGGCGGCTTTTTTGTTTTGCACCGCACCCATTCGCGAGCGTGGCCGGAACCTCAGGCCGCGTGTACCGTTTCCCTCGCGCCCCCACCCGAGCGGGGCGGTTCAGCGGAGGGATACCATGGAAGACGCGCAAGTGGGCTGGATTGCCGCCATCATCATCGGCGGTTTGGCCGGATGGTTCGCCTCCATGTTCATGAAGAGCGACACCGGGCTCTTCACCAACATCATCCTCGGCATCATCGGCGCCGCCATCGCCAGCTTCCTGTTCGGGCTGCTGGGCGTGGGCTTCGCCGGCTGGCTCGGCTATCTCGTGGCCGGTTTCGTCGGCGCCTGCATCCTCATTGCCGGGGCACGGGCGATCAGGCGCTGACCGCACGCCGCTGACCGGCTCTCACTGGACGAACGTGTTCACCAGCGAGCCGATGCCGGCGATCTCGATCTCGATGGTGTTGGTCGGCTCCTTCATGGTGCCGACCCCCACCGAGGTGCCGCAGGCGATAAGGTCGCCGGGGTTCAGCGTCATCTCCTTCGAGATGAGCGACACGAGCAGGGCCGGCGGGAAGATCATGTCAGCCAGCGGATAATTCTGCCGCTCCTGTCCGTTGAGGATGGTGCGCACGCGCGCCGCCGAGGGATCGAAGTCCGTCACGATCCAGGGGCCGAACGGGCCATAGCCGTCGATGCCCTTGGCCCGCGCCCATTGGGGGAAGGTCGGGTCGCGGTTGAGGATGTCGGCTGCGGTGATGTCGTTCACCACCGTGTAGCCGAAGATGCCGGCGGCGGCTTCCGTCTCGGACACGTTGGTCAGCGTCTTGCCGATGACGATGCCCAGCTCGCCCTCATAGACCGTCTTGCCGTCATAGGACGCCGGCCGGCGCACCACGGAGCCGGGCGCGGAGACGGAGGTGGTGGCCTTGAGCAGATAGAGCGGCTCGGCCGGCTCGGCCACCTTCAGCTTGGCCGCCAGCTCGTGGAAGTTGTTCCACAGCGCGATGATCTTGGTGGGCGCGCATGGGGCTTCAAGCGCCACGTCGGCGAGCTTCACGCTCGCGCCGGTAGCGGTCGCGCCCGCGAACATGCAGCCCTCGTGCACGGCGATGGTATCGCCCTCCAGCGTGCCGAACTCAACCTTGTCCTCGAAGACGAACCGCACCCAGACTGCCATGAAGTCATCTCCCGTTCCGGTTGGAGCGGGAGATGACCCACTGCTACCGGGAGTTGTTGTTGCGCAACGAAGCCACCAACTCCTGGTGGCGGCGCTCCTGGTTGTCATTGTTCACCACCATGAGCGCCCACACGGCCGCGGGGATCCACCCGATCAAAGAGATCTGCAGGATCAGGCAGATAATTCCCTGAAAGACGCGGCCACGCATGAACAGCGCGAGCCATGGAATGAGCACTGCAATCGCGATCATGAGCCCCTCCAATGAGAACGGCTCCTCATACGCGATAAACCAATGCGTGTTAAGCTCAAGTATACACTTTCAGGATGTATCCGATCACCCCTTCAGCACCTCGACCAGGGTCTTGCCGAGACGCGCGGGGGACGGAGACACGCGGATGCCCGCCGCCTCCATGGCAGCGATCTTGTCCTCGGCGCCGCCCTTGCCGCCGGAGATGATGGCGCCGGCATGGCCCATGCGACGGCCGGGAGGGGCCGTGCGGCCGGCGATGAAGCCCACCATCGGCTTCTTGCGGCCCTTCTTCGCCTCGTCGGCGATGAACTGCGCGGCCTCTTCCTCGGCCGAGCCGCCGATCTCGCCGATCATGATGATCGATTGGGTCTTGGGGTCGGCGAGGAACATCTCCAGCACGTCGATGAACTCGGTGCCCTTCACCGGGTCGCCGCCGATGCCGACCGCCGAGGTCTGGCCGAGGCCCACCTGCGAGGTCTGGAACACCGCTTCATAGGTCAGCGTGCCGGAGCGCGAGACCACGCCCACCGAGCCGGTCTTGAAGATGTTGGCCGGCATGATGCCGATCTTCGACTGGCCGGCGGTTACGATGCCGGGGCAGTTGGGGCCGATGAGCCGGCTCTTCGAACCCGAGAGGGCGCGCTTCACCTTCACCATGTCGAGCACCGGGATGCCCTCGGTGATGCAGACGATGAGCGGGATCTCCGCGTCGATCGCCTCCAGGATGGCGTCGGCGGCGCCCGGAGGCGGCACGTAGATCACCGAGGCGTCGGCGCCGGTGGCTTCCTTGGCCTCCAGCACGGTGTCGAACACCGGCAGGTTGAGGTGGGTGGTGCCACCCTTGCCCGGCGAGGTGCCGCCGACCATCTTCGTCCCGTAGGCGATGGCCTGCTGGGCGTGGAACGTGCCGTTCTTTCCGGTGAAGCCCTGGGTGATGACCCGGGTATTGGCGTCGATCAGGACGGACATCACGCAGCTTCCTTCTTCACGGCCGCGACTATTTTTTGCGCCGCATCGTCGAGATCATCGGCGGGGATCACGTTGAGCCCGGATTCGCGGATGATCTTCTTCCCCTCGTCCACATTGGTGCCGGCGAGGCGCACCACGAGGGGCACCTTCAGCCCCACCTGCCGAACGGCGGCGATGACGCCCTCGGCGATCACATCGCAGCGCATGATGCCGCCGAAGATGTTCACGAGGATGCCCTCGACGTTCGGATCGGCGGTGATGATCTTGAAGGCCGCCGTCACCTTCTCCTTCGTGGCGCCGCCGCCCACGTCGAGGAAGTTCGCCGGCTCCATGCCATAGAGCTTGATGATGTCCATGGTCGCCATGGCGAGGCCTGCCCCGTTGACCATGCAGCCGATGGTGCCATCGAGGGCGATATAGGAGAGGTCGTAGCGCGAGGCCTCGATCTCCTTGAAATCTTCCTCGCTCTCGTCGCGCAGCTGGGCCACGTCCGAGTGGCGGAACAGCGCGTTGGAATCGAACCCCACCTTGGCGTCGAGGCAGACGAGGCGGGAGTCCTTCGTCACCACCAGGGGGTTGATCTCCAGAAGGCTCATGTCCTTCTCGGTGAAGGCCCTGAAGAGGTTGGCGGTGAGCGCCCCGGCCTGCTTGGCGAGATCGCCGGTGAGGCCGAGCGCCTGCGCCACCTTGCGGCCGTGCAGGGGCTGCACGCCGGTGGCGGGGTCCACGGAGAAGGTGTGGATCTTCTCCGGCGTGGCATGCGCCACCTCCTCGATGTCCATGCCGCCCTCGGTGGAGACCACGAAGGCGACGCGCGAGGTCGCGCGGTCCACCAGCATGGAGAGATAGAATTCCTTGTCGATGAGCGCGCCTTCCTCGATGTAAAGGCGGTTGACCTGCTTGCCGTCCGCGCCGGTCTGCAGCGTGACGAGCGTATTGCCGAGCATCTCGGCAGCATTCGCCTTCACGTCGGCCGCGGTCTTCACCACGCGGACGCCACCCTTGGCGCCCTCGGGAAGCTCCTTGAATTTGCCCTTGCCGCGCCCGCCGGCATGGATCTGCGCTTTCACCACGAAGGCGATGCCGCCCAGCTTTCCGGCCGCGGCCTCTGCTTCCTCGGCGGTGAAGGCGGGAAAGCCGCGGGAGACCGGCACGCCGAAATCGCGCAGAATGGCTTTCGCCTGGTATTCGTGAATGTTCATCGGGTTTTCCTCCCTCGTCGAGGGCCGCGTTTGCCGCGGTTCGAGGTGCGCTTTGGCTGCACGTTACGACGAAAGTCGCAGTCTGCACCCAATCGCGCGCACGCTCCAGTGCGACACGACGCCAGTGGGGGCGTGGGGCCAGTGGGGACGCGAGGCGTGACGCACTCGGCGAGGTGATTTTTGCGGGCCGTCCTTGCGGACGAAGATCGCCTTTCCCCTCAGGGGCGGCGTGGAGCCGGCGGCCGGAGCGCTCAGCGCATCGGGCAAGGCCGGGAGGAATACTGTGTCGGGAGGACCGTCATGCCCCGGCTCGTCCGGGGCATCCACTTATCCGCATCCCGGTGCTTCAAGACCGGGCACCCGATGAGCGGGACGGTGGATCGCCCGGACAAGCCGGGGGAGGACGCAAGAGAAAGCGGCGGGACGCAGCGCCCCGCCGCAAGGCTTACATCAGACCACGCGACCTTCGTGCATGGACTTGATCTGCTCGGGGGAATAGCCGAGCTCCGCCAGCACCTCGTCGGTGTGCTCGCCGAGCAGCGGCGAGCCGGTGACTTCCACGCTCATGTCGGAGAACTTGATCGGGCTGCCCACGGTCAGATACTTGCCGCGCTGCTTGTGATCGACTTCCACGATGGTGCCGCTCTCACGCAGGGACTTGTCCTCGGCGATCTCCTTCATGGTGAGCACCGGGGCGCAGGGGATGTCGAACTTGCGCAGGATGTCCACCGCCTCGAACTTGGTCTTGTCGGCGAGCCACGCCTCGATCACCGCGAAGATGTCGAAGATCTTGTCCTGGCGGGCGCGGGCGGTGTTGTAGGCCGGATCGTTGATCCACTCGGGCTTGCCGATGGCTTCCGCCACCTTGCCCCAGGCCTGCTCCTGCACGGTGAAGTAGATGTAGGCGTTGGGATCGGTCTCCCAGCCCTTGCACTTCAGCACCCAGCCCGGCTGGCCGCCGCCGCCCGCATTGCCGCCGCGCGGAACCACGTCCGAGAACGTGCCGTGCGGGTACTGCGGGTACTCCTCGAGGTAGCCAACGCGGTCGAGACGCTGCTGGTCGCGCAGCTTCACGCGGCAGAGGTTGATGACCGCATCCTGCATGGACACGGCGACCTTCTGGCCCTTGCCGGTCTTGTTGCGGGCGTGCAGCGCGGTGAGGATGCCGATGGCAAGGTGCATGCCGGTGTTGCTGTCACCGAGGGCCGCCGCCGAAACGGTGGGGGGGCCGTCCCAGAAGCCGGTGGTGGAGGCCGCGCCGCCGGCGCACTGCGCCACGTTCTCGTACACCTTCAGGTCTTCGTAGTGGTGGCCGTCGGAGAAGCCCTTCACCGAGGCGACGATCATGCCCGGGTTGAGCTCGTTGATGTGCTCCCAGGTGAAGCCCATGCGGTCGAGCGCGCCGGGAGCGAAGTTCTCCACGAGGACGTCGCTCTCCTTGATGAGCTTCGTCAGCACTTCCTTGCCTTCCTGGGTCTTGGTGTCCAGGGTCAGGGAGCGCTTGTTGGAGTTCAGCATGGTGAAGTACAGCGCGTCGGCGTTCGAGATGTCGCGCAGCTGGTTGCGCGTCACGTCGCCCGAGCCGGGACGCTCCACCTTGATGACGTCCGCGCCGAACCACGCGAGGAGCTGCGTGCAGGCGGGGCCGGCCTGAACGTGCGTGAAGTCGATGATCTTGATGCCTTCCAACGGCTTGCTGGTCATTTGCGTTCCCTTTTCAAAAACTGGTCTTCGACAGCGGGACGGCGTCGCTCGAGGCATCCGCAGTCCCGAAACCTTCCGGCGTGACGGCACGGGGCCGCCGCCGGCTTCACCCGCCGGTTTGCCCGGTCTCTTATGCCTGGGTTGCCGCCTTCATCTGCGCCTCGGCGTCCGCGAGGCGCTTGCGAAGGTCGCGCTCCTCCTTCCATCGCGCCGTCTCGTCGCGGATGACCGAGACGATGTGGGTCGGCTCGCCCGCCGGGGAGGCGAGGAGCGCGACGGTGAAGGCGATGGACAAGGCGTGGCCGTCCTTGTGGATGGCCGGCACGCGCAACAGCGTCGTCCCGTAGCGGGTGACGCCGGTGCGCATGGTCTCGTGATAGCCGTCCCAGTGCCGCTGGCGCTGGCGCTCCGGGATGATGATGTCGAGCGACTGCCCCACGGCTTCGTCGGGCGTGAAGCCGAACATGCGCTCGGCGGCCGGATTCCACAGCGCGATGTCGCCGGCCTTGTCGCAGACCACGATCGCATCGGCGACGGCATCCATGAGCTGAGCAAGATCGACGGCCGTAGTCATCGCGTCATCCTTTCGAACCTGTCACCTCCCGCCGTCGCCGGCGACGGGGCGGCCCCCTGAAGGACCGCCGCCCCGAGGCGTATGCTTTCTATTCCGCCACCATCACTCGGCTGCAGTCACTCGGCGGCCATGCGCCGCGGCGTGCCAATGGCGCCGGAGTCGCGCAGAACATCGATGCGGTCGGGGGTGAGGCCGAGCACCTGGGCCAGCACCTCCTCCGTATGCTCGCCGAGGAGCGGCGAACGCTCCACCTCGACCTGGTTGTCGGAGAGCTTGATCGGGTTTCCGACGGTGAGGTAGGTGCCGCGCGCCGGGTGCTCCACCTCCACCAGCGTGCCGGTGGCGTAGAGCGACTGGTCCTCGGCGATCTCCTTCATGGAGAGGATGGGACCGCAGGGGATGTCGTACTTGTTGAGGATCTCCATGGCCTCGAACTTGGTGTGGGCCATGGTCCACGCCTCGATGCGGGTGAAGATCTCGTTGAGGTGCGGCAGGCGCGCGGCCGGCGTCGCGTAGCCGGGATCGGTCTTCCACTCGGGCTCGTGGATGACGTCACAAATCTTCTCCCAGACAGGGGCCTGGGTGATGAAATAGATGTAGGCGTTGGGATCGTGCTCCCAGCCCTTGCAGCGCAGGATGCGCCCGGGCTGACCCCCGCCGGAATCGTTGCCGGCGCGGGGCACGCTGTCACCGAAGGGGATGCCCTCGCCGAACTGGCTGTATTCCTTCAGCGGGCCGTTGGCGAGGCGCTGCTGGTCCCGCAGCTTCACCCGGCAGAGGTTCAGCACGGCGTCCTGCATGGCGCACATCACGCGCTGGCCGCGGCCGGTGTGCTCGCGCTGGAACAGCGCGGTGACAATGCCGAGCGCGAGGTGGAGGCCGGTGCCCGAATCGCCGATCTGCGCGGCGCTGACCATGGGCAGGCTGTCGCGGAAGCCGGTGGTGGAGGCGGCGCCGCCCGCGCACTGGGCGACGTTCTCATACACCTTGCAATCCTCGAACGGACCGGGGCCGAAGCCCTTCACGGAGGCAAGGATGAGGCGCGGATTGATGGTGGAGAGGCGCTCCCAGGTGAGGCCCATGCGGTCGAGCGCGCCCGGCGCGAAATTCTCGACCAGCACGTCGCACTGGCGCACCAGCTGCTCGAGGACGGCCTTGCCCTCGGGGTTCTTGGTATCGAGTGTGATGGAGCGCTTGTTGGAGTTGAGCATGGTGAAATAGAGGCTGTCGGCGCCGTCGACGTCGCGGAGCTGGCCGCGCGTCACGTCGCCCTCGCCGGGCCGCTCCACCTTGATGACGTCCGCGCCGAACCAGGCGAGCAGCTGTGTGCAGCTCGGTCCGGATTGAACGTGGGTGAAGTCCAGGATGCGGACTCCCTCTAGTGCCTTGCCCATCGTATCCTCACAATTCCGCTCTGTTTTCGTTCCCGGTTTTACTTTTATTGTTTTGGTATCTTCGGGTTGGGTGGCGGGACCTGAGGCCCCGCCGACCAGCCTTGCAAGATGAGAGGCGCGTCAGGCGCCGCTCACTTCTTCTTCTTGACCACGCTCTGCGGGTTAAGCGAGCCGATGTTGCCACTCTCGGAGCCGGCCGCCGGATCGATTTCCGCATTGATGAGGGTGGGCTTGCCACTGTCCATGGCGGCGCTGACCGCGCGATAGAGCTCGTCGGGGGACGTGACGTTCACGCCCACGCCGCCGAAGGCTTCCATCATCTTGTCGTAGCGCGAGCCGGGCACGAACACTGTGGTGCCGGGATCACGCCCGGTGGGGTCGGTGTCGGTGCCGCGATAGATGCCGTTGTTGTTGAAGATCACGATGGTGACCGGCAGGTTGTAGCGGCAGATGGTCTCCACCTCCATGCCGGAGAAGCCGAAGGCGCTGTCGCCTTCCACCGCGAGCACCTTCTTGCCGGTCTCCACCGCCGCCGCGATGGCGAAGCCCATGCCGATGCCCATCACGCCCCAGGTGCCGACATCGAGGCGCTTGCGCGGCTCGTACATGTCGATGATGCCGCGGGCGAGGTCGAGGGTGTTGGCGCCCTCATTCACCAGCATGGCGTCGGGGCGCTCCTTGATGACGTTCTTCAGAGCGCCGAGGGCCGAATGGAAGTCCATGGGCACCGAGTTCTTGAGAAGCTTCGGCGCCATCTTGGCGATGTTGGCGTCCTTCTTGGCGCGGATGGTCTCGGTCCACTGGGCCGGAGGAACCTTCCAAGAGCCGTCGAGGCGGGCATTGAGCGCCGCGATCACCGAGCCGATATCGCCGACGAGGGGCGCGGCGATCTCGACATTGGAGTCCATCTCCTTGGGCTCGATGTCCACCTGGATGAACTTCTTCGGGGCATCGCCCCAGGTCTTGCCCTTGCCGTGGGAGAGCAGCCAGTTGAGGCGAGCGCCCACCAGCAGCACCACGTCCGCATCCTTGAGCGCGGTGGAGCGCGCTGCGCCCGCCGACTGGGGATGGGTGTCCGGCAGCAGGCCCTTGGCCATGGACATGGGCAGGAAGGGAATGCCGCTCTTCTCGACGAAGGTGCGGATCTCGTCGTCGGCCTGCGCGTAGGCGGCGCCTTTGCCGAGGATGATGAGGGGCCGCTCGGCGCCCTTCAGCAGCTCCATGGCGCGATCCACCGCGGCCGGGGCCGGGATCTGCGCCGGGGCGGGATCGATCACCTTGACGAGGGACTTGGCGCCGGCCTCGGCGTCCATCACCTGGCCGAAGAGCTTGGCCGGCAGGTCGAGATAGACCCCGCCCGGACGGCCCGACACCGCCGCGCGGATGGCGCGGGCGACGCCGATGCCGATGTCGGCGGCATGCAGCACGCGGAAGGCCGCCTTGCACAGGGGCTTGGCGATGGCGAGCTGGTCCATCTCCTCATAGTCGCCCTGCTGCAGGTCGACGATCTCGCGCTCGGAGGAGCCGGAGATGAGGATCATCGGGAAGCAGTTGGTGGTGGCGTTCGCCAGCGCCGTCAGGCCGTTGAGGAAGCCGGGGGCCGAGACGGTGAGGCAGATGCCGGGCTTCTTGGTGAGGAAGCCGGCGATCGCCGCCGCGTTGCCGGCATTCTGCTCGTGACGGAAGGAGATGACACGGATGCCCTCGGCCTGGCACATGCGGCCGAGGTCCGTGATCGGGATGCCGGGCACGCCGTAGATCGTCTCGATGCCGTTGAGCTTGAGGGCATCGATGACGAGGTGGAAGCCGTCGGTGAGATCACGCTCGGCCTCGGCGGCCGGGTCGATGTGCACCACGTTGTCTTCGTTTCTGGACTTTTCCGCCGTAGCCATGAGGATCTCCTAGGGCGCCGTTCCGTGGCCTGTCACCGGCCTATTCGGGGAAGACGCCGTGCCGTTCCACATGAGCCGCGAGGCCCATGGTGTGTTCCCGCACCAGGCGCTCGGCGAGATCTGGGTCCCGCTTCTCGAGCGCATCGATGATCGCCATGTGTTCCCGCATGGAGATTTCGTGCCGGTTCTCCTGCCGCACCGAGATCGCGCGGATGGCGCGCATGTGCAGGAACAGGTTCTCGGTCATGTCCACGATCAGCCGGCAGCCGCCCATGCGGATCACCGCCTGATGGAAGGCGATGTTCGCCTCCGAATACTCGTTCATATGATTGGCGAGCGGCTGCGCCTCGAACTCGTGGAAGAGCCGGCGCAGGCTCGCGATCTCATGGTCCGAGGCATGGGTCGCGGCCAGCCGCGCCGCCATCGCCTCCAGCGCCGCCCAGACCACGATGAGGTCGAGGATCTCGCGCTTGGTCTTGCGCACCACGAAGATGCCGCGGCGCGGAACGGAGCGCACGAAGCCCTCCTGCTCCAGAACGGTCATGGCCTCGCGGATCGGGGTCCGCGACACGCCCAGGGTCTCGGAGAGCTGGCGCTCGTCGAGACGGAATTCAGTGGTGGCGCCGTAGATGTCCATCTGCGTGATGGCGCGCTTCAGGGCGTCGTAGGCCAGCATGCGCAGGCTGGACGCGGCCTCCAGAGGCTCGACCTTGAGCTTCGGAGGATCAACGACCTCATGCGCGGGCGTCTGATGCACGGGCGTCTGCACGACCTGGACTTCCTCTCCCGTGGACGCGGCCGCCTTCTGTCGAGGCGTTCCTCATCCGTGAAATACTGTATACGGTGTTCATTGCGCCATATCAATCCCGTCCGCCGGGAATTCGATTGCGCGCCGCAGCACGACCAGGCGTCATCCGCCTGGAAAAGCGGTGCGGGCGGAGGCCGTTACCCCCGCCCGCCGTTTGTCACTCGGCAGCCGCCGGCTCCTTGCGCCCGTTGAGGCGGGCCATGACCTTCGCCACCAGCGGCCACACCAGCATCACCAGCGCCAGCGTGACGATGGAGCCCACCAGCGGGTTGGACCAGAAGATGGAGAGGTGGCCCTGCGAGACCAGCATGGCCTGCCGGAAGGACGATTCGGCCATGTCGCCGAGCACCAGGGCCAGCACCAGAGGCGCCAGCGGATACTGGAGCTTCTTGAACAGATAGCCGATGACGCCGAAGATCAGCATGACCGCGATATCGAGCCCCGCATTGTGGACCGTGTAGGCGCCCACCGCGCAGATCACGAGGATGACCGGCGCGATCACGCTGAACGGGATTCGCAGGATGGCCGCGAAGATCGGGACGGTGGTCAGCACCACGATCAGGCCGGCGATGTTGCCGAGGTAGATCGAGGCGATGAGGCCCCACACGAAGTCCTTCTGCTCCACGAAGAGCAGCGGGCCGGGCTGGAGGCCCCAGATGAGCAGGCCGCCCAGCAGCACCGCAGCGGTGGGCGAGCCGGGAATGCCCAGGGTGAGCATGGGCAGCAGCGCCGAGGTGCCGGCGGCGTGCGCCGCCACTTCCGGCATCACCACGCCCTCCAGCTCACCCTTGCCGAAGTTGTTTCCGTTCTTGGATAACTTCTTGGCGAGGCCGTAGCTCATGAAGGAGGCGGGCGTGGCGCCGCCGGGGGTCACGCCCATCCAGCAGCCGACGATGGCCGAGCGCAGGCAGCCCACCCAGTAGCGCGGCAGCTTCTTCCAGGTCTCCCACACCACCTTGGCGTTGATGGCGGCGCTCTTGCCCTTGAAGGCGAGGCCTTCCTCCATGGTGAGCAGGATCTCGCCCACGCCGAACAGGCCGATGACCGCCACCAGGAAGTCGAAGCCGCGCAGCAGCTCCACCGAGCCGAAGGTCATGCGCAGTTGACCGGTCACCGTGTCGATGCCCACCGCCGCGAGGGCGAAGCCGAGCATCATGGCCGAGATCACCTTGGCCGCCGGCTCACGCCCCATGCCGACGAAGGCGCAGAAGGTGAGGAGGTAGACCGCGAAGAACTCCGCCGGCCCGAACTGGAGGGCGAACTTCGCGATCACAGGCGCAAGGAAGGTGATGAGCAGCACGGCGAAGAAGGCGCCGATGAAGGAGCCGGTGAAGGCCCCCGTCAGCGCCTCGCCGGCCTTCCCCTTCTGGGCCATGGGATGCCCGTCGAAGGTTGTCGCCACGCTCCAGGGTTCACCGGGAATGTTGAACAGGATCGAGGTGATGGCGCCGCCGAACAGCGCTCCCCAATAGATGGAGGAGAGCATGATGATCGCCGACACCGGCGTCATGGAGAAGGTGAGCGGCAGGAGGATCGCGACGCCGTTGGCGCCGCCGAGCCCCGGCAGCACGCCGATGAGGACGCCGAGCGCGATGCCGACGAACATGTAGACGATGTTCATGGGGTCGGCGAGGACGCCGAACCCTCCGATGAGTGACGTGAGCGCTTCCACGGGGTCCTCCGTTGCGCCCCCCGGGGCCGCTCTTGTGGCGGCTCGCGCGGGTCGGGCACGTTGTCTGTTGTGCGTCGATGTCTGGTCGATGGGGCTTGCCCGGGTCCGTGACGGCCGGCGGCCTTGCCCGCGTTTGCGGCTCCCGTGACGACGGGGGCGGCGATCATCCCGAAGGCCTGCGCCGGAGAGCGGACCTTCGGCTCAACCCGTGCGGTGCCGGCGAGGAACCGGCATCGCGTGTGCTCAGTAGCCGAGCGCGGTCTCGAGCGGGCCCTTGGGCAGCGGCACGAGGAACCAGATCTCGAACATGACGAAGAGGGCGAGCGGCACGCCCACGGCGACGGGAATGATCTTCGCCACCGGGTATTTGCCGAGCCACCACATGAAGAAGGCGATGAACACAGCCGAGGCGAGATAGATTCCGACGAGGAAGATCAACCCCACATAGACCGTCGTCGGGATCAACACCTGCATCACCGAGACGAGCTGTGAGCGATCGACGAAGTTTCCAAGGTCCGGATGGCGGCTCACCAGCGCCTGCACCAGCGTGGTGGTGGCGGCGATGAACATGATGAGGCCGACATAGAAGGGGAAGTAGCCGGCCTGCGGGCCGTCCGACGCCCAGCTCGCGCCCACGCGCCAGCTGTCCGACATGACGACGGCCGAAAGGGCCATGAACAGCACCGCCACAACCGCGTCCATGGTGCGGTTGGTGACGGTCTTCTCATTGTGGGCGGTGGGGACGTGGTGTCCGCTGTCGATGCTCATGGGTCAGATCCTTGAAGCGCCCCCTTGTCAGGCAACCGTGTCGAGGGTCCTGCGGGGCTTCAAACGGGGCCGTTCACGGCCGGGGCGCACGGCGGGCATGTGCCGCGCGGCGTCCCGGATAGGCTTCCCAGAGCGGCGCGAAGGGTCGTCGGCCGGTTCGGCTGCGCCTGCGGCGGAGCCTCTGCCGTCCCCTGCCCTTCCCGGTGCCGGCGGCCCTCAAGCCGCTACGGTCCAGGCGCCGCGAACCTTACGCGCGGGTTTCGCCGACTACTTGGCGACGAAGCCCGCCTTCTCCATGAGGTCCTTGTGAGTGGCCTCGGCCTTGGTGAGCCAGGCCGCATATTCCGGTCCGCTCAGGGCCGTCGTGTTGAAGGCACCCTTCTGCATGAATTCCTGCCACTCGGGCGTGGCGCGGACCTTCTTGAACAGCTCGACGAAGTAATCGACCTGATCCTTGGTGGCATTCGGCGGCATGAGGATGCCGCGCAGCATCAGATATTCGATGTCGAGACCGGATTCCTTGCAGGTCGGGATATCGGCCCAGGACTTGCCGTTTGCGATGGGCTCCTTGTAGGGCAGCCGCTGGTAGTCGAACACGCAGAGCGGCTTCAGCTCGCCCGCGCGCCACTGGGACACCGCCTCGATGGGGTTGTTGACCGAGGCGGTCACATGACCACCCACCAGCTGGGCCGCGACATCGCCGCCGCCCTTGTAGGGCACGTAGATGAACTTGGCGCCGGTCTTCTGCTCGATCGCGGCGGTGATGATCTGGTCTTCCTGCTTGGAGCCGGTGCCGCCCATCTTGAAAATCTGGTCGCCGGAGGCCGCCTTGAGCGCGTCCAGGAAGCCCTTCACATCATTGTAGGGGGCCTTGGCGTTCACCCACAGGACGAATTCATCGAGCGCCAGCATGGAAACCGGAGTCATGTCCTTCCAGGAGAAGGGCACGCCGGTGGCGAGCGGGGTGGTAAAGAGATTCGAGAGCGAGATGATGATCTTGTGGGGGTTCCGTGTGGAGCCCTTCACATCGAGGAAGCCCTCGGCGCCGGCACCGCCGGACTTGTTGATGACGACGAGCGGCTGGCTCATCAGGTTGTTCTTCTGGACGATGCCCTGAATCATCCGGGCCATCTGGTCGGCGCCACCGCCGGTACCGGCTGGCACGATGAATTCCACTGTCTTGGTGGGCTCCCAGGCCGCATAGGCCCAAGACGGCACAATGGCCGGCGCGAGCGCCGCCGTGACCGCGAGCGCAGCCACACCTCTCCTGACGATCGTGGCGATTGCCGAATGCATCTGATTTTCCTCCCCGCGTCCGCGTTGTTTTGTGTGCGGATCGCAATTCCAGAGCTTATATCAACCGGCGACCAAGCGCCGGCGAGGTTCCCGAAAGCATTTCTCATCGTCCACATCCTGGGCTTAGCCTCTATGGAGCGGACGAAAACGGGACTTCAGCCTGTTTAAACTTCGCGGACCTTCACCGGCCCGCGATTTTTTCCGGCATAATCGTTGGCGTTCCCACCGTTGCCGTTACGGCGGCTAGGCAAGAGTATAGACCAAGGGAGGGGTGTCAATTGGAATTTTCAATTCGGAATTAGGTACGTTGTATGCCAGATCTTTGGAATACTGTATTTCAGTTAGGTAAGGAGTCCTCACCTGAAGGCGGCATAGTCCTGCGGGAGGGTTTCATCGGCACCCGAGTACAGGCGAGTCATCTGCTCCGCCGCCGCCACCACCCGTCGGCCCAGACGCAGGATGCGATCCTCGCTCATCCGCACGGCCGGACCGGACACGGACACGGCACCGATGGGATCGCGCCACTCGTTTAGGATGGCCGCGGCCACCGCGCGCATGCCGGGGGCGTGCTCCTCCCGGTCCACGGCGAACCCGCGCTCCAGGATTTCGGAGACGTCGTCCATCAGCGCCCGCTCCTCGCGGCGGGTGGCCGTGGTGAAGGGCTCGTACCGTACTTGCGCCAGACAGGCGCCGCGGAACGAGGGGCTCGCCGCTGCCAGCACGGCCTTGCCGGCGGCGGTCGCATGCAGCGGCAGCCGCGCCCCGAGGCGGAAGAAGGCACGCACCGGCGCATGGGCCTCCGCCTGCGCAACGACCACCAGTTCCATCGCGTCGAACATGGCGAGGTTCACGGTCTCGTCCGTCTCGTGCAGAAGACGGCGAATCACCGGGCGGCCGATGTCCGGCAACTTGCGGATGCGCAGGTAGGCCGAGCCGATGCGGAACAGGCCGAGACCCACCGTCCAGAGCCCGGTGGACAGGTCATGATTGACCAGCTGCCGCTTCTCCAGCGTGGTCAGAAGGCGATGCACGGTGGACACGGGCAGCTCGGCGCGCCGCGCGATCTCCGCCAGCGCCATGCCGTCCTGATCCGCCACCACACGCAACAGGGCGATGGCGCGATCCAGCGACTGGACCTCCGCTCCGCCCTCCGACGACGTGCCGGATGCCGGCCGTCCCCTGCGCCGTGGTGCGACCTCGGTGTCGGGCATGCCGCTTGTTCCTCCCGCTTCGTTGCCGCCAGCCTATCCTTCCCCTCGCCCGCGTCCAACCCGCGCGCTGCCCCTGCGTCAAATTTTCCACGTTGCGGAATTAATTTCCATTAGTATGGTGACGGGCACTTGCCGGACGCCGGGCTCGCCCATTATTCTGGCATACATAATACGCAATAGAGCGCGGTCAGCAGGGAGGATCTGCCATGAAGGTATGCATTTACGGCGCCGGGGCCATCGGCGGCTATCTTGGCGTGCAGCTCGCCCATGCCGGTGCCGAAGTCAGCCTGGTGGCCCGCGGCGGCCATCTGGAGGCCATGCAGACCAATGGCGTGAAACTGCTGATCAACGGCGAGGAGCGTGTCGCCAAGGTGCGCGCCACCGACGACCCCCGCGAACTCGGCCCGCAGGACTACGTCATCATCGCCCTCAAGGGCCATTCGGTGCCCGGCGTGGTGGAGCAGATGCGCCCGCTGCTCGGCAACGACACCTCCGTCGTCACCGCCGTGAACGGCGTGCCCTACTGGTATTTCTACAAGAATGGCGGCCCGCTGGAGAACCGCACCCTCGCCACCATCGATCCCAATGGAAAGCAGTGGGACGTGCTGCGTCCCGAGCGCGCCATCGGCTGCATCGTCTATCCCGCGACCGAGGTGGTGGCGCCGGGCGTCATCCAGCACATCTACGGTGACAAATTCCCCCTCGGCGAACCCTCGGGCGAGATCACGCCCCGCGTCACCGCGCTGAGCCAGATGATGGAGAAGGGTGGCCTGCGCGCGCCGGTGATGACCAACATCCGCGACGAGCTGTGGCTGAAGCTGTGGGGCAACCTCTGCTTCAACCCCATCAGCGCCCTCACCCACGCCACCCTCGACCTCATCGCCGCCGATCCCGGCACCCGCGCCGTGGCCAAGGCCATGATGCTGGAGGCGAAGGCCATCGCCGAGCGCATCGGCGTGAACTTCCGCGTGGACGTGGAACGCCGCATCAACGGCGCCGGCGCGGTCGGCGCGCACAAGACCTCCATGCTCCAGGACCTGGAGCGCGACCGCCCCATGGAGATCGACCCGCTGGTCAGCGTCGTGCAGGAAATGGGGCAGATGCTGGAAATGCCGACCCCCACCCTGGACGTGGTGCTGGCCCTCGTGCGCCAGCGCGCCGCCATGGCCGGCCTCGGCGGCATCCTCGCCAACCCGCCTCTGACGGCCGCCGATCTCGAGCCGCCGAAGAAGGCGGCGGTGCACTGAGCGCCTCGGGGGATGATCGGGCCGAGCCCGGTCATCCCTCGTGCTGAAAATGAAAAGGCCGGGCGAACGCCCGGCCTTTTTCACGTCTGGATTGCTTCGGAAACTGCGCTGCCGTCGATCTGCGCCCCGCCTTCAGGCAGGGAGGCGCCCTCATGGGCGCCTTGATCGGGATGCGTTCAGTTGCTCTCGGTCTGCGCGACGGCAGGCGAGGCGGGGGAAGCGGCGTCGGCCGGCTGGCTGGCATTCAGCGCCATGCCCGTCAGCACATAGCCCAGCACAAGAGCGGCAAACACGGCGATTCGCTTGGTCATCCTCGATCCTCGGAACTTGGCGTCGTAACTTGCGTCGCGGCTTCCGTTGCCGACGACACCCCTTGCGGCGGTGCAGCACGAATACGCTTCCCGTGCGGCACCGGAGCTGAATGAGTGCGTCAGCACCGGTTCATAAAGACTGAACACCCCTTGGGCGTTCCCTGGAAAAACGACCGGGTGGCGGCCCGCCCCTCGGCGCTTTGGCCGGGGTATCGCCCCCGCGACTCGACCGCAGCGAAGCCGGGTTTACACCGCGCCGCCCCATGTGTCTGTGTCCTGCCGGTCACAGCGTCCCTGCGTGAACCACGGTGGTAAAGCATCCGTTTACGTGTGCCGGAGCCCGATACATCCCAGCCCCTGCGTGTGGCGGGGAGGCTTCCTCCGTGAGCGCCCCGGCGGCGCTTTACTCGGCTTCTGCGAGGCTCTAAGCGAAGGCACTCTTCCGCAACGCAGCAAGGCCGCCATGCTCCGCAAGCTCTACGACTGGATCATCGCGTATTCGTCGAAGCCGTCGGCGCCCTGGGCTCTCGCCATCGTGGCGTTCGCGGAAAGCTCGGTGTTTCCGGTGCCGCCGGACGTGCTGCAGGTGCCCATGACGCTGGCGCGGCCGGACAAGGCCTGGCGCTACGCCCTCATCGCCACCATCGCCTCGGTGCTGGGCGGCCTCGTCGGCTACGCCATCGGCGCGCTGCTTTATGACAGCGTGGGCAAATTCCTCATCGAGCTTTACGGCTATGGCCAGAAGGTCGACCAGTTCCGCGCCGCCTATGCCCATTACGGGCACTGGGTGATCCTCTTGAAGGGGCTCACGCCGATCCCGTTCAAGCTCGTCACCATCACCTCGGGCTTCGCGGACTACAGCCTGTTCTGGTTCATCGTGCTGTCGGTCATCACGCGGGGCGCGCGTTTTTTCCTGCTGGCGGCGCTGCTGCACTATTTCGGCCCGTCCGCCCGCGAGTTCATCGAGAAGCGCCTCGGGCTCGTCACGCTGGGGTTTCTGGCCATCCTCGTGATCGGACTGGCGGCGGCGGCCTATCTGGCGTGAGGCCCGCCGGCCTCTCGCCAACCTTCTCTCACTGACCCTTCGGCCGCGACAGGACCGAGGCGGTGCCTGCCGCCGCGCTGTCGGTGGTCGCTGTCCCCGCGCCGGCCTTGCGCTTCTGCGGCTGGGCCGGATTGGCGGGAGCCACGGGCGTCGCCGACGGCGCGGCATTGGACGACTGCTGAGCCGCCGTCTGTCCCGCCGGGGCACTGGCGC
Organism: Xanthobacter flavus; assembly: GCF_017875275.1. Lineage (NCBI taxonomy): Bacteria > Pseudomonadati > Pseudomonadota > Alphaproteobacteria > Hyphomicrobiales > Xanthobacteraceae > Xanthobacter > Xanthobacter flavus. Next base: position 3,699,654 of record NZ_JAGGML010000001.1, on the reverse strand, counting down.
TCGCGCCCGGCGCAGGCTGGGCCGAGGGAGTCGCGCCGGCGGGAGAGGCGGCAGGAGAGGCGACAGGTGCCGGAGCAGGTGCCGCAGCGGGCGCCGGCGCCGGTGCCACCGAGGGTGCGGGCGTCACGGCGGCCATGGTCGCCTCGGGCGGGCGCTGGGGCGGCAGCGGCGCCGGTGTTCCCGCGATCGACGAGGACGGCGGGGAATAGGACGGCGCGGGCGCGGGCGGAACGGCGCGCGCCGATTGAGGAGGCGCCTGCCGCTGCGGCGCAGGGGCCGGCCCGGGCGCCGCCATGGCCGGACCGCCTGGAATATCGCGAGCGCTGACAACCCGCCCGGTGAAGGCGTTCACCCGCAAAAGGGCCCGCCCTTGCTGATCGGACGCGGCCACGAGATAGAAGCGGCCCGAAAGCTTCGGCGCGCCGATGCTCCAGTAGCCGAGGCTCTGCACGATGGCGCGGATCTCCTGGGGCGGCAGGACGGGATAGCGCGCCTGCGGCACCGGGTAGGCCCCGCCCGGATACCCCCCGCCTTGATAAGCACCCGGCGGATACGCCCCGGGCGGCACCGGATAGCCGCGCGGCGCGAGGCCGGGCTGGCCCTCATAGATGAGCACCTGCGCGGCAACGGGAAGCGCGCTGCCAATGAGAAGGGCAGAGACGGCCGCCACGCGCAGCACCGGGCGGGAGCCGAGGGGACGGGAGAGGGTGTGGGGCACGGCGCTGCTCCGGTCGGTTGAAACCTGCGTCGAAGGGCCAACCTCCGCTCGTCAACTCCCCGTGCGCGTCTGTACACGGGGACTATGGTCCGGCGGAGCGGCCCGACTCCCGATCACATAAGCCTTCCAATGCGGCAGAGGTGGGACGGAGGCTGCGAGGACTTCAGCGGCACAGGCTTCGCTGCCGCGTCTGCTGAAAAGGTGGCCCGAAATCCCGTTGCGTGGGGGCCAACCGCCCCGTACCGTTCTTGCGCGGAATGTCGGCCTCGCGCAATTTTTCGCCAGATTGACTGCTTCTGCGCCATCGTGGCGCTTGTGAGGCTGCTGCTTTTCTGTCATCTTCGCCGAGATAGGGCAGTCGTACTTCCCTATCTCCCGTGCGCGCCGAATTGCCAAGCTCGCGTTCCGCAGGGTCGGCCAGTTGCCGGCCGCAGTCGGACGGAGGCGCAGTTCCGCGCCGCGCGGCTGTGGTGCAAAAGTTGCAAAGCAGGTATCGGATATCGCCGGGACGTCCCGTCCGGGCGAAGGGGGTCCGGCGCCCGGCGCGATGCGCGGGGCACCGGCGATCTGGGGAAGGCCGGCGGCACGGCCGGCGAATGCGGGCGGCGTGCCGCCCTATGGAAAAGGAATGGTCAGATGGCACCGATGGATCGCAAGGATGGCTTGATCGGAAGCGTGGCTCACACTGCCGCCGCCGTGAAAGACCCGGCGATCGTCGGCCGTCCGGACGCCTTTGGCCTGTTCGACCCGGCGCATGAGCGGGACGCCTGCGGCGTTGGCTTCATCGCCGACATCAAGGGGCGCAAGAGCCACCGGATCGTCCAGGACGGCATCAACATCCTGCTCAATCTGGAACACCGCGGCGCGGTCGGCGCCGACCCGCGCGCCGGCGACGGCGCGGGCATGCTGGTGCAGATCCCGCACAAGTTCTTCGCCAAGGAGGCGGCACGTCTCGGCTTCGCCCTGCCGGAGCCCGGCCAGTATGCCGTCGGCCACATCTTCATGCCGCGCGATCCCGAGGGCGAGGCCATCGTGCGTGCCGCCTATGAGCGGGTGGTCGCCGAAGAGGGCTTCGCGCTCATCGGCTGGCGCGACGTGCCAACCGACAATTCCTCCCTCGGCGTGAGCGTGCTGCCGACCGAGCCCAAGCATGTGCAGATCTTCATCGGCCGCGGCGAGTTCGCGGGCGACGAGGACGGCTTCGAGCGCCGCCTGTTCGTGCTGCGCAAGGTCATCTCCAACACCGTCTACGGCGAGAAGGACCCGCGCACCGCCGGCTATTATCCGGTCTCGCTGTCCTGCCGCACGCTGGTCTACAAGGGCATGTTCCTGGCCGACCAGCTCGGCGCCTATTATCCGGACCTGCACGATCCGGACTTCGAGAGCGCGCTCGCCCTCGTGCACCAGCGCTTCTCCACCAATACCTTCCCGGCCTGGCCGCTGGCCCACCCCTATCGCATGGTGGCGCACAACGGCGAGATCAACACCCTGCGCGGCAACGTCAACTGGATGGCGGCACGGCAGGCGAGCGTGGATTCCGAGCTGTTCGGCTCCGACATCTCCAAGCTCTGGCCCATCAGCTATGAGGGCCAGTCCGACACCGCCTGCTTCGACAACGCGCTCGAATTCCTGGTGCAGGGCGGCTACGCGCTGCCCCACGCGGCCATGATGCTGGTGCCCGAGGCGTGGGCCGGCAACCCGCTCATGGACGAGGAGCGGCGCGCCTTCTACGAGTACCACGCCGCCCTCATGGAGCCGTGGGACGGCCCCGCCGCCATCGTCGCCACCGACGGCCGCCAGATCGTCGCGACGCTGGACCGCAACGGCCTGCGCCCCGCCCGCTACATGGTGACGAGCGACGACACCATCGTCCTCGCCTCGGAAATGGGCGTGCTCACCCTGCCCGAGGAGAAGATCGTCACCAAGTGGCGCCTCCAGCCCGGCAAGATGCTGCTGGTCGACCTTGAGGAAGGCCGCCTCGTCCCCGACGAGGAGATCAAGACCGAGCTGGCCCGCGCCAATCCCTACAAGGAGTGGCTGAAGCACACCCAGCTCGTGCTGGAAGACCTGCGCCCCGTGGAGGCGCGCGAGGTGCGCACCGACGTGTCGCTGCTCGATCGCCAGCAGGCGTTCGGCTACACGCAGGAAGACCTCAAGCTGCTCATGGCGCCCATGGCCATCACCGGCCAGGAAGCGGTCGGCTCCATGGGCACGGACACGCCCATCAGCGTGCTGTCCAACAAGTCCAAGTCCCTCTTCAGCTACTTCCAGCAGAATTTCGCGCAGGTGACGAACCCGCCCATCGACCCGATCCGCGAGGAGCTGGTGATGAGCCTCGTCTCCTTCATCGGGCCGCGGCCGAACATCTTCGACCTCGAGGGCAACGCCCGCCGCAAGCGGCTTGAGGTGCGCCAGCCCATCCTCACCAACGAAGACCTGGAGAAGATCCGCTCCATCGGCTTCATGGAGGAGCGGTTCGACACCCGCACGCTGGACATCACCTACCCGTCCGACAAGGGCGCGGCGGGCATGGAGGATGCCGTCGAGCGGCTGTGCGAGCGCGCCGAGGCGGCGGTCCATGGCGGCTACAACATCATCATCCTGTCCGACCGCATGATCGGCCCGGACCGCATCCCGATCCCGGCGCTGCTCGCCACGGCGGCGGTGCACCACCACCTCATCCGGAAGGGCCTGCGCACCTCTGTCGGTCTCGTGATCGAGACCGGCGAGGCGCGGGAAGTGCATCACTTCGCCTGTCTCGCCGGCTACGGCGCCGAGGCCATCAACCCCTATCTCGCCTTCGAGACCCTGCTCTCCATGAAGGACGAGATTCCGGAGGAGGTGGACGACAAGGAGATCGTGAAGCGCTTCATCAAGTCCATCGACAAGGGCCTCTTGAAGGTGATGTCCAAGATGGGCATTTCCACCTACCAGTCCTATTGCGGCGCGCAGATTTTCGACGCGGTGGGCCTCTCCTCCGAGCTGGTTCACAAGTATTTCTTCGGCACCGCCACCACCATCGAGGGCGTCGGCCTGCCGGAGATCGCGGAGGAGACCGTGCGGCGGCACACCCTCGCCTTCTCCGACGCGCCCATCTTCCGCACCTCGCTCGATGTGGGCGGCGAATATGCCTACCGCATCCGCGGCGAGGACCATGCGTGGTCGCCGGACTCGGTCGCGGCCCTCCAGCACGCCGTGCGCGGCAACGCGCAGGACCAGTACAAGGCGTTCGCCGCCATGATCAACGAGGAGGACAAGCGCCTCCTCACCGTGCGCTCGCTGTTCCGCATCAAGTCGGCGGAGGAGATCGGGCAGGCGGGCGTGGACATCTCCGAGGTGGAGCCGGCTTCGGAGATCGTGAAGCGCTTCGTCACCGGCGCCATGTCGTTCGGCTCCATCTCGCGCGAGGCGCACACCACGCTTGCCATCGCCATGAACCGGATCGGCGGCAAGTCGAACACGGGCGAGGGCGGCGAGGAGCCCGAGCGCTTCAAGCCCCTGCCCAACGGCGACTCGATGCGCTCCGCCATCAAGCAGGTGGCCTCCGGCCGCTTCGGCGTGACGGCGGAATATCTCGTCAATTCCGACGTGATGCAGATCAAGGTCGCGCAGGGCGCCAAGCCGGGCGAGGGCGGCCAGTTGCCCGGCCACAAGGTGGACGCGGTGATCGCCAAGGTGCGCCACTCCACCCCGGGCGTGGGCCTCATCTCCCCGCCCCCGCACCATGACATCTATTCCATCGAGGACCTCGCCCAGCTCATCTACGACCTCAAGAACGTGAATCCCGACGCGGATGTGTCGGTGAAGCTCGTCTCCGAGGTCGGCGTGGGCACGGTGGCGGCCGGCGTCGCCAAGGCGCGCGCCGACCACATCACCATCTCCGGTTTCGAGGGCGGCACGGGCGCAAGCCCCCTCACCTCCATCAAGCACGCCGGCTCGCCGTGGGAGATGGGCCTCGCCGAGACCCAGCAGACGCTGGTGGCCAACCGCCTGCGCTCGCGCGTCGCGCTGCAGGTGGACGGCGGCCTGCGCACCGGCCGGGACGTGGTGATCGGCGCCCTGCTGGGTGCCGACGAGTTCGCCTTCTCCACCGCCCCGCTCATCGCGGCGGGCTGCATCATGATGCGCAAGTGCCACCTGAACACCTGCCCGGTGGGCGTGGCGACGCAGGACCCGGTGCTGCGCAAGCGCTTCAAGGGCACGCCCGAGCACGTCATCAACTACTTCTTCTTCATCGCGGAAGAGGTGCGCGAGCTGATGGCCTCCCTCGGCTTCCGCAAGGTGGAGGAGATGGTGGGCCGCGCCGACGTGCTGGACCAGAAGGCCGCCATCGACCACTGGAAGGCCAAGGGCCTCGACTTCTCGCGCATCTTCGCGGTGCCGCAGATGCCGGCCGACGTGGGCATCCGCCACACCGAGCGCCAGCACCACCCCATCGAGAAGGTGCTTGACCGCACCCTGATCGCGAAGGCGGCTCCGGCGCTGGAGCGCGGCGAGCGCGTGGAGATCGAGACGCCCATCCGCTCGGTGGACCGCTCCGCCGGCGCCATGCTCTCGGGCGCGGTGGCCAAGGCCTATGGCGGCGCCGGCCTGCCCGACGACACCATCCACGTCACCCTCTCGGGCACGGCGGGCCAGGCCTTCGGCGCCTTCCTTGCGGCGGGCGTCACCTTCGATCTCGTGGGTGAGGCCAACGACTATGTGGGCAAGGGCCTGTCGGGCGGGCGCATCATCGTGCGGCCGCCGGCCAACTCGGCCATCGTGGCGGAGAACTCCATCATCGTCGGCAACACGGTGATGTATGGCGCCACCGAGGGCGAGTGCTACTTCCGCGGCGTCGCCGGCGAACGCTTCGCCGTGCGCAATTCGGGGGCAATCGCCGTCGTCGAAGGCACCGGCGACCACGGCTGCGAGTACATGACCGGCGGCATCGTGGTGGTCATCGGCCCCACGGGACGCAACTTCGCGGCCGGCATGTCCGGCGGCGTCGCCTACGTGCTCGACGAGGACAAGAGCTTCGCCAAGCGCTGCAACCTCTCCATGGTGGACCTTGAGCCGGTGGAGGAGGAGGAGGACCTCCTGGAGCGCCTCCACCACCACGGCGGCGACCTGGAGTTCAAGGGCCGCATCGACGTGCAGGGCGACATGTCCCGCCACGACGAGGAGCGCCTGCACCAGCTCATCGCCAAGCATCTGCACCACACCGGCTCGGCGCGGGCGCAGATGATCCTCGACAATTGGGCGGACTACCGCTCCAAGTTCGTCAAGGTGATGCCGGTGGAATACCGCCGCGCCCTCCGCGAAATGGAGAAGCGCCGCGGCCTCGCGGCAGCCGAATGAGCCATGAGCGTCCCCTCTCCGGAGGGGACGCCGGCCGGCCCGAGCGGCCGGCGAGCGGGCTCGGGAGGCCCGTGCGGTAACGCGCGCGAAAACCGAGTCCTCAAGCTGGAACAATTCTTGTAATGGAACTCGTGGTGCGGCACGCGGAGACATCCGGCGCGCGCGGCGGTTCCCTCAAGGTTCGCCAACGAGGTTTTTATGGGCAAGGTCACGGGGTTCCTGGAGATTGATCGGCGCGAGCAGAAGTATCAGCCCGCATCCGACCGCATCCGCCATTTCCGCGAGTTCACGCTGCCGCTGCCGGACGCCGAGGTGGAGAACCAGGCGTCGCGCTGCATGGATTGCGGCATCCCCTTCTGCCACGGCCCCACCGGCTGCCCGGTGCACAACCAGATCCCGGACTGGAACGACCTCGTCTATCGCAACGAGTGGGAAGAGGCCGCGCGCAATCTCCACTCCACCAACAATTTCCCCGAGTTCACCGGCCGCATCTGCCCCGCCCCGTGCGAGGAAGCCTGCACGCTGAACCTCGAGGACGTGCCCGTCACCATCAAGACGGTGGAGCAGGCCATCGCCGACAAGGCGTGGAAGAAGGGCTGGATCAAGCCCGAGCCCGCCGAGGTGAAGACCGGCAAGAAGGTGGCCATCATCGGCTCCGGCCCGGCCGGCCTCGCCGCCGCCCAGCAGCTCGCCCGCGCCGGCCACGACGTGCATGTCTACGAGCGCGAGCCCAAGGCCGGCGGCCTGCTGCGCTACGGCATCCCCGATTTCAAGATGGAGAAGCACCACATCGACCGCCGGGTGAAGCAGATGGAGGGGGAGGGCGTCACCTTCCACTACAACGAGAACATCGGCGTGGTGCGTCCCCTCCAGGAGCTTCTCGACGGCCATGACGCGGTGCTGCTCGCGGGCGGCTCCGAGGCCCCGCGCGATCCCCAGCTGCCGGGCCAGGAGATGGAAGGCGTGCATTACGCCATGCCCTATCTCGTGCAGTCGAACCGCCGCGAGAGCGACGAGCCGGTGAACGAGATTCCGATCCTCGCCGCCGGCAAGCATGTGGTGGTGGTGGGCGGCGGCGACACCGCCTCCGACTGCGTCGGCACCGCATTCCGCCAGGGTGCGCTCTCCGTCACCCAGCTCGACATCCGCGCAGTGCCTCCCATGAAGGAGGACAAGCTGGCGGTGTGGCCCTTCTGGCCCACCAAGTTCCGCACCTCCTCCTCCCAGGCCGAAGGCGCCGAGCGCGAGTTCGCCTGCGCCACGCTGGGCATCGAGGGCCGCAACGGCCGCGTCACCGGCGTCAAGTGCGCCCGCGTGGATGCCAAGCGCCAGCCCATCCCCGGCACCGAGTTCGTGCTGCGCGCCGACCTCGTCTTCCTCGCCATTGGCTTTGCCCACCCCCTGTTCTCCGGGCTCATCGAGCAGTCCGGCGCGGCGCTGGACAAGCGCGGCAACGTGAAGGCGGACGAGGAGGCCTACCTCACCTCCGTGCCGAAGCTCTATGCCGCCGGCGACATGCGCCGTGGCCAGTCGCTGGTGGTCTGGGCCATCCGCGAGGGCCGTCAGGCCGCCCACGCCATCGACAAGGACCTGATGGGCGCGACGACCCTCCCCCGCTGAGGGAGACAGATCCGCGAGGGGGCCGGAACTCTTCCGGCCCTTCGCCTCAGTACAGAATGTCCCGATAGCGCGCGACCATGGACGCCTGCGTCTCCGGCGTCTCGGTAGCGAAGGACGATGCGGCGCCAGCCGCGTCCTTTTCCGCGATCTGGTCGCGGAGCATTTCTCCCATGGTGGGCAGCACGGTGCGCTCCACCTGCGCCTCCGGCTCCCACAGGCGCGACCGCATGAAGGCCTTCGCGCAATGCAGATAGGCCTCCGTCACCTCCACCCGCAGCACCGTGCGCGGCGCCTTGCCACCGACGGTGAAGAGGCGCGTCAGCTCCGCGTCGTCATGGATGAAGGCCCGCCCGTTCACCCGCAAGGTCTCGTCAACGCCGGGAATGAGGAAGAGCAGCCCCACCTGTCCGGTGGCGAGGATGTTGGTGAGGGAATCCAGCCGGTTGTTGCCCGGCCGGTCGGGAATGAGGAGTTCACGCTCGCGCGCGGCGACGAAGCCCGGCACATCCCCGCGCGGCGAGACATCGGCGGCGCCGGAGGCGTCCGCGGTGGCGATAAGCACGAACGGGCTCAGCGAGATGAAGTGCCGGCAATGCCGGTCCAGCCGGTCCAGCTGCTTGGCGACGCTGCGCCCGGCCGCGGCACCATAGAGCTGGCGCAGGGTGGCTTCATCGGCAACGACCGCCATAGAACGCTCCTCCTTCGGGTTACCTCTTTCTCGCGCAACACCTTCCCCTGACGCAAGCAATCAGGGCTTGAATACCAGCTGCACCCGGTCCGCCGCGAAGGAGGAGCGCCCCCATTGCAGGGGCGTGCCGTTGGCCTCCACGTCGAGGCGCTCCAGCACCATCACCGCGCGGCCGGCGGCGAGGGAGAGAATCTCCATCTCGCGCGGATTGGCGGGGCGGGCGGTGATGCGCGTCTCGCGGCGGCGGAAATCTTCGATGCCGAGCGTCGCCAACGCCCGCGTGAGCGAGCCGGTCGCCGCATAGACGAGATCGAGGTCGCGGCAGCGGGCGTGGGGAAACCATGCGGAGCCGCAGGAGATCGGCACGCCGTCCGCCTCGTGGGTGGTCTCGATGCGGAGCACCGGCGTTCCCACGGCCAATTGCAGCTCGCGCGCCACGTCCGCATCCGCCGGCTCCACCGATGAGCCGAGGAAGCGGCCGAACGGCTCGCGCCCGCCCGCCGCCACGATCTCGGAGAAGCGGGTGCGCGGGCCGATGGGATAGCGCAGCGGCGGCTCCTTCACGAAGGTGCCCCGGCCCGCCGTCGCCTCGATCAGCCCGGCCTCGGAGAGATGGGAGAGCGCGCGGCGCAAGGTATGGCGATTGACGCCGAAGCGTTCGGCAAGCTCCGCCTCCACCGGCAGGCGGGCGCCCGGCGCGAGGGCGCCGGCGAGAATGTCCGCCTCCAGCTTCTCGGCGATCTGACGCCAGAGCGTGACACCGCTGCCGCGCGCGACGGAACCGGCCGGGGCTGGGCCCAGCTCGTCCTCCGTCATCGGGCTGTGACCATCGGCGGCGAGACTGCGCGGCGCACCAGACATTCCTGCCTCCCCTTCCGCCCAGGGAAATCGCCGAGGGCGCCCATACCTTCTTGCGCATTTGTATAGACTATTATACAAATCATGTCCAGCAAGGCCCCGCAGCAGCGCTCACCCGTATGCGCGAGGGGTGCAAGGACATCTGGAGGCCGCCCGTGAGGTCCGATCCGCCGCTTACTGACCCGCAGATCGCCGCCGTGTCCGAGGCCGGCGCAGAGCAGGCCGCGCGGCAGACCATGATGGGGCTTTATGCCCGCGCCACCCGCGCCGAGCTTCAGGCCGCCGTGGAGCGCTTCCAGCCCCTGCCCCAGCTCAAAAGGCTGCGCCCGGCGGAAGCCGGCCTCATCATGGTGCAGGGCCGCACCGGCGGCGACGGCGCGCCGTTCAATCTTGGCGAGGCCACCGTCACACGCGCCGCCGTGCAGCTTGCGGGCGGCGCCACCGGTGTTGCCTATCTCCTCGGGCGCGATCCGGCGAAGGCCGAGGCGGCCGCCATCCTCGACGCGCTGTGGCAGGACGCGGCGCTGCGCCTCGCCGTCACCGACGCCCTGACCCCCGTGCGCCGGCGTCTCGCGGTGGAAGCGGCCGTGGCGGCGGCGGAAACCGAGGCGACCAAGGTCAACTTCTTCACCATGACGCGGGGAGAAGACTGATGGCCGCACCCGCCCTCGCAGCACCCCTCTCCGCCGGCTTCGCCGATCCGGTTCATGATGCCCAGCGCAGCTTTGCCGCGGTGATGCGCGCCATGGCCGAGCCGGGCCTTCCCGTGCCGCTGGCGAGCGACCTCGACCCGCCCGCGCCGCTCTCCCGCGAGGCCGCCGCCTGCGCCCTCGCGTTGCTCGATTACGAGACGCCGGTGTTCCTCGACGCGGCGCTCTCGGCCGAGCCGGCGGTGGCCGCCTTCCTGCGCTTCCACACCGGCGCGCCGGTTGTGGACGATCCCGCCGCCGCGCGCTTCGCGCTCATCGCCGATGGCGCGGCGCTGCCCGACTTCGGCCTCTTCGCGCAGGGCGAGCCGGACTATCCGGACCGCTCGGCGACGCTGATCGTGCAGGTCGAGTCCTTCGGCGCCGGCGCGATCGCCATCGAAGGTCCCGGCATCAGGGGCCGGCGCAGCTTCGCCGCCGCGCCGCTGCCCGCCGACCTGTCCGCGCGGCTCACCGCAAACCGGGCGCTCTACCCGCTCGGTATCGACCTCATCCTCACCGGGCCGGGAACCGTAATGGGCCTGCCGCGCTCGGTGACGCCCGTGATGGAGGACTGATCCATGTACGTGGCCGTGAAGGGCGGCGAGGCCGCCATCCGCAATGCCCACGCGCTGCTCGCGAAGCGCCGCCGGGGCGAGGAGAGCGTGCCGGAGATCGGGCTCGACCAGATCGCCGGACAGCTTTCCCTCGCCGTCGACCGCGTGATGGCCGAGGGTTCGCTCTATGACCGCGAACTGGCGGCCCTCGCCATCAAGCAGGCGCGGGGCGACCTGATCGAGGCCATCTTTCTCGCCCGCGCCTTCCGCACCACCTTGCCCCGCTTCGGCGCCTCGGTGCCGGTGGATACGGGCGCCATGCGCATCGAGCGGCGCATCTCCGCCACTTTCAAGGACCTGCCCGGTGGCCAGGTGCTCGGCCCCACCTTCGACTACACCCACCGGCTGATGGACGAGCGGCTGGCGACCAATGCCGCAGGCGCTCCCTCTCCCCTCGAAGTCGGCTTTTGCCGACTTCGACCTCCACGAACCGAACTCGGCAGCAGCCGAGTTCGGGCGGGAGAGGATTGGGGTGAGGGGGAGGAGCTTCGCGAAGCGGAGGCAGCTCTCGCCCAGGGATCACTCCCCTCACCCCCGGCCCCTCTCCCGCAAGGGAAGAGGGGAGATACCCGGATGCCCCGCGTCACCGACCTCCTCGGGGACGAAGGGCTCATCGAGGCGTCCCCGGCCGATGACGGCACCCCGCCGCGCGATCTCACCCGCGAGCCGCTCTCCTTCCCCGCCGACCGGCCGCTGCGGCTCCAGGCGCTGGCGCGGGGCGACGAGGGCTTCCTGCTGGCGCTCGGCTATTCCACCCAGCGCGGCTATGCCCGCACCCATCCCTTCGTGGGCGAGATCCGCTTCGGCACGGTGGAAGTGAGCCTTCCTGTGGAAGAACTGGGCTTTGCGGTGCCCCTCGGCGACATCGCCGTCACCGAGTGCCAGAGCGTGAACCAGTTCAAGGGCTCTGCCACCGAGCCGCCCCAGTTCACCCGCGGCTACGGCCTCGTCTTCGGCCAGTCCGAACGCAAGGCCATGTCCATGGCGCTGGTGGACCGCGCGCTGCGCTTCCAGGAGCTGGGCGAGGAGAAGAGCGCCCCGGCGCAGGACCAGGAATTCGTCCTCTCCCATTGCGACAACGTGCAGGCCACCGGCTTCGTGGAGCACCTGAAGCTGCCCCATTACGTGGACTTCCAGGCCGAACTCGACCTCATCCGCCGCATGCGCGCGGAGGCTGAGATCGCTGATGAAATGAAGGAGGCCGCCGAATGACTGCCGTCGCGACGTCGCACGCCAATCGCGCCTCTTCCATGCCGGCCATCACCTACAATTTCGCCTATCTCGATGAGCAGACGAAACGGATGATCCGCCGGGCCATCCTGAAGGCCATCGCCATTCCCGGCTATCAGGTCCCCTTCGCCTCGCGCGAGATGCCCATGCCCTACGGCTGGGGCACCGGCGGGGTGCAGGTGACGGCGGCCATCCTCGGCGCCGACGACGTGCTGAAGGTGATCGACCAGGGCTCGGACGACACCACCAATGCGGTCGCCATCCGCTCCTTCTTCGAGACCACGGCCGGCGTCGCCACCACCACGCGCACGGCCGACGCAACCATCATCCAGACCCGCCACCGCATCCCGGAGGCGGAGCTGAAGGCGGGGCAGACCATCGTCTTCCAGGTGCCCATCCCCGAGCCGCTGCGCTTCCTCGAACCGCGCGAGACCGAGACGCGCCGCCTGCACGGCCTCGCCGATTACGGCCTGATGCAGGTGAAGCTCTACGAGGACATCGCCCGCCACGGCCACATCGCCACCACCTATGCCTATCCGGTGAAGGTGGAGGGCCGCTACGTGATGGACCCCTCCCCCATCCCGAAGTTCGACAATCCCAAGATGAACGACAGCCCGGCGCTCCAGCTGTTCGGCGCCGGACGCGAGAAGCGCATCTATGCCATCCCGCCCTACACGCAGGTGGTGTCGCTGGATTTCGAGGACCATCCCTTCAAGGTGCAGGCCTTCAAGGAGCCCTGCGCTTTGTGCGGCGCCAAGGGCGTCTATCTCGACGAGGTGATCCTCGACGACAAGGGCGGGCGCATGTTCGTCTGCTCCGACACAGACCATTGCGCCACCCGCCAGTCGGAGGGGCATACGGGGACCATGAGCGCGCCTTATGGGACTCGGCCCGCCCCCCTCCCCCCCACCCCCTCTCCTCTTGCGGGAGAGGGTGGATCGCAGCGCAGCCGCGAGACGGGTGAGGGGGGTCCCGCCACCGAGAACGGAGAGGCGTGATGACGACCGATACCCCCCTCCTCACCGCCCGTGGCCTCGCCAAATATTACGGCCACCGCCTCGGCTGCCGCGACGTGGACCTGACCCTGCACGAGGGCGAGGTGTTGGCCATCGTGGGTGAATCGGGCTCCGGCAAGTCCACTTTGCTCGGGCTCCTCTCCACGGAGCTTGGCCCCACCGCCGGCACCGTCTCCTATCGCATGCGGGACGGCGAAACGCGGGATCTTGCGACCCTCACCGAAGCCGAGCGCCGGCTGCTGCTGCGCACCGATTGGGGCTTCGTGCGCCAGCATGCGGAGCAGGGCCTGCGCATGGCGGTCTCGGCCGGCGGAAACGTGGGCGAGCGGCTGATGGCGGTGGGCTGGCGCCACTACGCGAACATCCGCAGCGAGGCTACCGACTGGCTTTCCCGCGTGGAGATCGCCGCGGAGCGGATTGACGACGACCCGCGCACCTTCTCCGGCGGCATGCGCCAGCGCCTGCAGATCGCCCGCAACCTCGTCACCCGCCCCCGCCTCGTCTTCATGGACGAGCCGACCTCGGGCCTCGACGTCTCGGTGCAGGCGCGCCTGCTCGATCTCATCCGCCAGTTGGTGGAGGAATTCGGCCTCGCGGTGGTCATCGTCACCCATGATCTGGCGGTGGCGCGGCTGCTCTCCCACCGCATCATGGTGATGAAGTCCGGCCGCGTGATCGAACAGGGCCTCACCGACCAGGTGCTCGACGACCCGCGCGAGCCCTACACCCAGCTCCTCGTCTCCTCGGTGCTTGCGGCATGACGATCTCTTCTTCTGTCACCCCCGTGTCCACTGCCGCAGAGCGCATGACGGCTGGTGAAGGCAATGCGCTGGCGCTGGGCCGGGACACGCTCCTCGCCGTCGAAAGCCTCGCCAAAAGCTTCACCCTGCACCTGCGCGGTGGGCTCATGCTGCCCGTGGTCTCCGGCGTCACCTTCGACGTCCGCGCGGGGGAGTGCGTGGCACTGGGCGGGCCGTCGGGGGCGGGGAAAAGCTCCATCCTCAAGATGGTCTACGGCAATTACCGTATCGACGCCGGCTCCGTACGCATCGCCGATGGCGACACCTTCGCCGAAGTGGCGGACGCCGAGCCGCGGCAAATGCTGGCGCTCCGGCGCGCTTGCGTCGGCTATGTCAGCCAGTTCCTGCGGGTGATCCCGCGCGTCTCCACCCTCGACGTGGTGGCGGCGCCGCTGCGTGCCGAGGGCGTGGACGAAGAGACCGCCAAGGCCCGCGCCGGCACCCTGCTCGCCCGGCTCAACCTGCCCGAGCGCCTGTGGTCGCTGCCGCCGGCGACCTTCTCCGGCGGCGAGCAGCAGCGCGTGAACGTGGCGCGCGGCTTCATCGGGTCCCAGCCGCTGCTGCTGCTGGACGAGCCCACCGCATCGCTCGACGCCGCCAACCGGCAGGTGGTCATAGACCTTATCAATGAGAAGAAGGCGGCAGGCGCCGGCCTGCTCGGCATCTTCCACGATGCCGAGACCCGCGAGGCCGTCGCCGACCGGGTGGTGGATGTCACCCGTTTCGAAGCCTGATCCCGGAGCCCCGCCAATGACCGAACAGGTTTTCGCCAACGCCCGCCTCGTCCTGGCCGATGAGATCATCTCCGGCCATATCACGGTGACGAACGGCGCCATCTCCGCCATCGGCGCGGGTGCCGTGCCGGCTGGGGCGGAAGACCTGGGGGGCGACTATCTCCTCCCCGGCCTCGTGGAGCTACACACGGACCATGTGGAGGGCCATCTCGCCCCCCGCCCCAAGGTGCGCTGGAATCCCTTCGCCGCCATGCTCGCCCATGATGCGCAAGTGGCCGCCTCCGGCATCACCACCGTGTTCGATTCCCTGCGCGTCTGGCCGGACAAGAAGGCTGTGGGCATGGATGGCGATGCCCCGCTCCTCATCGCCGCGCTGGAGCAGGCCCGCGCCGCCGACGCGCTGCGCGCCGAGCATTTCATCCACCTGCGCTGCGAAATCCCCACCGACACGGTGGTGGAGGACGCCGAGGCGATCCTGAAGAAGACGCCCGTCCACCTGATCTCGCTCATGGACCACACGCCCGGCCAGCGTCAGTTTGCGACCATCGACCAGTTCCGCTCCTACTACATGAAGAAGAGCGGCATCAGCGCCGAGGAGATGGACGTGATCGTCACATCGCGGCTCGACTTCCACGCGCGCTACGCCCGCGACAACCGCGCGGGGCTGGTGGCGCTCGCCCACGCCCATGGCTGCGTGGTTGCGAGCCATGATGACGGCACGCCCGAACATGTGGCCGAGGCCATCGGCGACGGTGTGGCCATCGCCGAATTCCCCACCACCGAGGAGGCCGCGCGTCTCTCCCACGAGGCCGGCATCCGGGTGCTCATGGGCGCGCCGAACCTCGTGCGTGGCGGCTCGCACACCGGCAACGTCTCGGCGGAGGAGCTGGCGCGCGGGGGGCGGCTCGATATCCTGTCATCGGATTACGTGCCCTCGTCCTTGCTCTGGGCGGCCTTCGACCTCACCCGCCGGGTGCTCTCCATCCAATTGCCCGAGGCGGTGCGGATGATCACCAAGACCCCGGCCGAGGTGGCGGGCCTTGCCGATCGCGGCGAGATCGCCATTGGCCGACGCGCGGACCTCGTGCGGGTGGCGCTGGCCGGCGAGATGCCGGTGGTGAAAGGCGTGTGGCGGGAAGGACGGCGCGTGGCATGACGACAGATGCAGCCGGCGCAAAGGCTGGCGACAGGTTCGGCCCCGGCACCCTGCTCCTCGTGGTCGGTCCCTCCGGCGCCGGCAAGGACACCCTGATCGACATCGCCCGCGCGCGCTTTGCCGGCGACCCGCGTGTGCTGTTCGCCCGGCGCCTCGTCACCCGGCCTTCGGGCACGGGGGAAGCGCACGGCACGCTGTCGGAAGCGGAGTTCGACGCAATGCTGGCCGCCGGACGCTTTCCCCTCTCCTGGCGCGCGCACGGGCTTTCCTATGCGCTCGGGCCGGAGGTGGCGGAGGTGATCGCGCAGGGTGGTGTCGTGGTGGCCAACGGCTCCCGCGCCACCCTGCCGGAAGCCCGCCGCCGCTTCGCGCGGGTGCGGGTGGTGCATGTGACGGCGCCCATCCCGGTTCGCGCCGCCCGCCTGGCCATGCGCGGCCGCGAGAGCGCCGACGACATCGCCGAGCGCCTCGCCCGCGCGCCGGAGCTGGATGTCGCCCCCGACCTCACCATCGAGAACGTGGGCACGCCCGCCGAGGGCGGCGCGCGCCTCACGCACTTCATCGCCGAGGAACTGGCCGGGGTCATCTGACCTCGGCCCAAAAAGCCCGTCCGGCGCCTGAGCGTGCCCTCACCGCCGCTCGCCGGCCGGCAGATAGGGCTGGAGCGCGTGGGCGAGCTTGGACGGGGTGAGCGACTGGAGCCACACCGTGCCGGGGCCGGCGAGGCGGGCGAGGAACAGCCCGTCGCCGCCGAACAGCATGTTCTTCACGCCCCGCACGGTGGTGATCTCGAAGGAGACGCTGTCCTCGAACATGCCCACATGGCCAGGATGCACCAAAAGGTCCTGCCCCGGCTGCAACGTGTAGCTGACGATCTCACCGCCCAGCTCGATGAAGGCCGGACCTTCGCCGGTGACGTGCTGCAGGATGAAGCCGTCGCCGCCGAACACGCCGGCACCCAGCGTCTGCTGCACCCCCACACCCACGGACAGGCTCGGCGCGCCGGCGAGAAAGCCGTGGCGGTGGATGAGATAGCCGCGCCCCGGCGCCACCTGCATCTCGAAGATGCTGCCGGGAATGGTGGCAGCGAAGGCCACCAGCGCCTCGCCGCCCTCGGCGGTGAACTCGGTCATGAACAGCCCGCCGCCGCCCAGCGCGCGGCCGATGGCGCCGAAGAAGCCGGTGGAGCCGCCGGTGGCGGTCGTGGTGCGCATGGCGACGTTGGAGGTCATCCAGGAGAGGCGGTCGGTCTCGGCGAGAACCGTCTCCCCCGCCGCCAACGTGAGCGTGAGCACGGGCAGCGTCGTTCCGGAAATCTCGTGGCGCATGTTTTCCCTCCCGGTAATTTCGCACCGAGATTAGGGTGCGCGAACACGCACGCAAGCGGCCCCTCCCGGCCAAGCTCGCAACAAGCTGAGGAAAAAGCCATGCGCGCCGCCACGCTCCTGCTCCTGCCCCTCCTCGCCGCCGCCATGGCGACCCCGGCACTGGCGCAGCAGCCGGCCTTCCTGCCCTATCTCAACGCGCCCGCCGACGGCGCGCCGATCCTCCGCCCGCCGACGCTCTCCATGTCCATCAATGGCGGACCGGCGCGCCGCGCCATCATGGACACGGGCTCGACCGGCGTTGTCGTCTCGGCAAGCGCCATCCCCGGCTTCGACCAGCTGACGCCGCTGGGGCCGGGCGAACTGACCTACACCTCCTCCGGCCGCATCATGCGAGGGGTGAACGTGATGGTGCCGGTGACCGTCACCGGCGCGGACGGCACCAGCGTGACCACCCAGCCCATTCCGGTGCTGGCGGTGACGCGCATCGACTGCCTGCGCAACGCCCGCAACTGCCGCCCCAGCGATGCGCCGCGCCGCGTCTCCATGCTCGGCATCGGCTTCGCCCGCGCCAAGGATCGCCAGCCCGGTGCCGGACCGGCCCGCAATCCGTTCCTGAATGTGACCGGCATGGGGCAGGCGGGGACGGGCACGGCCGATTTCAAGCGCGGCTATGTGGTGACGAGGCGCGGCGTGCAGGTGGGGCTGGCCCAAGGTGACGGTGCGGCTTTCAGCAAGGTGAAGCTCGGCAGCGACGCGGCCACCGGCGACTGGCAGCCCATCCCCGCCTGCCTCTCCCTGAACGCCCGCACCCCCGTTGCCTGTGGCACGATGCTGCTCGATACCGGCGTGTCCGTCATGTACCTGACCCTGCCGCCGGCGCAGACGGACGGCCTCGCCGTGCCCGGCCTGCGCGGCGGGCGCGTGGTGGCGGACGGCGCCAGCCTCGCCATCGCGCCGGGCGAGGGCCAGCCGGCCCCAGCCTACGGCTTCACGGTAGGCGACCGCGGCAATCCGGTGACGCCGGCGCGGGTCATCCTGGTCGGGCGGGGCGACCGGCCGGCCTTCGTCAACACCACGGTGCGGGCGCTGAACGCCTTCGACTATCTGTTCGATGCCGATGCCGGCGAGGCCGGCTTCCGGGCGGTGGGGCGATAGGAAGCGAACAGAACGGGAAAACTGGAGGGCGCCTGATTCGGTCATGCCCCGTTCCCGCTGCGTGCGCGGGTGGCCCGTCGTTCGTCCCGTTCCGGGACAGGAGACGGGCGCGGCTCCCCGCCTGCGGCGCCGCGGCCCGTAGTCTCTTCGCAGGCAGGCACAGGCCGCCCCATGGGTCCTCCGGTCACGCCGGAGGGCGACGGCGGTGAGGCGGAGCCATACAGAACAAATCCCGAAAATCCCGCCGCGCCTGATTCGGTCACGCCCCGTTCCCGCTGCATCCCCGGCCTGCGGGTGAACCCGTCCCGTTCCGGGACAGGTCACGGCTTCAGATAGAGCGCGAGGCGGGTGGCGGCGTGGCGCAGGTGGTCTTCGGCGGCGGCGCGGGCGGCGGCGGGGTCCTGCCGCTCGATGGCGATGAAGATGGCCACATGCTCGTCCTGCACCGCCTGGGCAAGGCCGCCGAGGCGCGCGGTGTTGGCGCGGGCGGTGCGGATGAAATGGCGCACCCGGTGGTCGAGGAATTGGGACAGGTCGCGAAAATAGGGATTGCCGGTGGCCTCCACGATGGCGCGGTGGAAGGCCATGTCCTCGTCCACCCCCGGCTCGCCACGGTCCACCGCCGCCTGCATGGCATCGAGCTGGTCGTGGATGCGGCCGAGATCGTCCTTGGTGCGGCGCACGGCAGCATGGGCGGTGGCATTGGCCTCCACCGCCATCAGCAATTCAACGATGGCGCTCATCTCCGCGCGGTCGCTGAGATCGGCGATTTCCAGCCGGAAGGATGAGGCCGCGCCGGGATCGGCGACGAAGGCGCCCGCCCCCTGCCGGCTGGTGACGAGGCCATCATGCTTCAGCCGGCCCACCGCCTCGCGGACGATGGGCCGGCTGACGCCGTAGGTCCCGGACATCTGGTGCTCGGTGGGCAGCTTTTCACCAGGCTGGAGACGGCCAGAGGCGATCTCCTCGCGCAGGCGCTGGGCGAGCGTGTCGGCGAGCGAGGGCGCGCGGCCGAGAATATCCCGGGAGGTTTCGCGCGCCGTGTCGCGGGGTTGCGCCATGTCCGTCTTCCCTCACCTCGCCCGATGGCGGCACCGTCCGGCCGCCCGCCTCGCATGACGCGATTCAGCTCGCGATATAGAGACCACCATTCACATGAACTGTCTCGCCGGTGACGAAGCTCGCCCATGAGGAGGCGAGGAAGGCGACGACCCGCGCCACCTCCTCCGCCGTGCCGAGCCGCTTCAGCGGCGTGCCGGCGAGGAGCGCCCCGCCATTGGTGGCCATCAGCGGGCGCACCATGGGCGTGTCAATGAGGCCGGGGGAGACCGCATTCACCCGCACCTTGGGTGCCAGTTCCTGCGCGAGCGTGCGCGAGAAGGTGAGCACCGCCCCCTTCGCCGCCGCATAGTCCGCATGGGTCACGCTGCCCCGGTGCCCGGCCATGGAGGCGACGTTCACGATGGACGCGCCCTCCGCGAAATGCGGGATGGCGGCGCGGCAGGTGTAGAACACCCCGTCGAGATTCACCGCGATGCCGGTGCGCCAATAGTCGTCGCTCATCTCGGCCACGCGCCGCTCGCGATAGAGGCCGGCTGAGGTGACGAGCACGTCCAGCGCGCCGAACCGCTCGGCCAGCGCGCCCAGCGCCGCATCCGCCTCCTCGGGCTTCGCCGCATCCTGCCGAAGGGGCAGGACACGGGCGCCGGTGGGATCCAGCTCGGCCGCGAAGGCGGAGACGCCGGGAAGGTCGAGATCGGTGAGCACGCAATTGGCGCCGAGGTCGAAGAACACCCGCGCGATGGCGCGGGAGATGCCGCCATTGGCGCCGGTCATCAGCAAAGTCTTGCCGGTGAAGTCGAAACCCTTGGTGTCGTTCATGGCGCGCCTCAGGTCATCAGCCAGCCGCCGGCCACATCCACCACCTGTCCGGTGACGAAGGCCGCGGCGTCCGAGGTGAGGAACACGCAGGTCGCCGCCACCTCCTCCGGCTGTCCGAGGCGGCGCAGGGGGGTGGAGAGCCGCACCGCCTCGTTGGCGGTGGAGGCGGTGCCGCGCATCATGGGCGTGTCGATGCGGCCGGGGGCGATGGCATTCACCGTGATGCCGTAGGGGCCGAGTTCGCCGGCGAGATGCTTGGTAAAGCCGATGAGAGCGGCCTTGGATGCCGCATAGTGGACGCCCACGATGTCGCAATAGGTGCGCCCCGCCACCGAGGCGATGTTGACGATGCGGCCCTTCCCCTGCGCCTTCATGCCGGGCGACAGCGCCCGCACGCAATTGAAGGCGCCGGTGAGGTTCACGTCGATGACACGGCGCCATTCTTCCGGCGGCATCTCCCAGGCTTCCGAGCGGCGGCCGTCCGCCCCGCTCTTGGGCGAGATGCCGGCATTGTTGACCAGCACCTCCACCGGCCCGAGCGCCGCTGCCGCGGCCTGCGCGGCGGCCGCGACGGCGGCATAGTCGGAGACATCGGCGGCAAGACCGATGGCGGCGGCGCCGCGCGCGATGGCGGCTTCCGCGGCCGCGTTCGCAAGGGCTGCGTCATGGTCCACATAGGCGATTGCGAGCCCCGCATCGGCGAGGGCATCAGCCTGGGCGCGGCCGATGCCGCGACCGGCGCCCGTGACAAAGGCAACGCGCGCGCTCACCGCCCGGTCTCCAGCATGATCTTGCCGAGGTGCGCGCTCGATTCCATCAGCGCATGGGCTTCGCGCGCCTGCTCCAGCGGGAAGGTGGCGTGGATGAAGGGCTTCACCTTGCCGGCATCGAGCAGCGGCCACACATCGCGCATGAGGGCATCGGCGATGGCCTTCTTCAGCGCCACCGGACGGGCGCGCAGCGTGGAGCCGGTGAAGGTGAGGCGCTTCAGCATGACGGGCATGAGGTCGATGGTGACCTCGCTCGGCTGGAGGAAGGCGATCTGCACGAGGCGCCCCTCCACCGCGAGGGCCTGGAGGTTGCGCGCCACATAGGGGCCGCCCACCATGTCGAGGATTTCCTCGACGCCCCTGCCGTCGGTGAGCGCTTTCACCTCGGCGACGAAATCCGCCTCGCGATAATTGATGGCCGCGTCGGCGCCGAGCGACAGGCAGAAGTCGCACTTCTCCTGCGAGCCCGCCGTCGCGATGACCCGCGCGCCGGCATGGTGGGCGAGCTGGATGGCGGTGGAGCCGATGCCGCTCGATCCGCCATGGATGAGAATGGTCTCGCCCGCCTTCAGCCCGCCGCGGGTGAAGACGTTGTCGTAGACGGTGTAATAGTTCTCCGGCAGTCCGGCGGCTTCCAGAAGCGACAGCGGCTTCGGAATCGGCAGGCACAAAGGCGCCTCGGCGATGCAATATTCCGCATAGCCGCCGGAGATCACCAGAGCGCAGATCTCGTCGCCGATCTTCGGCGCGGTGACGCCCTCACCCAGCGCGACCACGCGGCCGGCGATCTCGAGGCCCGGCACGTCCGTGGCGCCGGGAGGCGGGGGATAATTGCCGGCGCGCTGGAGACAGTCCGGTCGGTTCACACCCGCCGCCACCACTTCCACCAGCACCTGACCGGGACCGGGACGCGGCACGTCCGCCGTCTCGACCGTCACCACCTCGGGACCGCCCGCGCCCGCAAAGCGGACCTGGCGCATCGTCGTCGCAATCTCTGCCACCGGCTTCCTCCCTTGCGCCTTCTGCGAGGCTGTCCGGCACCTGTCGGTGGCGTCCTATGCGGCCGCGCCCGGCACCGGCGGCGCCCTCATGACGGCGCGTTCTGGTGGGTCCGGAAAATACATAGATCATACTTGTCAGGCAACTTGGTTATCTGCATTATCCGCCTCGCCAGACGGGATGGCCAGCGCGCCATTTCGACCGAAGGGCACGGAAAACCGTGTCCGGACAATGACTTGAATCGCCCGATCCCGATGGGGGTCGGCGGAGGGAGGAAACCATGAAGATGTTTGCGCGCGCGGCGCTGGCCGCCGCTCTGCTCACGGCCGTGCCGTTGGCCTCGACCCTGCCGGCGGCCGCTCAGGGCACCGTCAAGTTCGGTGCCCTCTATCCCTTCTCCGGCACCCTCGCGCTGCTCGGCGACGAGAGCTTCCGCGGCTTCGAGCTGGCGGTGGAGGAGCGCAACGCGGCTGGCGGCATCAACGGCCAGAAGATCGAGTTCATCAAGGGCGACGCGGTCGATCCCAACCAGGCGGTCGGCGAGGCGCGGCGCCTCACTTCCGTGGACAAGGTCTCGGCCATCTTCGGCACCTATTCCTCGTCTTTGTCGCTCGCGGCGACGCAGGTGACGGAACTCGCCAACATCCCCTATTTCGAGCTGGGCGCGATCTCCGATCCCATCACCGAGCGCGGCTTCAAATACGTCTTCCGCACCAATCCCACGGCGCGTGACTTCGCCAACCGCATGGTCGATGCCGTCATCGAGGCCATCGCCCCGGCGCTCAACACCAAGCCCGGCGACCTGAAGATCGGCATCATCCACGAGGACAGCCTCTACGGGCAGACCGTCTCCGGCTATCAGAAGACCCGCGCCAAGGAGAAGGGCCTCAACGTGGTCGAGGTGCTGCCCTATTCGGCCAAGTCGGTGGACCTCACCCCGGTCATCCTGCGCCTGAAGTCCGCGGGCGCCGACGTGGTGCTCCAGACCTCCTACCAGAACGACACGGTGCTGTTCTTCCGCCAGATGAAGGACCAGGGCTACAAGCCCAAGGCGGTGATGGGCGCCGGCGGCGGCTATTCCACCCGCGACACCATGCAGGCGGTGGGCGCGGAGAACATGGAAGGCGCCCTGGACGTGGACTTCACCCAGTACAACACCAACCCCAAGGCGGCGCCCGGCATCACCGAGTTCTCGGCGAAGTACAAGGCCAAGTACGGCATCGATCCGCGCTCCGGCCACTCGCTCGCCAACTACATGGGCGCCCGGGTGTTCTTCGACGCCATCGCCAGCGCCAAGACCACGGACGCCGACAAGGTGCGCGCGGCGGTGATGAAGGTGGACATCCCGGTGGGCCAGACCGCGACCGGCTGGGGCGCCAAGTTCTCCGAGCAGGGCCAGAACACCCGCGCCGTGCCCTTCCTGATGCAGTGGCAGGGCGGCAACCTCGTCACCGTGTTCCCGACGGACGCCGCGGTCGCCAAGATGAAGACCGGCATCGGCACCAACTGAGGCGGGGCCTCCCGCGTTCTTCCAAGCACCGTCATGCCCCGGCTTGTCCGGGGCATCCACTCCCGCGCTGTCCCGGTGCATGGACCTGAAGGTCAGCCCGGTCGAGCGGTGGATCCCCCGGACAAGCCGGGGGATGACAACACGGATGGATCGCGCCGCCCGGACCGGTTCGCCCCCCGTTGAGGACGGAGCGGCGCCGACCACCCTCAGCCTCTCCGAAAAGGAAGGTGCGCCAGCTGCGCACCCGCCCGCCCCCACCTGCGCACTGGAGCCAAGCGCGATGGACGTTCTTATCCAGCTGGTGCTCAACGGCATACTGCTCGGCAGCATGTATGCCATCATCAGCGTCGGCCTCACCCTGATCTTCGGCATCGTGCGGGTGGTGAACTTCGCCCATGGCGAGTTCCTGATGGTGGGCATGTACGCGGCCTATCTCCTCGCCGCGAAGTTCGGCCTGCATCCCTATGCGGCGGCGGTCCCCATCGTGATCCTGCTGTTCGCCATCGGCGCGGCGGTGCAGCGCTTTCTCATCCAGCCGCTGCTGGGCGCCGAGGAGCATATCCAGATCTTCGCCACCGTCGGTCTCTCGACGGCGCTGGTGAACCTCGCGCTGCTCGTGTTCGGCGCGGACCTTTATTCCATCCCCCCGTCCGCCGCGCAGGGCACGCTCATGGTGGGCGGCTTCTCCCTGGTGAAGGGGCAGATCGTGATGTTCGTGTGCGCACTGGCGCTGGTCGCGGGCCTGCACCTCTTTATGCAGTCCACCGCCCTCGGCCGCGCCATCCGCGCCACCGCGCAGAACCGCAATGCGGCGCTGCTCATGGGCGTGAAGGTGGACCAGATCTACGTCATCGCCTTCGGCATCGGCGCCGCCTGCGTCGGCCTTGCCTCGGCGCTGGTGATGCCGCTCTATCCGGTGACGCCGACGATCGGCACCTATTTCGTGCTCACCGCCTTCGTGGTGGTGGTGCTGGGCGGCATGCGCTCCATGTACGGCGCCTTCTTCGGCGCCATGATCATCGGCCTCGTGGACAGCCTCTCCGGTTACTACATCGCCCCCGACCTGAAGGAAGTCGTCTATTTCGCGATCTTCCTCGCCATTCTCATCTTCAAGCCCACCGGCCTGTTCGGCCTCGGCCGCGGCACGGAGTGATCCGATGAGCCTTCAAGACTCCTCGCACGCCCCCGCCACCGCCCCGGTGTCGTCGGGCCGCCCCTCGCTTCTCGCGCGGATCACCGACCCCAGGGTCTATTGCAGCCTCGCGGCGCTCTCCCTGCTGGTCATCATCCCGGCCTGGTCGGGCTCGACCTTCATGGTGCACGTCTTCGTCACCATCTGCGTGTTCGGGGCGCTGGCCACCGCCTGGAACATCCTCGGCGGCTATGCCGGCCAGCTCTCGCTGGGCCACACGGTGTTCTACGGCATCGGCGGCTACACGGCGGCGCTGCTGCTGCAGCATTTCGGCCTCTCGCCATGGATCGGGATGATCGCCGGCGCGGCGCTGGCGGCGCTGGTCTCCATCGGCATCGGCTATCCCTGCTTCCGGCTGCGCGGACCATTCTTCTCGCTCGCCACCATCGCCTTTCTGGAGGTGGTGCGGCTGCTGGCCATCCACTTCCACGATGTCACCGGCGGCTCGGCCGGCCTCGTGGTGCCGCTGCAGATCGGCTGGCCGTGGATGATCTTCCGCGAGAAGATCAACTATCTCTACATCGCCTTCGGCCTGCTGCTGCTTTCGCTGGCCGTCTCCTACGCCATCCGCAACTCGCGGCTCGGCTATGCGCTCACCGCCGTGCGGGAGCGCGACAGCGCGGCCCAGGCGGCGGGCATCAACATCAACGGCGTGAAGCTCTGGGCCATCGCCGCGTCGGCAGCCCTCACCGCCTGCGTCGGCACCTTCCACGCCATGTACATGACGTTCCTGGAGCCGGCGACGCTGTTTTCTCTCGCCACCGCCATCGAGATCGCCATGTTTGCCCTGATCGGCGGGCTCGGGACGGTGGCGGGGCCGCTGCTCGGGACCGTGCTGGTGGTGCCGCTGGCGGAACTCGCCCGCGGCTGGCTCGGGGCCTCGGCCAACGGCCTGCACGGCTTCGTCTACGGTACCGTGCTGGTCATCATCACGCTCACTTTGCCCGGCGGCCTCGTCGGCACCTTCGGCCCGTTCGTCACCCGCCTCATCGACAAGCTGCCCGGCGGCGGACGGACGCGGCCGGAGACGATCGCGCCCCCCGCCAAGGTCATCGGCGGCACAGCGGGCGAGCCAGTGCTGAAGGCGACGGGCCTCGTGAAGCGCTTCGGCGGGCTGGTGGCCACAGACAACGTGTCCCTCACCCTGAAGCGCGGCGAGATCCTCGGTGTCATCGGCCCCAACGGCGCCGGCAAGACCACCGTCTTCGCCCAGCTCTCCGGCTTCCTCGCGCCCAATGCCGGCACGGTGGAACTGCTCGGACAGGACGGCAAATGGCACCAGCCCAAGACGCCGGACGCCTTCGCCCGCCTCGGCATCGGCCGCACGTTCCAGATCGTCCAGCCGTTCGGCAAGCTGAGCGTGCTGGAGAACATCATGATCGGCGCCTTCCTGCGCCACCGCTCGGTGGACGACGCCCGCGCCGTGGCGCTGCGTGTCGCCCGCACTGTCGGCCTCTATGACGTGAAGGACGTGGAGGCCGGCACCCTGCCCATCGGCGGCCTGAAGCGGCTGGAGGTGGCCCGCACGCTCGCCACCGAGCCGACCATCCTGCTGCTGGACGAGGTGATGGCCGGCCAGAGCCAGTCGGACACGCAGAAGATGGTGGAGCTGGTGCGCGCCATCCGCGACAGCGGCGTGAGCGTGATCGCCATCGAGCACAACATGCAGGCCATCATGAGCCTGTCGGACCGCATCGTCGTGATCGACAGCGGCAAGGTGATCGCCGAAGGCGCGCCCGACGCGGTGGTGCGCGAGCGCCGGGTGATCGAGGCCTATCTCGGGGAGGATTTCGTCCATGCTCAAGGTCTCTGACGTGACCGCCGGCTACGGCCGGACCGTCATCCTCCAGGGCCTCTCGCTGAACGTGGGGCGGGGCGAGGTCGTCACCATCATCGGCTCCAACGGCGCCGGCAAGACGACACTGCTGCGCACCATTTCCGGCCTGGTGAAGCCGAGCGCCGGCACCATCGAGTTCGACGGCAAGCGCATCGACCGCATGAGCCCGGACGAGATCGTCGGCTCCGGCCTCATCATGGTGCCTGAGGCGCGCCAGCTGTTCCCGGTGATGACCGTGCGCGACAACGTGCTGATGGGCGGCTACCACCCGAGCGTCCGCGAAGGGATGATGGAGCGCTTCGAGGAGGTGCTGGACATCTTCCCCCGCGTCCGCGAGCGCCTCACCCAGCTCGCCGGCTCCCTCTCCGGCGGCGAGCAGCAGATGGTGGCCATCGCCCGCGGGCTGATGGCGAAGCCGAAGCTGCTGATGCTGGACGAGCCGTCGCTGGGCCTCGCGCCCATCATCGTCGGGCAGATGTTCGATGTCATCGACCGCATCTGCAAGAGCGGCACCACGGTTCTTCTCGTGGAGCAAAAGGCGTTCCACGCGCTGAAGATCGCCGACCGCGCCTATGTGATCGAGAACGGCGCCATCGCCATCGAGAACACCGGCGCGGGCCTTCTCGCCGACCCGCACATCAAGACCGCCTATCTCGGCATCTGAGACCGGACCAAAGCCCATGACCGCCCCGAACCCGCGCGAGATTTCCGGCCTCACCAAGGTCTATGGCATCCTCGCGGACCCCATCCATCACGTGAAGACGCCGCAGATGCTCAACGCGCTCATGGCGCGCGAGGGCCGCGACGGCGTGATGGTGCCCTTCCACGTCTCCTCGGATGACCTGCCGCGCCTGGTGGACGGCCTGAAGGCCATGAAGAGCCTCGGCGGCTTTGTGGTGACGGTGCCGCACAAGACCGCCATCGTGGACCTTCTGGACGAGGTGTCCGACAGTGCCCGCCGCATCGGCGCCTGCAACGTGGTGCGCCGGGACGAGGACGGGCGGCTCATCGGCGATATGCTGGACGGCAAGGGCTTCGTCGGCGGGCTCAAGGCGGCCGGCATCGATCCCAAGGGCCGCAGCGTCTATCTCGCGGGAGCGGGCGGCGCGGCCAATGCCATTGCCTTCGCCTTCGTGGAGGCGGGCGTCGCGCGCCTCACCATCGCCAACCGCACCCGCGCCAAGGCGGAAGACCTCGCCGCGCGCCTCGCCGACGCCTTCCCCGGCGCGCCGGTGGCCATCGGCACCACCGACCCTGAAGGCCACGACATCGTGGCCAACGCCACCTCGCTGGGCCTGAAAGAGGGCGATGCCCTGCCCTTCGATGCCTCCAAGCTCACCAGCGACCAGATCGTCGCCGAAGTCATCATGCAGCCGGAGGAAACCGCCATCCTCGCCGCCGCCAGGGCGAAGGGGTGCCGCACCCATCCGGGCAAGCCCATGCTGGTCTGCCAGCTCGACCTGATGGCCGATTTCCTCGGTATGCGCTCCGTGGGAGCGGCCGCGTGACCGGCGCCCTCACCGGCCGCTGCGCCCTCATCACCGGCGGCGCCTCCGGCCTCGGCCTCGCCGTGGCGCGCGCCTTCCGGGCGGAGGGGGCTTCGCTCGTGCTGCTCGACCTCGATCCGGCTGCCGCGTCCATCGCGGAGGAGCTGGGCGAGACCCTCGCCATCACCGGCTCTGTGACGCGCAAGGCGGACATCGTGGCCGCCTTCGATGCGGCCGAGGCGCGGTTCGGGCCGGTGGACGTCTGCCTCGCCAATGCCGGCGTCTCGCAGAACGCCCCCACCCTTGAGGTGAGCGAGGAGGAGTGGGAACGGGTCATCTCCATCAACCTCACCGGCGTGTTCCTCACCGCGCAGGAGGCCGGCCGGCGGATGATCGCGCAGGGCGGCGGCTCGCTACTGCTCATGGCCTCCATGTACGGCATCGTCGCCGCGCCCGAGCGCATCGGCTACTGCGCCTCCAAGGCCGGCGTCGCCATGATGGCCAAGGCGCTGTCCTGCGAATGGGCCGGCCAAGGCGTGCGGGTGAATGCCCTCGCCCCCGGCTATGTGCGCACCCCCTTCCTCGACGACCTCGCCGAGCGCGGCCGCCTCGACCTCGACAAGCTCAAGGCCCGCACCCCCATGGGCCGGCTGATCGAGACCGAGGAGGTGGCGCGCATGGCCGTCTTCCTGGCGTCCGACCAGGCGAGCGCGGTGACCGGTCAGGTCATGGCCGTGGACGGCGGCTGGACCGCCTACGGCTACCTGTGAACCCCGCCTGCGGCAGGTGCCGCAGGCTTGGACACGAAACGTTTTAATTGACGGTCCCGACGCCACTCCGAGCGCAGGAGGACGCCGCGGCACGGAGATCCAAGAGATGCCCGAGACCATTGCCCTTCACCCCGCCGCGCCTTGGGTCGAACTCAAGACCAATGAGGCCGATTGGGCCGCCGCCGATCCGGCTTTGCTCAAGGAGCTTCTGGCGCAGATGGCGCTCATCCGCGCCTTCGAGGAGAAGGTGCTGGAGCTGGCCGGCGAGGGCCTCGTGCACGGTCCCGCCCATTCCTCCATCGGCCAGGAGGGCGGCGCGGCGGGCTCCATCGTGGGCCTGCGCCCCACCGATCAGGTCAACGGCTCCCATCGCGGCCATCACCAGTTCCTTGCCAAGGCGCTCGCTTATGTCGCCCCCGGCCTCGACCCGACCGCACCGCTGAGCGATGACACCCACGCGCTGCTCCACCGCTCGCTCGCCGAAATCCTCGGCCTCGAGCCCGGCTTCGGCCACGGGCGCGGCGGCTCCATGCATCTGCGCTGGGGCGAGGCGGGGGCCATCGGCACCAATGCCATCGTGGGCGGCGGCGTGCCGCTGGCAGCGGGTGCCGCCTTCGCTCACAAGCGCGCCGGCACGGGGGATGTGGCCATCTCCTATTTCGGCGACGGCGCGGTGAATATCGGCGCGGTGCTGGAGACCATGAACCTTGCCGCCGCGTGGGACCTGCCGCTGCTCTTTTTCATCGAGAACAACGGCTATGCGGTGGCCACCACCGTGGAGGAGGCGACCCGCGAGACGCGCCTCTCGGGCCGCGGCACCGGCTTCGGCATCCCCTCCTTCAAGGTGGACGGCATGGACCCGCTGGCGGTCCATCTCGCCACGCAGGAGGCGCTGAAGATCATGCGCGCCGGACAGGGCCCGGCGGTGATCGAGGCGGACGTCTACCGCTATTTCCACCAGAACGGCGCCCTGCCCGGCTCCGCCTTCGGCTATCGCACGAAGGAGGAGGAGGCCCAATGGCGCGCCCGCGATCCCATCAAGCGCACTGGCGCGGCGCTGGTGGCGCGGGGCGTGCTCACGCAGGATGATCTCGACGCCCTCACCGAGCGGGCCGAGGCGGCCATGGCGGATGCGGCCGCCAAGCTGGTGGAGACGGTGGGCAACAAGCGCCGGGTGATGCCCGGCATGTGGCCGGACGTGTCCTTCGTGGACGAAGGCATTCGCGGCGATCTCTCCGAGCTTTCGGGCAAGCGCGCCGAGGAGGAGGCGACCTATCGCGGCCGTCTCGCCGAGCGCAAGTTCGTGGACGCCATCGCCGACGTGCTGCACCGCCGCTTCGAGACGGACGAGCGCTTCGTCATCATGGGCGAGGACATCCACAAGCTGAAGGGTGGCACCAACGGCGCCACGCGCGGCCTCGCCGCCGCCTTCCCGGACCGCTGCCTTGGCACCCCCATCTCGGAAGGCGCGTTCGCGGGCCTCGCGGGCGGCATCGCCATGGACGGGCGCTACCGGCCCATCATCGAGTTCATGTATCCCGACTTCATGTGGGTCGCCGCCGACCCGGTGTTCAACCAGATCGGCAAGGCGCGGCATATGTTCGGGGCGGATGTGCCGGTGCCGCTGGTGCTGCGCACCAAGATCGCCATGGGCACGGGCTACGGCTCCCAGCATTCGCTGGACCCGGCGGGCGTGTTCGCCACCTCCCCCGGCTGGCGCATCGTCGCGCCCTCCACCCCGTTCGATTACATCGGCCTGATGAATGCCGCGCTGGCCTGCGAGGACCCCGTGCTCGTGATCGAGCATGTGGACCTCTACCAGACCTCCGGCGCCATTCCGGACGGCGACCTCGACTACATCATCCCCTTCGGCAAGGCGAAGGTGGTGCGGCCGGGGCGCGAACTCACCATCCTCACCTATTCCGCCATGGTCCATCGCAGCCGCGAGGCGGTGGAGGAACTGGGGCTCGATGCCGAGATCATCGACCTGCGCTCGCTCGACCGGGCCGGGCTCGACTGGGACACCATCGGCGAGAGCATCCGCAAGACCAACAACGTGCTGATCGTCGAGCAGGGCTCCCTCTCCACCTCCTACGGCGGCTTCCTCGCCGACGAGATCCAGCGCCGCTACCTCGACTGGCTGGACCAGCCGGTGCAGCGCGTGACCGGCAAGATCGCCTCGCCCACCATCTCCAAGGTGCTGGAGCGCGCCGCCTTCGCCGGCAAGGAGGAGGTCATCGCGGGCCTCGCCGTCACCATGGCCGCGAAAGGCACGCCGCTGCCGGGAATGCCCAGCGCCGCCCTCTAGTCCCATTCGGATCGAAGACGATGGACAGTTTCGATTACATCGTGGTGGGCGGCGGCACGGCAGGGTGCATCCTCGCCGCCCGGCTCTCGGAAGACCCGCGCCGGCGCGTGCTGCTGCTGGAGGCGGGCGGCACGGACAAGGGCTTCTGGGTGCCCATCCCGGCCGGCTTCTCCAAGCTCCTGTCGGGCAGCGCATTCAACTGGCGCTTCAACACCGAGCCCGAGCCCAACACCTACGACCGCCCCATCGTCGTGCCGCGCGGCAAAGGCCTCGGCGGCTCGACGCTCATCAACGGCATGATCTTCGTGCGCGGGCAGAAGCAGGACTTCGACGGCTGGGCCCAGCGCGGCGCCACCGGCTGGGGCTATGACGACGTCCTGCCCTATTTCAAGAAGTTCGAGCGCTTCGACGAGGCCGACGCGGATCCGACCGTGCGCGGCACGGACGGCCCCATCAGCATCGTGCGGGTGGCGGAGCGGCCGGTGCTGTCCGAGGCCTTCCTCTCGGCGGCCGAAGAGGCGGGCTTTCCCCGCAATCCCGACTACAACGGGAAGGATCAGGAAGGCTTCGGCTATTATCAGGTGAACCAGCGCGGTGGCCGGCGCTGGACCGTGGTGGACGGCTATCTGCGTCCTGCCCTCTCCCGCCCCAACCTCAAGGTCGTCACCCACGCGCAGGCGCTGCGCCTCGTGCTCGACGGTCGGCGGGTGACGGGGGTGGTGTTCCGGCGGGACGGGCGGGAGGAGACCGCCACCGCCTCGGGCGAGGTGCTGCTCACCGCCGGCGCGGTGCAGTCACCCCATCTGATGGAACTCTCCGGCATCGGCCATCCGGACGTGCTGAAGGCGGCGGGCATCCCCGTGGTCCACGCGCTGCCCGGCGTCGGGAACAATTATCAGGACCATTTCGCCACCCGCATGAACTGGCGGGTGAAGGAGCCCATCACCCTCAACGAGCAGACGCGCGGCGTCGCCCTCGCCAAGGCGGTGGCGCAGTATTTCCTCACCCGCAAGGGCATCCTCACGCTCGGCACCGGCCTTGCCCATGGCTTCGTGAAGACGCGGCCGGGCCTCGCCGGGCCGGACGTGCAGTATTTCTTCATGCACGCGAGCTACGCCAACGCCGCCGACCGCACGCTGGACCATCTGCCGGGCATGACCATCGGCGTCACCCAGCTGCGGCCCCACTCGGTGGGCTCGATCCATGCGAAGAGCGCCGATCCGCTGACGCCGCCGGCCATCCGGCCGAACTTCCTCGCCATGGAGGAAGACCGCGCCTGCCTTGCCGCCGGCATGAAGATCGCTCGCGACATCGTCGGGCAGAAGGCCATGGACCCCTACCGCGCCTTCGAGATGAACCCCGGGCCGGACTGCCGGAGCGACGCCGATTTCGTGGAGTTCGCCCGCCGCACGGGGCAGACCATCTATCACCCGGTGGGCACCTGCAGCATGGGCACCGGGCCGCAGGCGGTGGTGGACCCGCACCTGCGCGTCGTCGGCATCGACGGCCTGCGCGTGGTGGACGCCTCGGTGATGCCGACGCTGGTTTCCGCCAACACGGCGGCGGCGGTGATGATGATCGCCGAGAAGGCGGCCGACCTCATCAAGGCGGACGGCAGGGGCTGAGGCGCCCCAGCGGAGCGGCATTGCCGCACGCCATTTGGGCGGGACACTCGCAACCCATCCACGTTGTCATCGCCCGGCTCGTCCGGGGGATCCACACCGGGGCCATTCCGCCGTCTGCAGTCCGGACACACCCTTACGGCCGATGGGTGGATTGCCCGCACAAGGCGGGCAATGACGGACGGGAGACCTGCGCAGGAATGACCGGCAAGCTTTTGCCGCCGGGGTTTCCCTCTGCTTCGGTCAACAAACGCCAAAAGCCGGCGCGGGGGATTTCCCCGGCCGGCGCCGAACGCCCTGTCCGCGATCCCGAAGGATCAGCGGCGGCGGAAATTCTGCTGGCGGCGGGCGCCGGGCGGCGGGGCGTTGCCCTCGGCCTTGTGGCGGAAGTTGATCCGGCCGCGATCGAGATCGTAGGGGGACATCTCCACCACCACGCGGTCGCCCTCAATGGTGCGGATGCGGTTCTTCTTCATCTTGCCGGCCGCATAGGCCAGAATCTGGTGGTCGTTGTCGAGACGCACCCGGAAATTGCCGTCCGGGAGCACTTCCGTCACAGTCCCCTCGAACTCCAGCAGTTCTTCCTTCGCCATATAGTCGTCTCCAGCGGTCCCGCGGCGCGGGACGAATTTGGCGGGCTTATCTCACAAAATCGCCCGATTTCCCATAGGTGGGTCACGCCGGCCCAGGAAAAAGGCCCGGCGTGACCTGTTCAACGCAGTGTGACGCGCGAGCGGAGGCTCAGTTCACAGGCCGCTTGGCACCGGCGGGGCGGCCCGCGGGACGCTCACTCCGGTTGGATACGGCCTTCATGAAGCCGAGGCCGCCGAGATCGTTGCCGGGACGGGCGCCACGATCGCCGCCGCGCTCACCGCCACGGCCTTCGCCCTGGGGACGCGCGCCACGGCCTTCACCGCTGCGGTTCTGGCCGTCGCGACGGCCCGCGCCGTTGCCGGCACCCTGGCCGTTGCGATGCCCCTCAGGAGCCCGCTCGGCACGCGGCTGAGCGGCACGGGCCGGACGGCCCTCGCCGGCAGGACGCTCACCGCGCGGCTCGCGCTGCTCGCGACCTTCGGCGCGCTGTCCTTCCGAACGCTGACTTTGGCCACGCCCACCCTCGGGACGCGGACCGCGCGAGCGCTGCGGACCACGCTGGCCGGGACGGCCGCCGCGACCACCGATGAAATCGTTGCGCTCGGCGGTCTCGTCACGCTCTTCCAGCTCGATCGGCGGAGCCGCGGGAATATCGAAGCGCATGCCTGCGCCGCGACGGTCGGTGGCCGGGATCTGCAGCTTGATGAGCCGCTCGATGGACTTGAGATACGCCCGCTCCTCGTGATCGCAGAAGGAGATGGCGATGCCCTCGCGGCCGGCGCGCGCGGTGCGGCCGATGCGGTGCACGTAGCTCTCGGGCACGTTGGGCAGGTCGTAATTGATGACGTGGCTCACGCCCGTCACGTCGATGCCGCGGGCGGCGATATCGGTGGCGATCAGGGTGCGGATCTTGCCTTCGCGGAAGGCGAGGAGCACGCGGTCGCGCTGGTTCTGCGACTTGTTGCCGTGGATCGCCTCGGCGGCGATGCCGCACTTGGCGAGCACGCGCACCACCTTGTCCGCGCCGTGCTTGGTGCGGGCGAAGACGAGGGCGCGGTCGACGTCCTCGGTGGAGAGAACCTCGGCGAGGAGCTGGCCCTTGTTGGGCTTGTCCACGTGGATGACGCGCTGCTCCACCCGGTCGGCGGTCTTGGCCACCGGGGTGACGGCGACGCGCACCGGATCATGCAGCATGCCGCCCGCCAGTTCGGCGATGGCCGGGGGCATGGTGGCGGAGAAGAACAGCGAGTGCCGCTTGTGCGGCAGCCGGCGCACGACCGCGCGGATGGCATGGACGAAGCCCATGTCCAGCATCTGGTCGGCCTCGTCGAGGACGAACATCTCCACCTGGTCGAGCTTCACCGCGTGGTTTTCCACGAGGTCCATGAGCCGGCCGGGGGTGGCGACGAGCACGTCCACGCCGCGGGCGAGCGCCCGGATCTGCCGACCCATGGGCACACCGCCGATGGCGAGCGTGACCGAGATGTTGGCGTGACGGCCGAACTTCTCGAAATTGTCCACGATCTGCCCGGACAATTCGCGGGTGGGCGAGAGCACCAGAGCACGGACGGACTTGGGGTCCGGACGGCGGGGATGGCGCACGAGACGATCGAGGATGGGAAGGGCGAAGGCAGCGGTCTTG
This sequence comes from Xanthobacter flavus, assembly GCF_017875275.1. Lineage (NCBI taxonomy): Bacteria > Pseudomonadati > Pseudomonadota > Alphaproteobacteria > Hyphomicrobiales > Xanthobacteraceae > Xanthobacter > Xanthobacter flavus. The sequence continues at coordinate 3,665,096 of NZ_JAGGML010000001.1, read as the reverse complement.
CCGGTGCCGGTCTGGGCGATGCCGATCAGGTCGCGGCCATTGAGGACCTGCGGGATGGCTTCAGCCTGGATGGGGGTGGGAGTGACGTGATTCGCTTCGGTGAGGGCGCGAACGATGGGCTCGGCGAGGCCGAGGCTCGAAAAAGAGGTCAAGCTCTGACTTTCGTATGCGAGCGGCACCGGCGCAGCCTTTTGGGCGCGGCGCGGCTCGCGGGATTTCGACATCCCGCGTGGCCAGGGGTGTCCAGGGCAAAAGATGTGATCGGGCAAAGCCGCTTGCGATGCCTCACAGACGAAACGCCATGTCACAGCGTCGTCCAGATCGAAGCTCCAGCGGTCTCCGCTACGCGGCCCGAGCGCGCTAAGGGGAGGAAACCAAATGCCTCCATCGGCGCGAACCACCATATGGACGAGACCCGTGACGATTTCAAGGCGAATGGTTGGGCAGTCCGCGCTTTGTCTGCCCTCATGCCCAGCCGTGGCGCCATTTTGCCCGAATGTGCGTTCAGGAAGTCGCGCAGCAGCAATCGCCGCACGAGCGGAGGCGCGGCGGGGCTTGCGCCCGGAGGCCGCGGGCCCGATCCTGGCGGCAGGAGGAGACATGTTCGATCTGTCCGCCGTCGTCACGTCGCTCACCGCATTCGTTGAAGAGCACCATTATCTCGCGCCGGCCGTGGTGTTCGGGCTCGCCTTCGGGGAATCGCTGGCGCTGATCTCCTTCTTCATTCCCGCTACCGTGCTGCTGCTCGCCATCGGCGCGCTGATCGAGGCGGCGGGGCTGCACTTCTTCCCCATCTGGCTCGCCGCAGCCGCCGGCGCGGCGCTGGGCGATGCCATCTCCTACTGGCTCGGCTTCCATTACAAGGAGCGCGCGAAAGGCTTCTGGCCGTTGTCCCGCCGCCCGGACCTCGTCGCCCGCGCCGAGGACTTCTTCCAGCGCTTCGGCGTGTGGGGCGTCGCCATCGGCCGATTCTTCGGCCCGCTGCGCGCCGTGGTGCCGCTGATCGCCGGCGTGCTCGCCATGCGCCAGAGCCATTTCCAGATCGCCAACGTCGCAAGCGCGGCGCTGTGGGCCTTCGCCATGCTGGCGCCCGGCGCGGCTGCGCTGAAGCTGATGGGCCTGTAAACCCCGTCTCGCGATCACGCGCGGCTTGATGCCGCATCGCAGCAAAGACTGGTCCGGCAGCAGAGCCTTGGCGGTATCTTGATCTACTACGACCGGTGCGCTGCTCATCCGGAAGGGGCAGCGCTATTGTCTCGCGGCGGCATCCTGTATATCGATGGACATATCACGGGCCCATTGCCGAGGTGCCATTGCCATGTCCGGATTTATTGCCTCCCGCCGCCTGATCCTGGGTCTCGTCTTCTCCGCCTTTGCCGCCGCGCCGCTGCCCGCGGCCGCGCAGGAGACCGTGACCGTGTTCGCCGCCGCGAGCCTCACCAACGCCTTGCAGGACATCGCCAAGGCCTATGAGGCGAAGGGCAGCAAGGACATCATCAAATTCTCCTTCGCGGCCTCCTCGTCGCTCGCCAAGCAGATGGAGGCCGGCGCGCCCGCCAACATCTTCACCTCCGCCGACCTCAAGTGGATGGCCTATACCGACGCCAAGGGCCTGACCCTGCCCGCCACCCGCGTGAAGCTGCTGGGCAACGAACTGGTGCTGGTGGCGCCCGCCGACAAGGCGAAGCCCGTCACCATCTCCAAGAGCCTGGACATCGACGCCTTGCTCGGCCCCAACGGCCGCATCGCCACCGGCCTCACCGACAGCGTGCCGGTGGGCGTCTACGCCAAGACCGCCTTCACCAATCTCGGCCTGTGGGACAAGGTGGCGCCACGCATCGTCGGCTCCGAGAGCGTGCGCGCGGCGCTGGCGCTGGTGGAGCGCGGCGAGGTGCCCTACGGCGTCGTCTACGCCACCGACGCGGCCATCGCCAAGAACGTGAAGATCGTCGCCACCTTCCCGGCCGACAGCTATCCGCCGGTGGACTATCCCTTCGCCCTCGTGAAAGGCCAGGACACGCCCGCCGCCAAGTCCTTCTTCGCTTTCATCCAGAGCCCGGATGCAAAGGACATCTTCAAGAAGTACGGCTTCGCGGTGAACTGACACGCCGCCAACGTGTCGCGGAACGGGAATTGCTTATTCAGGGCAAAAGACCGAGCCTGACCGACAGCAAGGCGAGGCCTTTTCGCAGGCGGACGTTGTTGAGATGTTGCTCACTCCCGAAGAATGGACGGCCGTGCGGCTGAGTCTGGAGGTGGCCTTTTGGGCTACGCTCTGGAGCCTGCCGCCGGCCATTCTCATTGGCTGGGTGCTCGCCCGGTTCGAATTTCCCGGCAAGGGCATCTTCGACGGCATCGTCCATCTGCCGCTTGTGCTGCCCAAGGTGGTGGTGGGCTATCTGCTGCTCATCACCCTCGGCAACCGCGGCTATCTCGGCCAGTATCTGAACGAGTGGTTCGGCATCTCGCTGATCTTCTCCACCGCGGGCGCCACCGTGGCGGCGGCGGTGGTGAGCTTCCCGCTCACGGTGAACGCGATCCGCCTCGCCATCGGCGGCATCGACAAGGGCATCGAGACGGCAGCGCGCACCCTGGGCGCGAGCAGGCTCGATGCCTTCTTCACCGTGACCCTGCCGCTGATGATGCCGGGCGTGCTCTCCGGCTGCCTCATCTCGCTCGCCTCGGCGCTGGGCGAGTTCGGCGCCACCATCACCTTCGTCTCCAACATCGAGGGCGAGACGCGGACCATCCCGCTCGCCATCTACAGCGCCACCCACATGCCGGACGGCGACGCCATGGCGCTGCGCCTCACCCTGGTCTCGGTCATCCTCGCCCTCGGCTCCCTGATGCTCGCGCAGATCGCGGACCGCCGCATCCGCCTGGCCCTGGGGCAGCTATGATCGAGATCGACGTCGCCCTCGCCCGGACCACCGGCTTCCACCTCAAGGCCGCGCTCCGGGCGCCCGAGATGGGCGTCACCGCCCTGTTCGGCCGCTCCGGCTGCGGCAAGACCACCATCATCCAGCTGGTCGCCGGCTCCCTCGCGCCGGACAGCGGCTTCATCCGCGTGGGCGACGAGGTGTTCTTCGACAAGGCGATGGGCATCAACCTGCCCATGGAGCAGCGCGGCGTCGGCTACGTCTTCCAGGATGCGCGGCTGTTCCCGCACATGACCATCGAGAACAACCTGCGCTACGGCGAGCGCCGCACCAGAAGGCCCCGCACCATCCGGTTCGATGCCGTGGTGGAGATGCTGGGCGTCGGCCACCTGCTGAAGCGCCGGCCGCACACCCTCTCCGGCGGCGAGAAGCAGCGCATCGCCATCGGCCGGGCGCTCCTCTCCCAGCCGCGCCTGCTGCTGATGGACGAGCCCCTCGCCTCGCTGGACGAGATGCGCAAGGGCGAGATCCTGCCCTATCTGGAGCGGCTCAGGGATGAGCTGAACCTGCCCATCCTCTATGTCAGCCACTCCATCGAGGAGGTGCTGCGCCTCGCCGATACGGTGGCGGCGCTGTCGGACGGAAAGGTGATCGCCTGCGGGGGCCTGTCCGACGTGCTGTCGCGGCCCGAGCTGCTGCCGGTGATCGGCCGCTTCGACATCGGCACCATCCTCGACTGCATCGTGACGGCGCACGATCCGGACCTCAGCCTCTCCACCGTCTCGTTTGCCGGTGGCGAACTGCGCGTTCCTCTCGTGGACCGGCCGGTGGGCGCGCCGACGCGGGTGCGCATCCGCTCGCGCGACGTCTCGCTTTCTTTGTCGCGGCCCATGGACGTGTCGGTGACGAACCGCATCAGCGGCACCATCGCCTCCATTACCCGGGCCGAAGGGCCGTTCTCCGAGGTGGAGCTGGCGCTTGCGGCCGGTCGCCTCGGCTCGCTGGTGACCCATGAAAGCGTGCTGCGCCTTGGCCTTGAGCCGGGCATGCAGATATGGGCAATGATCAAGGCGGTGACGGTGGACAGCCGGCCGATGGGCTTCCATTCGCCCGGCGCGGAGATCAGCCCGCCTGCTTCGCGGCCGGGCCGACCAGCGGCGCATCCGCCTCAGGATCCGCCGGCTCTGCGGGTGATTTCGGGTGGTAGTCCGCCGCAAGGGCGGACGTAAGCTCGTCCAGCGCGCCGCTGGTGGCCTTGGCCGCCTGCCGCTCCATGGCGCGATAGAGCGCGATCACCCGCTCGCCGAAGGCCGTCACCTCGGTGCCCGCGCCACGGCGGCCGGGGAAGGTGACGATGACGCGCTGCTCGAACATGCGGTCCAGTTCGTCCACCAGCAGCCACGCGCGGCGATAGCTCATGCCGATGGCCTTGGCGGCGGCGAGGATGGAGCGGTGCTCGCGGATCGCTTCCAGAAGCTTGATCTTGCCCGGCCCGAGGCGCCGGCCATCGGCGAAGTCCACGCGCAGGAACAGGCGGGTGCCCTGCCCGTCCTTGCTGCGGGTGTCCTTGCTGCGCGCGTCCTTGCCGCCGGTTCCGCCGCTCATGGGGTGATTCTCCTCGGGTGCCGCGCGGCGCCGCCTGAGCGGCTTGTCCGGCGGCTGGCCGTCGCGCGAGCATAGCGGAAGCCGCGGGCGGCGGAAACGCCGCGCGATGAGGGCGGGAGGAGAAGGCCGCAACAGGAGCATGCTGCGTGGGGGCTCACGGCCCCGCACCCCGTCAGGCGCGGGAAATGCGACCGCCCGCCGGGCCGGCGCCGGTCTGGCTGCGCGGGGTGGCAGACCGGCGGCCGTTGATGATGGCCGACAGGCCGACAATGACCGCCACTGTCGCGGCATAGGCGATCACCTGCATGCCCGTGGGCTCGGCGCGATAGCCGACGAGCGTGCGCAGCACGCGGCCGAGGGCGCTGTCGTCCGCCAGCAGCCAGCTGGAATTCCAGACCGGATCGGCCAGCGACTGGATGAAGCCGGCATCCTGCAGGATGCCCACCACCTGCGCCGCAAGGCCGGCGGCCAGCAGCGTGATGAGGACGGAAGTAACCTTGAACAGATGCTTGAGCGGGATCGCCACGAGGCCGCGATAGAGCAGCAGGGACACGGCCGCGCCCGCAGCGAGGCCGCCGAGCCCGCCGAGCGCGATCGCCCCCGGTGAATCGCCGCCCGTGCTGGCGATTCCATAGAGGAAGAGCACGATCTCGACGCCCTCGCGCAGCACCGCCATGCCGACGACGATGGCGAGCGCGGCCAGCGGCTTGCGCCCTTCCTTCACGTCGCGGCCGACCTCCCGCATCTCCATGACCATGTGCTTGCCGTGGCTCGCCATCCAGACGACGGTCCACACCAGCATGACCACGGCAACAGAGAGGATGGCGGCGTTCAGGATATCCTGCCCCGAGCCGTCGAAGGTGGAGGCGATGGTGTCCGCGAACAGCGCGAGGACCGCCGAGCCGGCGATGCCGCCCAGGATGCCGAGGCTGATCCACAGGCCGCGATGGCGGATGCCCTCGGAGGCGGCAAGCACCACGCCGGTGACGATACCGGCCTCGAGGACCTCGCGGAAAACGATCAGAAGCGCGGCAATCATCGCGACAAGTCCTTCCGCCCCCACGGCTGTGGCCGCCGCATCGGCGGACACAAACGCTGACCTGAGGCCGTCGTCCTTCGGAAGAAATCGCCGCCGGGACGAAAACCATTGGAATATGACGAAATCCTATCACCCACGGGCGCGCGCTGTCACCGCAATGGCAAAGCTTTGTAATTGTTCAAATGAAAAGGTGGAACTGCGCGGGAAGCGTTGTAGACAATATTTGATAGGCGCCTGCGATGGACCCGAATGCTGCCCGGTCCAGCGTTTGCAGCCCGTCGCGCCGAACCGGCTCGGGAGGCAGCGGATACAGGGTTACGTTACGTCCTCTACTAAAGGATGCGTCGCTTTGACTTAAAAGTCCCAAGTCGAGATCCCGCACTCTGGACATGGAACAATTCTATTATTGTCTCAAGCGCTTGCCCGCCACCGGCCCGACTCATACTCTCCGCGCCGACGGGGCAAAGGCCCTGGTTCCGGTTTGCCCGGGCACCGGTTCCCATTTGCGAATTTCAAGGAGAGAAGGTCGATGCGCGCGCATTTTCTCGGCGCAGTCATCGCGTCAGTCGCAGCGTTCGCGAGCCCTGTGCTCGCGCAGGCGCCGAAGCCGCGTGACGTGATCGTCCATTACGCCGACCTCGCCGAGGTGTCTTACGGGACATCGGCCTCCACCGCCAAGGACATGCAGAAGGCCATCGAGGCCTTCCTCGCCGCCCCCAGCGCCGAGAGCCTCGGCAAGGCGCGCGACGCCTGGAAGGCGGCCCGTGTCTACTACCAGCAGACCGAGGCCTTCCGGTTCGGCAACAAGATCGTCGACGAGTGGGAAGGCAATGTGAACGCCTGGCCGCTGGATGAAGGCCTCATCGATTACGTGGACAAGAAGAGCTACGGCGAGAAGTCGGACGAAAACCCGCTCTACACCGCAAACGTGATCGCCTCGAAGTCCATCCGCATCGGCAAGAAGACGGTGGATGTCACCAAGATCACGCCCAAGCTGCTGCATGAGCTCAACTCGGCCGGCGGCGTCGAGGCGAACGTGGGCTCCGGCTGGCACGCCATCGAGTTCCTGCTGTGGGGCCAGAACCTGCATAACGCGACGCCCAGCCAGGGCCAGCGCCCCTATACCGACTATGACCTGAAGAACTGCACGAACGGCAATTGCGACCGTCGCGGCCAGTATCTCAAGGTAGCCACCGAGACGCTCGTCGCCGATCTCGACGAGATGACCGGCCTGTGGGGCGCCAAGGGCAAGGCCCGCGCCGCGCTCGTCAAGAAGAACGACAAGGCCGGCCTCGCCACCATCTTCACGGGCATCGGCTCGCTGTCCTATGGCGAACTCGCCGGCGAGCGCATGAAGCTCGGCCTCATCCTCCATGATCCGGAAGAGGCGCACGACTGCTTCTCCAACAACACCCAGAACGCGCACTATTATGACGAGGTGGGCATCCGCAACGTCTATTACGGCTCCTACGTGAAGCCGGACGGTGCCAAGGTCACCGGCCCCTCCGTCGCCGACCTCGTCCGCGCCGCCGACCCGAAGGTCGCCGACGAGATCGACGCCAAGTCCGACGCCGCTCTCGCCGCCCTCAAGGCACTGAAGGACGTGGCGGATTCCGGCGAGATCACCTACGACAAGATGCTCGAAGAGGGCAACACCAAGGGCGCCAAGCTGATCCAGGACGGCGTCGACACCCTGGTGGCCCAGGCCCACGCCATCGAGCGCGGCGTCGCGGCCCTCAAGCTCCAGATCAAGATGGAAGGCTCCGACAGCCTCGATAACCCGAAGACCGTGAAGAAGAATTGAGACGATGACCATGGGATGGACGCGATGATATCGCGTCGGGCGCTCCTCGCGGGCGCGGCGGCTGCGGGGGCGGCGGGGTTCGCCCCCTCCGCCCTCGGCCGCATGCCGGCCTCCGTGGACACGCTGCCCAAGAGCGCGCCGGTGCGCCGGCTCGCCCTCACGGCGGCGGAGATGGAGATGCCGCTGCTCGGCCCGGGCCAGCCGATGACCAAGGGCTTCTGCGCCTATAACGGCACGCCCTTCCTGACCCTGCGCGCGCCGGTGGGCACCCGGCTGATGGTGGATTTCGAGAACCGCCTGCCGGACCTCACCACCGTCCACTGGCATGGCGTGCGGGTGCCCTATCTGTCGGACGGCGTCTCGCCCCTCACCCAGGCGCCGATCCCGGCCGGCGGTACGTTCACCTACAACGTGCCCCTGCCTGATCCGGGCTTCTATTTCTTCCACCCCCATTGCGACGAGACGGGCCAGGTGGGCCGTGGCCTCGTCGGCCTGCTCGTGGTGGACGATCCCGCCGAGGCGAAGCTCGGCTTCGATGCCGAGCACTTCATCGTGGTGAAGGACTGGCGGCTCGACGAAAAAGACGGCCGCTGGCTGGAGATGTTCACCGACGAGGGCGCCTCCACCGCCGGCACTTTCGGCACGGTGCGCGCCACCAACGGCTCCATCGTGCCGCCCCGCGTCGAGGCGCCGGCCTATGGCGACGTGCGGCTGCGCGTCATCGTCGCCGATTCCACCCGCACCATCGATTTCGGCTGCGACACGGAAGACGCCGCCATCATCGCCATCGACGGGCAGGCCCTGACACCGCTTCCCCTCTCCAGGCTGCCGAACGAGATCTGGCGCATGGGCCCCGCCATGCGGATCGACGTGCATGTGCGCATGCCCGGCCCCGGCGAGGAGGTGAAGGTCTACGACTACCGCACCGCCGAACCCTATCTGCTGACCACGCTGGTCGGGGTGGACAAGGGCCGCAAGAAGACCGCCTTCCGCCCCAAGGCGCTGCCCGCCGCCAAGGTGCCGCTGCCGGACGTGAAGCGCGCGAGCCGCATCGACTATCTGGTGCAGACCGCCGCCGGCCCCATCGTGAGCGGCGACCCGCTGCCACCGGACGATCCCTTGGCGAAGGCGCTCATCGCCTCGGCCTGCGTCGGCAGCAAGACCTTCTGGGCCATCAACCGCAATTCCTGGGGCGCCGGCGCGGACCTGCGCCTGCCGCCGCCGCTGGCGACGCTGAAGGACGGGTCGAGCTACATCGTCTCCATCAGCAACGTCACCAAGCACGTCCACCCCATGCATCTGCACGGGCACGTCTTCCGCGTGCTGTCCTCCTCCAAGAAGAAGGACATCCCGCCCTATCTTGCCGATACGGTGATGACCGAGCCCAACGAGACGGTGGAGATCGCCTTCCGGGCCACCAGCGGGGACTGGGTGTTCCACTGCCACATCCTGGAGCACATGGATTCCGGCCTCATGGGCTGGATCAGGGTGGTGTGATGGGGCGCGTGCTTGTCCTCGCCTTGCTCGCCGCCCTCTCCGCGATGCCCGCCGCCGCCGAAACGCTGGACAGGCTGGACCTCGCCATCGGCAAGGCGCTGTTCAAGCGGCCCTGGGTGCCCGCCCCCGCCTCGACGCGCGGCGACGACGGCCTCGGCCCGCTGTTCGACGCCCGCTCCTGCGCCACCTGCCATCCCGCGGACCGCCGCGCCCCGGCCCGGCTGGAGCACGGCACGGCGGAGCGCGGCTTCGTGCTGATGATCGGCCGGCCGGACGGCAGCGGTGATCCCGTCTATGGCCGGCGCTTCCAGATCGATGCGGTGCCGGGCATTCCGGGCGAGGGGATGATCGGCGTCACCGATACGGCCCTGCCGGACGGCCGCATCGCCCGCAAGCCGCATCCCGAGGCGCTCGGCTACGGCCCGCTCGATCCCGCGAGTGGGCTTTCCCTGCGGGTGGGGCCGGACCTCAAGGGCCGGGGGGCGCTGGCCGCCGTGCCGGATGCCGCCATCCTCGCGGTGGAGCGGGAGCAGGCGAAAGGCGTGGACGGCGTGAAAGGCATGGCGCGGCGTGTCACCCTCGCCGATGGCAGCACCGCCATCGGCCGCTTCGGCTGGAAGGCGTCGCAGCCCGATCTCGCGCGCCAGTCGGCGGAAGCCTTCTTCCTCGATCTCGGCCTTTCCACCCGCTTCCACCCGGACCCCTGGGGCGATTGCACGCCCACGCAGACGGCCTGTCGCACGGCGCTCCATGGCGATGCCAACGCCACGTCCGGAGACGCGGACGACGAACTGGAAATCGGCTCCGCCTTGCTGGACAGGGTGGTGGCCTACATCGCCTCCCTCCCCCAGCCGGAGCCCGAGGACCTTCCGAGGGCCGAGGCGAAACGCGGCGCCGCGCTGTTCACCTCCACCGGCTGCGCCCAATGTCACCGGCCCTCCCTGCCCATAGCGGGCGGCGGGGAGGCGCGCATGTACACGGACCTGCTGCTCCACGAGATGGGGCCGGACCTTGGCGACACCATGCCGGAGCCGGGCGTCGGCGCCTCCCAATGGCGCACCGCGCCGCTCGCCGGCCTCTCGGACGCGATCGCCGCCAACACCGGCCTGCTGCACGACGGCCGGGCGCGGACGGTGGAGGAGGCGATCGCCTGGCACGGCGGCGAGGCGGACACCGCGCAGCGGCGCTTCGGCGCGCTGCCGCCCAAGGACAGGGCGGAGCTGGTGCGGTACATTTCGTCCCTGTGATTTTGACCGGCTTCTGCCGGTGTGGACCTGATATTGCGGATCGACGTCATGATCGAAGCCACACGCCGTTCTTCTTTCCGCCTTGCCGGCGCGGCCCTCGCCGCCGCGCTCGCCTTCGGCACCGGTCCGGCGGCCGCGGCCGATCCGAAGCTCGATCCGGTGCCGCTCATCGAGGGCTGGCTTTTGCCACGCTACGATGCGCTGGCCGCCGCCACCTCCGAGCAGGCCAAAGCCTGGGCCGCCTTCTGCCCCACCCCCTCGGCGGAGGGCGTCGCGCCGCTGAAGGAGGCTTATGGCAAGGCGGCGGATGCCTGGAATGCGGTGGAGTTCATCACCTTCGGCCCCATCACCCTATCGCTCCGCGCCGACCGCATCTCCTTCTTCCCGGACCGACGCAACGGCATTGCCCGTGGCCTCTCGGAGATCATCGCCGACAGCGATCCCGCCCGCCTCGCGCCCGAGCGCTTCGCCCAATCGAGCGCGGCGGTGCAGGGCCTGCCGGCGCTGGAGCGGCTGCTGTATGAGGACGGCGCCCCTGAGGCGCTCGTCTCTGGCCCCGAGGCCGCGCGGCGCTGCGCGCTCGGCACCGCCATCGTCAACAATCTCGCCGCCATCACGGGCGAGATCCGCACCGCGTGGGGCGACAAGTCCTCCGGCGTGCTTGGCGCCATCGTCTCCGGCAAGGGCGATCCGGCCCTGTTCCCGGACGTAGGCGCCCTGCCGGGCATGATCCTCACCGACCTCTCCGGCGCCTACCAGCGCGTAACCGACACCAAGCTGCTGCCCGTGCTTGGCTCCGGCCCCTCGGACGCCAAGCCGATGGTCGCCGACAGCTGGCGCTCCGGCCGCTCCGGCCGTGTCGCCGCCAACATGATCCGCAGCGCCGACGCGCTCCTCCTCGCGGTGGCAGCGCAGTTGCCGAGCCGGCCGCAGTGGGTGGTGACCAAGGCCGCCACCGCCGCCGATGCCGCCGCCGACAAGCTGCCCGCGGACATCGGCGCCGCGGCCGCCACCGCATCGGGAGCGCAAGGCATCCAGACCGCCATCAAGACCTTCAAGGCGGCGCAGCTCGCCGTCTACAAGCCCATCGCCTCCTATTTCGGCATCTCGCTGGGCTTCAACGCCCTCGATGGCGACTGAGGCGATAGCGACGGACATGCGCGCGCGCCTCGACCACGCCCCGCTCATAGGCCGCCGCGGCCTGCTGCTCGGTAGCGCCGCGCTCCTCGCCGCCGCAACCTTGCCGGGCGACCTGCGCGCTGCCGAACTGGACGAGGGCTGGCTGGCGACGGCGGGCGTGGGCGAGGGGTTCGCCGCCATCGGCCTCGACGCCGGCTTCGCCCCGACGCCGGAGGCGCCTTCCGATGTTCGGCTCCACGGCATCGAGGCGAGCCCGGCGGGTCCGCTCGCGGTGGCAGTGGGACGGCGGCCGGGGCGCATCGCCCTCGTGTTCGACCGGCGCAAGGCCGGCGTGGTCACGAGTTTCGGGCCGGGCGAGGGCCGCGTTTTCTCCGGCCACGGCCGTTTCACCGCGGACGGCCGGCTGTTCCTGACCAATGAGATCGAGCGCCCGGCGGATGGCATGCGCGCCATGGGGCGGGGCGTCGTGGCCGTCCGGATCGTGGAGGGCGGCTTCGCCATCCGCGACGAATGGGCGAGCGGCGGCGACGGCCCGCATGATCTGATGCGCTCGGGCGCCGCCCTCGTCATCGCTAATGGCGGCATCGAGCCCAACACGCCGGAGGCACGCGACGCCGAAGTGACCGGCTCCGGCATCACCCTCGTGGACCCCACCACCGGCGCCGTACGCGGCGAGGGCAAGCTCTCCGCCGATCTGGCCAGCCTGTCGCTCCGCCACCTCGCGCACGACAGCAATGGCGGCACGGTGGTGGCGGCGCAGGACCTGTTGAAGGATGGCGAGGCCCGCCCCCTGCTTTTCCGCATCGCCGCCGATGGCGCGCTCTCCCCCTTCGATGCCCCGGATGCGGCATGGCGGGCGTTGCGCGGCTATGTCGGCTCGGTCGCCTATGACCCCTCCGGCCGCTTCGTCGCCTGCGCCACCCCGCGCGGCAACCAGGTGGCCGTGTGGAAGGCGGACGGGCGCTATCTCGGCGCGGTCCCCCTCACCGATGGCTGCGGCCTCGCGTCGGGGGCGGAGGCGGGCACATTCGTCGCGGCGTCTGGCTATGGCGAGGTGATCGTGGTGAAGGCCGAGCGGGAGGGTGTCGCCATCACCGCGCGGCGCACCGGCGGGCCGCGCTACGACAACCACATGGTGCGCATCGGCTGATTTTCATTCGCCCTCACGCAACCTTCCTGCTTTTGCGCCATTATCGGGATCGTGCCCGTGGTGGGCATTGAGTGGCGGGCAGCGGGAGAATGGCGATGAACTGGGTCGTGCTGGTCGGCAGCGTTCGCAAGGGGTCCCTCAACGCCGCGCTGGCCCGCGCGTTGGCGGGCATCGCGCCGGAGGGGACGACGCTGGAGATCCTGCCCTCCATCGCCGAATTCCCCATCTATGATGGGGACATCGAGGCGGAAGGCTTCCCGGCACCGGTGACGGCCATGGGGGAGAAGGTGGCGGCGGCGGATGCGCTCGTCATCGTGACGCCGGAATACAATTACTCCGTCCCCGGCGGCCTCAAGAACGCGCTCGACTGGCTGTCGCGCCTGAAGCCGCAGCCGCTTTCCGGCAAGCCCACCCTCATCCTGTCCGCCTCGCCCGGCAGCATGGGCGGCGCGCGGGCGCAATATCACCTGCGGCAGGTGCTGGTGGCGCTCAATGCCCACGTCATGAACGTACCGGAGGTGATGGTCGCCCAGGCCCACACCAAGATCACGGACGGCGTGGTCACCGATCAGGGCACGCTGGACTTTACCAAGAAGCAGCTTGCCGCCTTCGCCACCTTCGTGAAGAAGGCCAAGGCGGGGGACGCGGCGGGCTGAGGCCCGCTCACCCCTCTGCGTATTCGGCGAACGACATGGGCGTCTCGTAGACCCGCACGGACGCGAGCGTGGGCAGGAGCGGCTTCATCCGCGTCCAGATCCACGCCGCGATGATCTCGGCGGTGGGGTTCTCCAGCCCGTCGATGTCGTTGAGGCAATAATGGTCGAGCTGCTTCAGCAGCGGACCGAAGGCGTTCTCCACATCGAAGAAGTCGACCACGAAGCCGGTGACCGGATCCACCGGTCCTTCCAGCGCGAGGTCCACGCGGTAGGAATGCCCGTGCACACGCCGGCAGCGGTGGGTTTCCGGCACGTTGGGCAGGAAGTGCGCGGCCTCGAAGGTGAAGCCCTGGGTGATCCGCACGCGGCCGGGCAGCGCCGCGGGGGTGTCACGGGTGGTCATGGAATTCCGATCATCTTGTGGGTCTGGACGGACAGGCGCCAGCGCGGATTGGCGAGGCAATAGGCCACCGCCGCATCGGTGTTCGCGCGGCGATCCGGGCCGTCCATGGGCTGGAGGAAGAAGTTGGTGAAGGGGAGGTTCGCGACCTCGGCGGGATCGAGCCCGGTCTGCGGGAAGACGAGCTTCAGCTCGTGACCGGCGCGCTGCTTCAGCTCGGTGCCAGCCTTGGGGCTGACGCAGATCCAGTCGAGCCCCTCCGGCGCGGCAACCGTGCCGTTGGTCTCCACCGCGATCTCGAAGCCCCGCGCATGCACCGCCGCGATGGCTGCCGGATCGAGCTGGAGCAGCGGCTCGCCACCGGTGAACACGACGAAGCGGCGCTCGGCGCCGGCCTGTCCCCAGACGGTCGCGATGGCGTCCGCCAGCGCCTCAGCGTCCGGGAAGCGGCCGCCACCCTCGCCATCCAGGCCGACGAAATCGGTGTCGCAGAAACGGCACTGGGCCGCGGCGCGATCCTCCTCCCGCCCGGACCACAGGTTGCACCCCGCGAACCGGCAGAAGACGGCGGCACGCCCCGCCTGCGCGCCCTCCCCCTGCAGGGTGAGGAACATTTCCTTGACTGAATAGGCCATAAGGCGACGCCTTTAGACCGAACGCGCCCGCGAGGGAAGCGCCGGCGGGGCATAGGTCGCCTGCGAAGGCCGGGTCCTATTGGGCGGGGGGCGGCTGGGTTGGGGACGGCAAGACGGGGCCGGACGACTGGGCCGCCCGCGCCTGATCGAGGCCGGTGATGCGCACGCCTTGCATCTGCACGCTGTTGGACGTGGCCGTTCCGCTGGCGCTGGCGATGGTGCTCTGAAGCTGGGGCGCCATTTCCGCCAGTTGCGCGAACTTGCCGTGGTTGAAGCTGTCGAGCGCCTTAACGTCGGTCATGTCCACCACGACGGCGCCCAGTTCGACCAGCTCGGTGTCGTTGGCGTATTCTCCGAGCCGCGGCTTCTTGCCGGCGAGGAATTCGGAGAAGCCCAGCGCCTTGTCGTCCCGCGAGATGACAACGACGAACGGCTTCGGCGGCTTGCCGAAGCGGCGCAGCTGGGTCTTGAACACGTCCACGTCGATGTCCGGCGCGGCAAGGATGATGTTGCCGATCTTGTTCGGCGGCAACGTCTTGCCGGAGATGCGGATCTGGCGCAGCGCCTCCACCGTCAGCCAGTTGCCCATGGAGTGGGCGAGGATGCTCACCTGGTCCGCGCCGCTGCCGAAGGCGAGGCGGATGGTCTCCTCCAGCTGGTCGCGGGCGGCGGTGGCGCTGTTGTTGTCGTAGACATAGCCCTCGGTGGTCGCCCGCGAGGCCCAGGTGAAGAGGACAGGGACGGCCGGCGCGTCGGAATCCGTCGCCATCTGCGCGAGGCGGTACAGCGCCTCGGAGAACATGGTGTTGTAGCCGTGCACGAAGATGAAGACGTTGCGCTTGCCGGCAGGCCGGCGCGCCAGCTCGCTCTTCAGGTCGCGCAGGAACTCGCTTTCGGTGTCGCGGTAGACGGCCTCCCGCACCACCATGTCGGTGGCCGGATTGCCCAGCCCGTTCTTCGGCCACTCGATCTCGCCCGGCTTGTGGGTGGGCGGCACGGAAAGGTCGATCTTCGCGAAATTGAGCTGGGCGGAACGTTCGCCATTGAAGAACACGCCGGCGCGCGGGTCCCGTTCGCGGGTGGAGGCGACGAGGATCACCTGCTCGCGCGCACCTTCAGCCAGCGGAGCGGCGACCGGGACAAGCGCATCGATGCCGGGGCGATCGGAGCAGCCGGCGATGAGCATGACCACCGTCGCGGTCGCGATGAGGCGCAGTGCCAGATTGCGCAACGTCATGCGCCAATTCCCCCGAAGTCTGCCACGCGCTAACGCATGCCCCCGCATCACGGGTTGTCTTGGCACAAACAATGAGGCGGATGAACGGCGATCGCCCGAAATGCTGAACAGCCGTGAAACGGCGCCAGGCCGGCCACGCCCCCGGGTACCGCAGATTGCAGAAAGCAAGGTGATTGACCCCTGTTTCGCTCAATCTTCTTGCAAACCAGCAAACCCAGATTGCGCCCGTGGTTCTCGTATCGGAGGGGCTGTCCGCCTATCTCTGGCAGCAGACAGATACCCAGGCTCCGCACGCCGGAGGAGGACGCAATGGCAAACACCACCGAGACCACCGGGCCCCTGACCGGACTGCACCACGTCACCGCCATCACGGCCGACGCCCCCTATAATCACCGCTTCTACACCCAGACGCTCGGCATGCGCCTCGTGAAGAAGACGGTGAATCAGGACGACGTGTCCGCCTATCACCTCTTCTATGCCGACGGGGAAGCCAACCCCGGCACCGACCTCACCTTCTTCGACTGGCCGGTGCCGCGCGAGCGCCGGGGCAGCCATGCGGCCGTGCGGACTTCTCTGCGGGTGCGGGACGAGGCGGCGCTGGAATATTGGGCGGCGCGCCTCACCGACGCGGGTGTCGCCCATGCCGGCATTGAGACCCGCGATGACCGCCACCAGCTTCCCTTCGAGGACCGCGAGGGCCAGCGCCTCGCGCTCATCGTGGATGACGGCAAGGGACCGGGCACGCCCTGGTCCAAGAGCCCGGTGCCGGAGGCGCACCAGATCCGCGGCCTCGGCCCGATCCTGATCTCGGTGCCGGACCTCGCGCCCACCGCCGCCGTGCTCATCCACGTGATGGGCATGAAGGAGGTGCGCACCTATGCCGCCGAGGACGGCCGCGCCATCCATGTGTTCGAGATGGGCGAGGGTGGCCCCGCCGCCGAGGTGCATGTGAAGGTGGAGCCGGGCCTTTCACCCGCCGGACAGGGCGCGGGCGCGGTGCACCATGTGGCTTTCCGCGTCACCACCTTCGACCAGTATGAGGAGTGGGCGCGGCGGCTGAAGGAGCTGCGCATCCCTAACAGCGGGATGGTGGATCGCTTCTACTTCCGCTCGCTCTATTTCCGCGAGCCCAACGGCGTGCTGTTCGAGTTGGCCACCGACGGTCCCGGCTTCGCCGCCGACGAGGACGCCGCCCACCTCGGCGAATGCCTCGCGCTGCCGCCCTTCCTGGAGGGCCGCCGCAGCGCCATCGAGGCCGGGCTGAAGCCACTCTAGCTCGCGTTTCACACGCTGTGGTATTCTCCGCCGTGCTCCGGGTTGCAACCGGCGCACGGCGGATAGGGCAAGGGTTGGATGGTGGACGAGCTCGATGTGGTGGATGGCCTCTATGAGGCGGCCGTCCTGCCGGAGTTCTGGCCGCAGGCCATCGAAGGGTGCGGACTGCAGGCCGGCGGCATCGGCGCGGTGATGCTGATGAACAGGGGCGGGAAGTTGCGCGGCTTCGCCTCACCGGGCCTTGTGGAGCGCTTCGCAAAATGGGGCGCGCAAGGTGGCATGGCGTCCAATCCGCGGCTGGAACGGGCTCTCGCGCGGCCCGACATGCCGGTGGTGCTCGACCGCGACCTCTTCACCCCCGACGAGATCGAGACGCTCCCTTACTTCAAGACGTTGCGCTCATTTGGGGTCGGCTGGTCGGCGGCCCTTGCCATGCCCATGCCGGATGGCGCCCACGTGGCGCTCAGCCTTGAGAAGCCGGGCACCGAGGCGCCCTTCGACGACGCGGCGGTGGACTGGCTGTACCGGCTCCGGCCGCATGTTTCGCGGGCCGCAGTCACCTCCATCCGCCTCGCGCTGGAGCGCCTCAACGCGACGCTCCAAGCCTTCTCGGCCCTGGGCGTCGCGGCGGCCACCATCGACGCCTCAGGGCGGATGATCGACGCCAACGCGCCCTTTGCCCCCCTGCTGGGGCGGGTCGTGCTCGACCGGCGCGACCGCATTGCCCTGATGGACCGAAATGCGGATGCCCTGATGGCCCAAGCGGTGGCCCGCCTGCGCCGGGATCTTTGGTCCACCACGGTGGGCTCGATCCCCATCCGGCCGACGGAGGGGCAGGCCCCGCTGGTGCTTCACGTGGTGCCCGTGCGGCGCAACGCGCACGACATCTTCGTCGGCGCCGGCGCATTGCTGGTGGCAAGCGAGATCGGCGATAACCGGACACCGGCATCGGCTGTCCTCCAGGCACTGTTCGACCTCACGCCCACCGAGGCGAAGGTCGCGCGCCTGCTGTGCGACGGCCGGTCGATCCATGCGATCGCCCTGGAACTGGGGAGCACGGAATTCACCGTCCGCGCCCATCTGAAATCCGCTTTCCGCAAATGCGGCGTGCACCGGCAGGCCGAGTTGGTGGCGCTGCTGCGCACCCCGTTCAGCCCGCCGGAGCCCTGATTTCCAACCTTCGGCTCAGGCCCGCTCTTCCAGCGGATGCGTGCGCAGCCGCATGGGGTCGTAGAAGGGCGTGCGCACCACGGTCGCCTCGAAGCTCTCGTCGCCGTCGGTGACGGTAAGCGCGGTACCGAGCGCAGTCACGTCCGGACGTAGCGAGACCAGCGCCAGCGACTTCATGAGATGGCGGCTGTAGGTGGTGGAATTCACCACGCCCACCTCTGCGCCATCCTTGAAGATCTTCGCGCCGGGCGTGATCGCCTTGGCCGCCAGCACTTCGAGACCCGCTTGGTGGGTGCGTTCCGTGCCCTTGCGGGCGAGGAGGGCCGCCTTGCCGCGGAAATCCGGCTTGGAGAGGTCCACGGACCAGTCCATCAGCACCTCGAAGGGCGTCGTGTCCTTGTGCGGCATGTCGAAGGGGAAGAAGAGCAGGGAGCCTTCCACCCGCACGATGTCGAGGCAGTCCCACGACACCGGCATGGCGCCGAAGGGCTTACCCACCTCAAGGATCTTGTCCCAGAGGAAGACCGCATCCTTCGCCGCGCAGAACACCTCATAGCCCCGCTCCGCCGAATAGCCGCCGCGGGCGAGCGACACCGGGATGCCGAACAGGGTCGTCTTGCCGTGCCCGAAATAGGGCAGGTCCTTCAGCACCATGGGGGTGTGGGGGGAGAGGATGTCGAGGGCGAGGGGGCCCTGCAGGGAGAGGATATGGACATCGTTGTCCCGCGCGAAGGTGACATCGAAGCCCTCCGCCACCACCGGCAACGCCTCTTCCAGCGCCCCCCCGCCGTGCGAGAGGCGGAACGTGCCGTCCCCGTCCACATAGACGAGCACGTCGTCGATCAGCCCGCCTTCGTCATCGACGATGGAGGAGATCATGGAGCGGCCAGCCGGAATCTTGGCGATGTCGGCGGTGAGCAGCTTGTTGAGGAACGCGAGCGCGTCGGGGCCGCCGATGTCGATGATCTTCAGGGCCGACACATCGAAGAGGCCGGCCCGGGTGCGCACCGTCTCCGTCTCCACATACGGGTCGGTGGCGTAGTGCTGGGGAATCGCCATGTCGTTCCAGGATTCCTCAAGCTTGGAGCCGAGGTCTCGGTGACGGTCGTTGAGGATCGATTGGCGCAGAATGGTCGCGCTGGTCATGTGCCCTCTCTTGAAGGATGCCGGCCCGTGCGCCGGGCCCGTCGTTAAGGCAGGCGGGCTCGGCGGCCCTCGGGGCCGGCCACGCGCCGCGACGAGCGCATCCTGATGGCGGGCAGCGGATTCTGTCAATTACTTTTCCTGAGAAGAAATTTCTTTGGTAGCATGGCGCGAAAGGCGGCACATGAAAGCGAGGCAGCCCCATGGAACGCCCAGTTCACGATCACATCCGGAGCCGTTTTCGCTCAATTAATGGGCTTGCACCGGAATTGGTCCGTGGCACTCTCGTTTCTACCGCGTCAAAAAAGTTCACTGAGGGGAACAGGCGCGCCACAGCGTGATCGCAAATGGCAGGGACGGCCGCGGGGACTGCCCGCGTGCCGGCCCGGGCGGAGCTTGAGACATGTCCGAGACGAAGATGTGGGGCAAGGAAGAGTTCTGGGGGCTCGGCTTCGAGTGGGACCCCCAGTGGCTGCTGAGCGCCGAGCAGAAGGACTTGCAGGCGAAGCTCATCGCCTTGTGCGAGACCACGCTGCGCGCGAACGCCGTGGAGAGCGACGCCAACTACGTCTACCCGCGCAAGAATTTCGAGGCGCTCGCCACCCTCGGCCTTCTCTCCCTGAATGTGCCGAAGGAACTCGGCGGCCTCGGCCAGAACCATGTCTGCGCCGCCATGGTGGTGGAGACCATCGCCCGCTACGGCTGCCCCTCCACCGCCATGTGCTACACCATGCACCTCGGCGCCGTGGCCGCCGCGCTGCTGCGCCACCACGACAACCCGCTGCTCACCGACATCCTGAAGCGGCTGGACACCGACGTGCTCATCGGCACGCTCTCCTATTCCGATCCCGAGACCGGCTCGCACTTCTGGTACCCGATCTCCTCCAAGGCCGAGGCCCATGGCGACGGCTGGAAGGTGACGAAGAAGGCCTCCTGGACCACCTCCGGCGGCTTCGCCGACTGGTACATCGTCCAGACCACCAGCCCCGGCTTCTCCGGCGACTATTCCGACCTCTCCTGCTTCCTCGTCACCAAGGACGAGGTGAAGGCCAACCCCTCCGAGTGGGACGGCCTCGGCCTGCGCGGCAACCAGTCCGGCCCCATCGTGGTGGAGAATGCGGTGCTGCCGAAGGAGGCCCTGGTCGGTCCCGTGGGCGACGGCGCGAAATCGAACGACGAGGTGGTCGACCCCTTCTTCCTCACCTGTTCATCGGCCTGCTGGAACGGCATCTCGCTGGCGGTCATCGACATCGCCAAGCGTCACACCACCCGCAAGACCCACAATGACGTGGGCATGCGCGTCGCCGACTACCCCACCATCCAGGACTATGTGGGCGAGGCGATCATGGACACCAATGCCTGCCGCGCCTTCGACTACCAGATGGCGCAGGCACTGGATTCCGTCACAAACAATTGCGACTGGTCGATCCACAAGGACATCGACGCTTTGCCCCGCTCCACCCTGCTCCACTGGCTGTGGCAGGTGAAGTTCGAGGCGGCCAAGAACGTCGCCCATGTGGTGGACAAGATGCTCCACGCCACCGGCGGCACGGGCTTCCGCCCGGCGCTCCAGATCGAGCGTTATCTGCGCGACGGCAAGGCCGGCTGGGTGATGGGTCCCACCAACGAAGTGCTGCGCCAGTTCGTCGGCAAGGCCGCGCTGCTGGGCTTCGGTTCGCTGGACTACTGGAACAAGTCGATCAACGAGCGCGTGCTCAACAACGAGATCAAGAAGATGGACGAGGCGGAGAAGCGCGCCTTCGCCGAAAAGCTGCTGGCTGAGCTTCAGCCGGCCAAGGTGGCGTGACGCGGGACGCCATCACGCGGAGCCTCGCCCCCTCTTCGCTCAGGAGGGGGCGAGGACCCGCGCGCCCGCCATCGAAGGGGATTATCATGGACGGGTTGTCGCATTTCAGAGAGTACCTTGCCATGACGACCATTGATCTCGACGCCCGTTTCGACCCGCGCGAATTGCGCAACGCCCTCGGCCGCTTCGCCACCGGCATCGCGGTGGTGATGGCGCAGGACGAGGACGGCCCCATCGGCGTGACGGTGAATTCCTTCTCCTCCGTCTCGCTGGACCCGCCGCTGATTCTCTTCTCCATGGCCCGCTCGCTGCACTCGCTGGCGCGGCTGGAGAGGGTGAAGGCCTATTCGGTGAACATCCTGCTGGAGAGCCAGCAGGAGATTTCCAACCGCTTCGCCCGCTCCGGCGAGGACAAGTTCTCCGCGACTCCGTGGGAGATCGGCCCCTCCGGTGCGCCGCGCCTCGTGCCCGCCCATGCGGTCTTCGAGTGCGTGCCCTATGCCCATTACGACGGCGGCGACCATGTGATCTTCGTCGGCCGGGTGGTGCATCTGCATGCCGAGGGCGAGGGCGATCCGCTGCTCTATTACCGCGGCAGCTACCGGCTGCTCGCGGCCATCGCTCAAGAGGGGTGAATGGACGCCTCCCTCCTTCCCCCAGGTCCTTCCGCCTCGCCCACCGCCGCCCGCGAGCGGGTGGTGGTGCGCGGCGGCGGCCTCGCCGCCCTCACGCTCGGCGCCGGAGACATGCTGACCGTGCTGGACCCGGAAGGGCTCCAGCCGGCGCTGGTCTTCGTCACCGACATGGGTGCGGTGGAAGGCTGGGAGGGCGCCGGCGTCGAGACGTTGCCTGCGCTTCTGGAACAAGGGGGAGAGGGCAGCGCGGAGGTCGCCCGGCTGTTGGCGGACATGCGCCTCGCGCCGGCATCGCTGGCGGGGCGGACGGTGCTGTCGGGAGACGGCGGCGCGGGCGCGACGGCGGACATCGCCGCGCGGGCAGATGTGCTCGTGGTGATCGCCGCCCCCGGTGGCCCCATGTCCCCGGACGCGCAGGACGCGCCCACCGATCTCATCGTGACCGTGACCCGCGCCCGGGGCCGGGGCCGTCCCCTCCCCGCCCCGCTCGCGCTACCGAAGCTCGACCTGCGCGTCCCGGCGGCCGAAGCCCGCGCCTACAAAGTGAAGGCCGGCGACTATATCCAGATCATCGACGTGGACGGCCGCCAGTGCGCGGACTTCCTCGCCTTCGACGCCGCCGCGCTTGAAAAGGGCGCGGAATACGGCCTCGACGCCACCACAACCCGCACGCTGATGGGCGCCGCCTATCCGGGGCCTGGCCTCTATTCCAAATACTATGACGAGCGCCAGCTGCCGCTGGTAGAGGTGATCCGCGACACGGTCGGCCGCCACGACACCTTCGCCCTCGCCTGCTCGGCGAAATACTATGAGGACATGGGCTATCCCGGCCACGCCAATTGCACGGACAATTTCAACGCCGTGCTCGCGCCGCTGGGCATTCGCCAGCGCGCCGGCTGGCCGGCGATCAACTTCTTCTACAATACGGCCGTGGACCACACCAACGCCATCACGATGGACGAGCCATGGTCGCGGCCCGGCGACTATGTGCTGCTGCGCGCTTTGACCGACCTCGTGTGCGCCACCTCGTCCTGCGCCGACGACATCGACCCCGCCAATGGCTGGGAGCCCACCGACATCCATGTGCGCGTCTATGACGGCGCCGAAAACTTCTCCAAGGGGATCGCGTTCCGCATGAGTGCCGACGCCGAGCCGCGCCTGACGCGCGAGAGCGCCTTCCACCAGAGCCTTGCCGCTTATACGCGCAACTTCGTGGAGTATCGCGGCTTCTGGCTGCCCACCTGCTTCACCAGCGAGGGGCCGATCGCCGAATACTGGGCCTGCCGCGAGAAGGCCGCGGTGATGGACCTGTCCCCCCTGCGCAAGTTCGAGGTGACGGGGCCGGACGCCGAAATCCTGCTCCAGCGCACGGTCACGCGCGACATGCGCAAGCTCGCCGTGGGGCAGGTGGTCTATACCGCGCTGTGCTACGACCACGGCGGCATGATTGACGATGCCACCGTCTTCCGCCTGTCGCCGACCAATTTCCGGGTGGTGTGCGGGGAGGAATTCACCGGCACGTGGCTGCGCACCAAGGCGGCGGAGTGGGGCCTCCACGTCCACGTGCGCTCTTCCACGGACCAGTTGCACAACATCGCGGTGCAGGGGCCGCTCGCGCGGGACATTCTCGCCGAGGTGATCTGGACCGGGGCCACCCAGCCCGCCATCACCGAGCTGAAGTGGTTCCGCTTCGCCGTCGCCCGCCTCGGCGGAGCCACGGGTCCGGCGCTGGTGGTCTCGCGCACGGGTTATACGGGCGAATTGGGCTTTGAAATCTGGTGCCATCCCAAGGACGGCAAGGCGCTCTTCGAGGCCGTGTGGGCGGCGGGCGCGCCGAAGGGCATGAAGCCGCTCGGCCTCTCCGCGCTGGACATGCTGCGCATCGAGGCCGGGCTGGTCTTCGCCGGCTACGACTTCTGCGCTGAGACCGACCCCTTCGAGGCCGGCATCGGCTTCGCCGTGGCGGACAAGGACGAGGATTTCGTCGGCAAGGCGGCGCTGGCGCGGCGCAAGGCGAACCCGGCAAAGAAGCTCGTGGGGCTCAAGATCGAGAGCAACGACGCGGTGGGCCATGGCGACCCGCTCTTCGTCGGCCGGGCGCAGGTGGGCGTCGTCACCAGCGCAACCCGCTCGCCCATTCTCAGGGGCCAGATCGCGCTCGCCCGGATCGATGTCGCCCACGCGGCGGTGGGCACCGCCATCGAGATCGGAAAGCTGGATGGACTGAGGAAACGCATCGGCGCCGAAATCGTGCCGTTCCCCCATTTCGATCCGCAGAAGACCCGGGTCCGAGCCTGAATGAGACGACCCGCCTGAATGGCGGGCCTGAAGACTGCAGTATCGTCCCGGCGCGCCTGAATAAAGGTGCGACGCCCGGGCATGCTGTTGTTTCCGCAGTTCTGGCGCGACTACTCATTGGGCAGCATCTGGCGCCAAAATAAGCTCGCAATGACGTAACGATACGTCTATATCTTCGTTGACAAATTTTTTTCTTATCTGGAAACTCCCTCGCCATAACGAGGGGACAATCATGAGCATCACCGCAACCAATGAAGCGGTCGCCGCGCCTGAGGCCGGCTCGCTTCAACGCAAGATCAGCTGGACCGGCGCGTTCTGGATCGCGAGCGGCGTGCCCGCCCTCGTGCTGTTCTCCATTGGCGCCATCGGCGCCACGGTGGGCGCGCCGGCCTGGTTCGTGTGGATCCTGTCCATCATCTTCGGCTTCATCCAGGCCTTTTCCTACGCCGAGATCGCCGGCCTGTTCCCGCACAAGTCGGGCGGCGCCTCGGTCTACGGCGCCATCGCCTGGGTGCGCTACGGCAAGCTGCTCGCGCCGTTCTCGGTGTGGTGCAACTGGCTGGCCTGGTCGCCGGTGCTGTCCATCGGCTCAGGCCTTGCGGCGGGCTATGTGCTCTCCATCCTGTTCGCGCCGGACGCCGCCATCAACACCTGGCAGCTCACGCTGGTCGATCTCGGCTGGCTGAAGGCGGGCCTCGCGCTGCGCATCAACGCCACCTTCCTCCTCGGCGCGGTGCTGCTGCTCGTCGCCTTCGCCATCCAGCATCGCGGCATCAGCCAGACCGCCAAGGTGCAGGTCATCCTCGGCGTGGTGGCACTGCTGCCGCTGATCCTCATCGGCCTCGTGCCGCTGATCACCGGCGACGTGCTCGCCGCCAATCTCGGGCCGTTCGCCCCGCTCGCCAAGGACGAGGCGGGCAAGGTGATCGCCGGCGAGTGGAACATGGCGGGCCTCACCCTGATGGCCGGCGGCCTCTTCATCGCCGCGTGGTCGACCTACGGCTTCGAGACCGCGGTCTGCTACACGCGCGAGTTCCGCGACCCGAAGACGGATACCTTCAAGGCTATCCTCTATTCGGGCCTTCTGTGCATCTTTGTGTTCACCATCGTGCCCATCTCCTTCCAGGGCGTGCTCGGCCTCGGCCAGCTCGTGACCCCGGCAGTGGTGGACGCCTCAGGCACGGTCACGACGCCGGCGGTCTATTCCGGCATCCTCTCCGCCGACATCTATTCCGGCATGGGTGTGGCGAGCGCCATGGCCGACATGATCAAGGGCGGACCCATCGTCCACACCGTGATCGTGGTGATGCTGATCCTCGCGCTGATGCTGGCCATCATCACCTCCATGGCCGGCTCCTCCCGCACGCTCTACCAGGCGTCGGTGGACGGCTGGCTGCCCAAGTATCTCAGCCACGTGAACGAGAACGGCGCCCCCACCCGCGCCATGTGGACCGACCTCGGCTTCAACCTCATCCTGCTGATGATGTCGGACTACGTGTTCATCCTCGCCATCTCCAACGTCTGCTACATTCTGTTCAACTTCCTGAACCTGAATTCCGCCTGGATGCACCGCATCGATCGTCCCACCTGGGAGCGCCCCTTCAAGGCCCCCGTCTGGCTCATCGGCATGGGTACGGTGCTCGCCTACGTGAACCTGTTCCTGCTTGGCATGGGTGCCGACATCTGGGGCGCGGGCACGCTGGTGACCGGGCTGATCGTATCGGCCGCCATCATCCCGGTGTTCCTCTTCCGGCACTATGTGACGGACAAGGGCCAGTTCCCGGCGGCGATGATGGAGGACATGCACCTCAAGGCCGAACCCGGTGCCGGCACGCGGGCGGGGATGCTGCCCTACCTCGCCCTCGCGGCCGGCGCCGTTGTCATCATCGTGGCCCGCAGCATTGCGGTCTATTGAACGGAGACGAAATGAGCGACCAGGGTATCAAGAGCCGCCCGAAGTACGCGCCGCTGGCTCCGGACCCGTCCGGACGGCACCACCTGCTGGTGGTCGAGGCGGCCGAGGTTCCGGCTGAGGCGCTGGCGGAGGGGGTTGCCCCCTCCGCCTTCGAGGTCTGGACGGTGGCCCGGCGTAGCGCCGTGGCCTCCGCCCCGGCCATGGAAGAGGCGCCGGGCAGCGTCGCCACCTTCCGCTCCGTGACGCACCTGTTTTCCGCGCTGGAAGAGCGGCTCGCCCGCGAGACCATGGGGCTGCGCCTCTATGCGGCCGGCGCCGAGCCGTTCCTGTGGGACGTGTGGGGCCGCGCGGAAAAGGCCGGCCTCAGCCGGCAGGAGACCGCCTTCGCCGAGGTCGGCCCGAAGGCAAGGCGCATCTATTGCGTCCATTGCCGGACGGTGAGCGAGGGCGTGACCACCTCCATCTTCACCTGCCCGGGCTGCGGCGCATCCCTGTTCGTGCGCGATCATTTCTCACGGCGGCTCGCCGCCTTCATGGGCGTCCAGGTGGACGCCGAGGTGCCGGGTGAGGTGCCCGAGGCCGAGGAGCTTTACGCATGACCGCCGCCCAGCCCTTCAGCGTGCGCGTGCGCGAGATCGTCGAGCTCGCGCCGAGCCTCAAGCGCTTCTCCTTCGAGCCGGCCCATGGCGGCGCGTTCCCCACCCCACCGGCGGGTGGGCACGTTCTCCTCACCCTGCGCGACGGGGCGCGGGTGATGAAGAATGCCTATTCCCTCGTCTCCCCGCCGTCCGAGCGGGCGCGCTACGACATCATCGTGCGCCTCGTCGCCCAGTCGCGGGGCGGCTCCTCTTTTCTCCACCGCCGGGTCGCGGCGGGCGACGTGCTGGAGATGGCCAATCCGGTGAGCCTCTTCCCGCTCGCCTCCACCGCGAAGAAGCATCTGCTCATCGGCGGCGGCATCGGCATCACGCCGCTTCTGTCCTTCCTGCCGGAGCTGAAGGCGCGCGGCGCCCGGTTCGAATTGCACCAGCTCGCGACTCTGGAGGAAGTGCCGGTGTTCGAGCGCCTGCTCGCGCCCTATGCGGCGGGCGAGGAAATCCGCGTGCATGGCGGCGGCCGCGCCGCCTTCGATCTCGCCGGCCTGCTGGCGCGCCAGCCGCTGGGCACCCATGTCTATGTCTGCGGGCCGCACAGCCTGATGGATGCGGTGGCCTCCACCGCCGCCGCCCTCGGCTGGCCCAAGGGCAAGGTCCATAAGGAAAGCTTCGGCGGCGACGTCACCGGCCTGCCCTTCCGCGCCGTGCTGCGGAAGTCCGGCATCGAGGTGGAGGTGGGCGAAAGCCAGAGCCTGCTGGAAGCCATCGAGGCGGCCGGCGTGGAGGCCCCGTGCCTGTGCCGTGGCGGCGCCTGCGGCCAGTGCGCCACCTCCCTCGTGGAGGGCGAAGCGGACCACCGCGACGACTTCCTCTCCGCGGAGGAGAAGGCGGCTGGCACCCTCATCATGACCTGCGTGTCGCGTGCCCGCGGCCCGCGCATCGTCATCGACCTGTGATCCCGGGAGGATCCGCATGACCGTCCAGTTCAAGCCCGCAGAGACCTTCCGCGACACCTTCACCTACAAGAAGTCGCCCGAGGACCTCCTGCGCTTCCCCTTCCCGTTCCCCGAAGACAGCTACATGTATTCGGTGAACATCGAGCCCCACGTGCGCGGCGGCCCCACGGCCGCCTTCCAGGCGGTGTTCGACATCGACGAGCACTATATCGCGGAGTGCAAGGAGCGCGCCCGCGTCCTCGCCGAGGACCCCAAGCGCTGCCAGGTGCTGCCGCACATGATGACGGCGGAGTGGGACACGCTCGAACTCATCATGGAGAGCCTTGCGGCGGATTATCCCGAGCACTTCACCCTGTCCAAGGACGGCGACGCCTGGACCTGGGTGAACCGGCCGCTCGGCATCCAGCAGAGCTTCATCTTCGGCAAGGCCGAGACGCTGCCCTGCGGGCCGTTCGAATACATCACCCGGCAGGCGCAGGGCGATTTCACCCTTCAGGACCAGCGCGAGGACAACCTCTTCGTGGACGGCGGCATGGTGACGACCCAGGCCGACTGGTCGCTGGAGTTCGACATCGGAATGAGCTTCCACGAGTGGCACGGCCCGGTGCCGCTGGCGCACGAGAAGGGCGTGTTCGACCGCGCCCTGAAGTATCTCCTGCGCCTCCAGTATGGCCAGCCGGTGCGCCGCCTCAACTGGACCATGACGGTGAACCCGCGCCTCGACACCTCGCCGGAAAACTATCCCGTGTGGGGGCCCGACAAGGCGTCGGTGACGCCGCAGAACGTGGCGGATAAGGTGCACCTGCGCGTGGAGCTGCAGACGCTCTATCGCCTGCCCCGCTCCAACGCCATCCTGTTCGGCATCCGCTGCTATCTCACCAGCGTGGCGGACATCGCCAAGGTGCCCAAGTGGCGCCGGCGGCTGCACCGGGTGCTGCGCGACCTCAATCCGGACATCGCCGCCTACAAGGGCCTCCCGCGCTTCCGCGAGATGGTGGTGGACTATCTGGCGCCGCTGGACGACGGCGCCCCCACCTCTGCGGGCATCGCGCCGGACATCGACAAGATCGAGGCCTGATCCGTAACGGCCAGCCTGCCGCC
The DNA here is from genome assembly GCF_017875275.1 of Xanthobacter flavus. Lineage (NCBI taxonomy): Bacteria > Pseudomonadati > Pseudomonadota > Alphaproteobacteria > Hyphomicrobiales > Xanthobacteraceae > Xanthobacter > Xanthobacter flavus. Next base: position 3,636,911 of record NZ_JAGGML010000001.1, on the reverse strand, counting down.
GCTCAGATCGGCGGCAGGCTGAGCCATTTCTGGAAGGCGTTGAGCACCAGATTGACCGAGAAGGCGGCGAGCAGGATGCCCATGATCCGCCGCAGCAGGCTCGCTCCGCCCTCCCCGAGCACCTTGGCGATGTAGTCGCCCAGCCAGAAGATGGCGAACAGCACCAGCGACATCAGCACCAGCACGCTCACCGTGATGAGGTGCTGGGAGAGCGGGGCGCCGCGGTTGTTGTCGGAGAACAGCACCATGGCGAGAATGGCGCCCGGCCCCGCCACGATGGGCGTCGCGATGGGATAGACCGCGATGTGGACGAGCCGCCGCTCGGGATCGGCGGTCACGGCATGCTGCGTCATCGCCCCGAAGATCATGGTCATCGAGAAATAGAACAGTATGATGCCGCCGGAGATCTGGAAGGCGAGGATGGAGATGCCCATCGCCTCCAGCAGCATCCGGCCAAGGAGCGTGAACACCACCAGGATGAGGAAGGCGAAGGCGGTGCCCATCGCCGCCACCTTGTGCCGTTCCTGCCGATCGAGGTGGGAGGTGGTGGCGAGAAACATGCTGAGATGGCTCAGCGGTTCCAGCACGACCCAGAGCGTGACCAGCTGGCTCGCGAACAGGTTCAGATCATCGATCATGGGCGCTCCCTCGCGCCTCTTATTACCTCACGGAAATGGGCTGGCAACCGGTACCGGCGCCCTGCGCCCTTGACATGACGCAACGACACGCTGAAGCCTTCGGATACCTTGATCTCGTGTCAGGAGGAAACGCCAAATGGTGCAGAACATAAAAAGCGTGCTCATCGGGATGACGGAAGAGGGCATTGACGAACCCTCCGCCGCGCTCGCCTACGGCTTGTCGCTGGCCCAGCAATCGGGCGCCCATGCCACCATCCAGGCGGCCTCGCTGAAGGTGGTGATGGGCAATACCTTCGTCAGCAATGTCGCCACCGGCCTTGTCGCCGCCCACAACCGGCGGCTCAGGCAGCTGGCGCAGGACGTGGCGGAGCGGGCGCGGGGCGATGCGGCGGCCGCCGGTGTCGCCGCCTCGGTGGAAACGCCGCAGCTCGCCTACGGGCAGCTGGTTGAGCTGTTTATCGCCCAGGCGCGGGTCCATGACATCTCGGTGCTGGACGCGGAGGTCGCGACCGTGAATGCCGACCGCGGGCTCATCGAGGCGCTGCTGTTCGAGAGCGGCCGGCCGGTCATCGTGGTTCCGCCGGGGGTGGACACCTTCAAGCACGACCGCGTTCTCATCGCCTGGGATGCGAGCGTGCGGGCGACGCGGGCCGTCAACGACGCCATGGGCATCCTCAAGTCCGCGGCCTCCGTGGAGGTGCTCGCCATCGGCTCGGAAAAGGAGCTGGCGCACGAAGTGCCCGGTGCCGAGCTTGCGCCCCATCTCGCCCGCCATGGCGTCCATGTGGACGTGAAGAACCTTGTGGTGAGCCCGGACGGCGTGGCCGCGACCCTGCGCGAGCAGGCGGGTCTGATCGGCGCCGACCTCATCGTCATGGGCGCCTTCAACCACTCGCGCATCCGCGAATGGGTGCTGGGCGGCGTCACCGAGTCTCTGCTGGAGGACTGCAAGGTCCCCCTGTTCATGTCCTACTGAAAGCTGATGCCGGCGCGGCGCGCCTCAGGCGGCCGCCCATCCTTTACCAGCGTTCCCGAAAGCCATGTCCGCCCACCGCCCCGCATCGCCTCAGGCGGCGGGGTCCTAGCGCGCTCAGCTCACCGGCTGCCAGCGGCCCTCCGCCGTGCGGCAGGCGGCGCCGCGGGCGATCTGGGGGCGATTGTCGATATAGATGGTGTGGGAATAGTCGCGGCAGCTCTGGAAGCCGGCGCGGTTGTAGGGCGGGCCGGCGATGACCGTGCCGCGCGCGGTGCCGTCGCCCTTCCAGCCGATGGGATAGCCGGGGCCGCCCGTCTCCAGCGCGGAAATCTCGGCGTCGTAGGCGCGTTGCCGGTCGGCGTCGTCGAGCCCGTTGCCGATGCCGCCGCTGATGAGGCCGCCGGAGACCGTGCCGGACATGACCGGCGCCGTGGGCAGGGCCGCCAGCGCCGCCGTTGCCTTGTTGCCGGTCGTGTCGGTCGCGCATCCGCCGAGCGCAAGGGCGAGGACCACTGCGGACGCGGGAAAGACGCGGGACACGCGGACGAACATGAACAGGCCTCGGGCAGAACAACGGGCAGGACGGACCCGGGCAAAATGCCCGTGCACGTCATCAACGCTCAGACCAGCCCATCGGATCACCGATTGGGGCAACAAAGAGGCTGACGGGCTCTCTTAGGCACCGCAAGTCTCACTGTGAAGACGGTTTGCCGCAGGCTGTGGCGCCACGGTATCACCCGCACCAGCCCGGCCGGGAAACGTCAGGTGGGCGGGGGCGGCGCTGCCGCTGCAGGCAGCACCAGTTCCGTGCGGAGCCCGCCGATGGGGGCCGAGCTCAGCTCGAACCGCCCGCCATAGAGCAGCGCCAGTTCCTGCACGATGGACAGGCCAAGGCCGGAGCCGGGCTTGGATTCGTCCAGCCGCCGCCCCCGCCGACCCACATCCACCCGCCGGGCGGGATCGAGACCGGGGCCGTCATCGTCGATGCTCACATGGAAATAGACCCGGTCGCCGGGGGTGCGCGGCCGCTCCACCAGCACCTCGACCTCCACCCGGGAGGAAGCCCACTTGCAGGCATTGTCGATGAGATTGCCGAACATCTCCTCGAGGTCCTGCCGCTCGCCCCGGAAGTGCACGTCCTCGGGGATGCGCACGTCGATGGCGAGATCCTTGGTGCGGTGGATCTTCTCCATGGTGCGGGCCAGCGCGGTAATGACCGCCGTCACCTCGCACACGCTCGCCACCACGGAGATGCGGGCGGCCATGCGGGCGCGCTCCAGATGGTGGGCGACCTGGTCCCGCATGACGCCGGCCTGGTCGCGCACGCGCATGGCGAGCGGATCGTCGCGGGTACCGGCCTCGTTCATCAGCACGGAGAGGGGGGTCTTGAGCGCATGGGCGAGGTTGCCGACGTGGGTGCGGGCGCGCTCCACGATCTCATGGTTGGCGTCGATGAGGGCATTCACCTCGCGCACCAGCGGCACGATCTCGATGGGATAGGTGCCCTCCAGCCGCTCGGCCTTGCCGGAGCGCACGTCCGAGAGGGCCTGGGAGATGCGCGTCAGCGGCTTCAGCCCGAACCGCACCTGCACGATCACCACGAGGAGGAAGGCGCAGGCCAGCACCACCAGTGTCGTGGCGAGCGAGAAGTTGAAGGCGGAGATCTCCGCTTCGAGATCGGACGCGGCCGCCGCCACCGAAACGATGTAATGGGCATCCGGCCCGAGGTCGACGTCGCGCTCCACAACCCGCACGGCGACGTTGCCCGGACCCGCGGCATAGCCCTGCCGCATCAGGCCGGGGCGCCCGCTGATACCCTGCGCGGCCAGCAGCGGAAGACTTTCGCCCACCAGCGAACGCGAGGTCCGCCGTTCATTCACGCCGTCGGACTTGAGCGCGATCTGCCAGTACCAGCCGGAATGGGGGAAGGCGAAGAGCGGGTCGGCCAGCCCCGCCGGCTCGGGCAGGCGTTCGGACGCATTGGCCACGTCCGCGACGATGATCTTCAGATAGATGTCGAGCTGCCGGTCGAACGCCCGCTCGGCGGAGCTGCGATAGAGCGAGGCGAGCACGAGCCCCACCACCAGCAGCACCACCACGGTGATGCCCATGGCGGAGAGCACGAGGCGGAACGCCAGGGAGCCGGGGGTGTACTCCGGCGGGCGGCGGGCCGGGTCCGCCATGTCAGCGCGCCGCCGTGCGGGAGCAGGCCGGACGGGAGCGGGCCGGAAGGAAGCAGGCCATGGGTCAGCGCGGCTCCTCGGGGGCCGCGAGCAGATAGCCGAGGCCGCGCACGGTCTGGATCACGTCGCAGTCGAGCTTCTTGCGCAGGCGCCCCACGAACACCTCGATGGTGTTGGAATCGCGGTCGAAATCCTGATCGTAGAGGTGCTCCACCAATTCCCCGCGCGACACCACGCGCCCCGCATGGTGCATGAGGTAGGAAAGCAGGCGATATTCGTGCGACGTGAGCTTGACCGGATTGCCATCCACCGAGACCCGGCCGGAGCGGGTGTCGAGCCGCACCGGGCCGCAGGACATCTCGCTGGAGGCGTGGCCGGTGGCCCGTCGCAGCAAGGCGCGCAGGCGGGCGAGCACCTCCTCCATGTGGAAGGGCTTGGCGACGTAATCGTCGGCGCCGGCATCGAAGCCCTGCACCTTGTCGCTCCAGCGGTCGCGGGCGGTGAGGATGAGGACGGGGGTGGTCTTGCCCGCCCGCCGCCAACTTTCCAGCACGGAGATGCCGTCAAGCTTCGGCAGGCCGATGTCGAGCACGATGGCGTCGTAGGGCTCGGTTTCGCCGAGGAACTGGCCTTCCAGCCCGTCATAGGCCCGGTCGACGGCATAGCCGGCGTCGCCCAGCGCCTCGACAAGCTGCCGGTTCAGCTCGGGATCGTCCTCGATCACCAACAAGCGCACGGTGCCCCTCCGCCTTCGCCTGATCCTCCTTAAGCGACAGAGGCCAAGAATGACAGAGCCTTGCACGCCTGTCAGCGATGACGGGGCGCCGCAGCAAGCGCTTGGGCCGTCGGCCCCGGTCTTCAACCGGTGCCAAGCGGGCCACGCTCAAGCGCCGCGCGGTTGTTTTTGGGCGGTCACGCTCAAGCGCCGCGCGGTTGTTTTTGGGAGGTCACGCTCAAGCGCCGCGCGGGCTTAATGGGGGGCTCCCGGCGCGCCACTCACCGCCAGCCGCACAGGCGTCGGCCAACCGCGTTGGCGGCCTTGGCCTGGCGGATGGTCTCGTCAGTGTCGGAGAGGGACCAGCGGATGGGGGCGGCGGCGCCGCAATAGACCCTAGTCGCGCCGGAACCCGTCGTCGTCGCGCAGCCGGCCAGCATCGCCGTCGCGGCGAGCGGCAGCATCCCGCGCAGACCGCGCGGCAGAAAGGCTTTCCGAGACATCGCGTTCTCCTTCCTTCAGGGCGCGGTCATAGCCGCGCTGGGCGGCGCGCCGGGTGACGAGGACGACGGCGAGGACGGCGGCGGCGATCCCCGCCGCCCGCACGCCGAACAGGCGCAGCAGCACCGCCACGGCGAGGCCGCCGGGAATGCCCCAGGCCCACCACGGCACGCCGTAGCCGAGGAAACCCGCTAGGGCGTCGAGCGCCCCGCTCACGGCTTCGCCTCCCCGGCCGCGCCGGTGCCGAGGTCGAGCACCTCGGCCCGCTTCGCCCCCGCGTGCGCGCTCCACCAGACCCAGGCGAGGCCCGCGAGGGTGGCGAGGAGGCCGAGCAGGGTGAGCGCGGCGAAGACATTGGCCAGCAAAGGCGAGCCGGCGGCGTGGGGCTCGATCTGCCGCGCCGCCTCGGCCACGGTGGAGGCAACGAGGCCGCCGGCCACGGCACCCGCGCCCGCCTCGGGTCGCGGCGCGGGCTTCGCGCTCGCCAGCGCGCCCTTGGCCCCCTCCCCGTCCTTGGCCGGCACGGCGACGGAAGAGGTCCGCCCGCCGGTCGCCCAGGATTTCCCGAGCTTGCGCACGTCGGCGACGCGCCGGCCCCAGCCCTTGCCGAAGACCGGCCAGGTGCGCAGCGCCTGGAGCATGGCGAGGCGGCGGTCGCAGATGTCGTCCACGAGGCGGGCCGGCGCATGCTCGGCGGTGGCGCGCGCGGCAGCGAGCGTCACCTCCCCCACCTGCCCGTCGGCGGAGAGGGAGAGCGCGCGCTGGAGCCACTTCGCAGATTGCGCCGGGCCGGAATTCACCGCGCCGTCGAACACCACATAGTCGATGCCGTCGGGCAGTTCGTCGGCGCGCACGGCGTCCCAATACTGGCGACGATAGATTTCCTTCAGCTCGGCGTCCTCGATCTCGCGGACCGGACGCAAGGCGAGCCCCTTCGAGCGCCGCCAGGCGTCGTAGACGCGCTGGATGACGCCCTTCATGGTGGGGCCGCCGGGATCGTCGGGATGGTTGGAATAGCCGCCCTCGTGGCGGAGCACGGCGGCGAGCGCCGGCGCGAAATTCTGCGCGACCATGACCGGGCCTTTCCGGAAAGCGAAAGGGGCCCCGCGATGCGGAGCCCCGGAAGGGATCGGAGGCAGGCAGCCGCCGTGGACGGCCGCCCGGTGGCGCGGCTCAGGCGGCGGGGATCTTCCAGATGCCGACGCGGCCGATGCGGACGACGCCGGTGCCGCCGGCGGCAATCCAGCGCGGCCGCGCGCGCCAGTAGAAGCTGGAGAAGCCCTCCGGGATGGTGAGCACGCCCGTCACCAGCGTCACCTCGTGATCGCCCTGGAAGAAGGTGCCCACCGCCGCCGCGGGATCGTCCGTCGTCGCCCGCTCCAGCGCTCCGGCGCGATAGGTGGTGGAGCCGGAGGTGGATTCCACGAAGAAGCTGGCGCCCTTCCACTGCGCGAGCCCCGACGCCGCCACCGAGGCGGTGGCGAACACCTTGTCGCCGGCCGCGAAGCGGGCGCTGAGGTTGAAGGAGGAGAGGGAGAGGTTGTCTTCATTGGCGCCGGTATTGGTCACCGTCACGCGCCAGTCGTTGCCGAAGCCGTCCGCCCGCGCCACCGTGTCGGAGGCCCCATAGGAGCTCCCCCAGGTGCCGGACTTCAGCAGAGTACATCCGCCCGGAACAGTGCCCGTGATGGTGCCGGAGGTGGAGTTCGTGCCGCCCGAGGTGGTGGTGAACAGCGGATTGTCGAACATCTGCTGCCCGGCGGAATTATAGCCGTAGGTATCCGTCACCGATGCCACCAGCCGGGGCGCCTTGGGGGTGATGCCCTCCAGCGCCTCCTTCACCACGAGGCCCATGTAATAGGCGCCCTTGTGGCTGGGATGGATGCCGTCGTCCGCCTGCAGATAGCCGCTCTTCGGCTGGCCGGTGGCGCTGGTGGGATCGACGAGCGCGGCGGCGAAGTCCGCAACCACGAGCCCGGGATAGGTGTGGGGCAGCGCGCGGATCCAGCTGTTCATGGTATGCACGCGATAGACCCGCTCCGCGCTCCAGCTGGTGTTGCTGGACAGCGTGGGCATGATGGTGCCGATGAGCACGCGCACGCCCGCCGCGCGGCACTTCGCGATGGCGGCGGAGACATTGGTCTTGAAGCCCGCGATGATCTCCGCCGAGGTGCCGGTGGAGGCGTTGGCGTCATTGGCGCCGATCAGCATCCAGCACCAGTCGGGCTGATAGGCGAGGACCTTTTCGTCCATGTTCGCCAGCATCGTGTCGGACCGGGTCGAGCCGACACCGGCATTGTTGAGGAAGGTGAAGCGTCCGCCCATCACGGCGTTGGCCCACACCGCGTAGGAAATGTCGAACTGGGTGATGACGTTGTCGGTGTAGCCCATCTGCTGGGTGATGCTGTCGCCGGTGATGACGACGGTCTGCGCGCCAACGGCGGCGAGGCGGCCGACGGCATCGGACATGGCGACGCCGGGAAGGGTGAAATCGGTCATCCTCAAAGCTCCACGTAAACTGGCCGCTGCCGTCCGTCGCCGTCGATGACGAAGACGGGCCGGTGCGCACCGGAAGGGTCGGTGACGAAAACCCAGCCGCAGCCGGGCGGCGGGCCGGGAAGGGGGATGCTGCGCGCGCGCGCGGCGCGGCCACGGCCCACGGCCGTGCGCGGGGCGTCTGTGCCGGGGCCGAGCATGGCGGGCCTCAGCGATCGGTCAGCGCATAGACGGACAGGCCGGCGCTGGTGCCGGCGACCCAGACCCGGCGCACCTGGCACGGTGGCAGCGGCTGGAGGCCGGCGAGCGCGCGGACGTCGACCACCGCGTCGTCCGCACTCCCGACGGGCGTGATGCGGATGGTGGCGACGCCGCCCGCCACGTCCTCCGGCACGAAGACCCACAGGGCCTTGGCGTAGACGGGCAGGTCCTCGGTGTCCGAGGGCGTCACCGCCACCAGGTGGCGCGAGGGCGAGGAGAGGGAAGCGGCGAGCCCGCTGAGGGGATCGCGCGCCGGATCGTAGGGCATGGACAGGCACTCCGCGGATGGGATCAGGCGCCGGGACCGGCGAACAGGAGGAGGTGAAGGGCGATGCGCACCGTGCCGCCCGCGAAGCTGCCGCCGACGGCGGTGAGGCGGACCGGGGTGGGCGCGTAGAAGGCAGTGGGGCCGATGACGCCCATGTTCGTCGCGCCCGCCGCGGCGCCGAGGCTCCCGCCGAACTTCGCGGGCTCGCCGGCAATGCCGCAATCATAGGCCGAGGCCCCGGTCACAGCCGTCAGAGTGCGACAGGAGACGGCGAGCACGATGGCGCGGTCGGGGATGGCGAGCGCGCTTTCGGTGTAGGCCCCCGAGAGGTTCACATCCTCTTCCAGCACCCGCGCCGAGATGGCCGCGCGGCTGGCACTCGCGGCCAGAGGCGAGACCCACGCGCCACCGTCGAACACAGCGAGCCGCCCCTCGTCGCGGATGAAGGCGAGGAAGCCCTGAGCCACGGGCAGGAAGTCGAACGCACCCGCCTCATAGGCCGCGATCGTCCCGTCCCGCCCCGCAAAGATACCCATCGCCCCGATGGGCACGAACCAGCGCGCGCCATCGGCGGGTGAGGCCGGCGGCGCGGTCGCGGTGGCGCTCTCCAGCACCAGTTGCACGAAGGCGTCGAGGCGGCGGATGGCCTCATTATGGGTGACATGCTTCTGCGCCTGGGCCGCCGCGATATACGGCAGCGCCAGGTTCGCCGATTGCTCGGACATGGCTGGACCTCGAAGGAAGGAGAAGAGCCTTACGGCCGCACGCTTGTCGTCATCGCCGCCCCCGCGCCGACGCTGGCCGAGAGCTGGGCGATGCGGACGGTGAGTTCCGCCTGCGGGGCGCCGAAATCGGCGATCTCGTCGGCGGCCGCATAGAGGGCGTCAGGCGACGTGAGGGTGAAGGTTCGCCGCACCGTCCCGCCATCGAGAATGTCGAGCCGGTAGGCCTCGCTGGCTTCGCCCAGCGGCACCTCCACCGCCTCCCATCCGTCGCCCGCGATGCGGGTGCGGCGGATGAAGGAGAGCGCGACGCCCGCCCCCGTCCGCCGCGCCCGCACATGCACCGGCGAAAGCGGCGCGAGCGCGCGGCCGGAGACGGTGGCGGACACTTCCGTCACCTCCTCCGCGCCCTGGTCGTCCCGGGCCGAGCCGACGCGATAGATGAAGCTGCGCCCCAGCGCCGCGACGCCGCTGGCGACGCTCACCAAGGTGCCGTCGAGGCGCACGATGCGCGTGCCTGCAGGCCACGCTTCCGCCCCCGCGCCTTCCGTGCCGGCGAGGCCGCGCAGCAGGCCGCTGAGGCGATAGCTGCCCGCATCCACCAGTTCCGCCTCGGTGAAGGCGACGATTTCCGGCGCGCGGTCGTCGGCCAGGAGCACGAGGAGGTTGGTCCCCGCCAGCACCTCGGCCTCGCTCGCCGAGACGAGGAGGGAGGTCTCAAGCGTCACCTCCATCCAATTGTTCCGGTCGAACCGCCACAGCGGTCCCGGAGGAAGCGGCGCGGTGAGGGTGCCGAAGGTGGCGGAGGCGGTGATGGGCGCCAGCGTCTCGAAGGTCGCGCCATCGGTGGAGCGCCAGATGGCGAGCGTGCCCGGCCACGGCGAAGCGGCGGCGGCAAGCCATTGCAGCGGAACGGGTTCCGCCTCCGACAAGGCCGGCAGGTCGAGCACCCGCACGGCGGGCGGGCCGGAGGCGCCGGGCAGCGCGATGGCGCCCGCCCCCTCCTCCGCCAGTGCCACGTCGAACACCTCCGGCTCGATGGTGCGGGCGGTGACGGCCAGCGCCTCCGCCTCCTCCACCCGGACGATCTCCACGAGCCGCGTGCGGCCATCGAAGGTCAGCCGCACGAGGTCTCCGGGGGCGAGCGCGAGCAAGGAGGGCGGGAGGGAGAAGGAGAGCGTCTCGCGCCCGGCCCACAGGTCCTGAAGCCAGACATCGGCGGCCCGCACCATCACCGCGTCGGAGGCCACCACCGCGAGGTCCGCCTGCGTCACGTGCCGGCTCTTCCCCGCGAGGCGGCGGGAGGAGACGGTGGCGCGGCGATAGTCGCGCAGGGCATCAACGAAGCCCACCGTCACCTCCAGCGGCAGCTCCGTCTCCTGCGCGCGGGTGACGGCGAGAAGCGGCGTGCCCTCCACCTGCACCAGATCGTCGGTGGCGATCTCCGCCACCGCCCCCTGCCCGCGCGGGCGGAAGACGATGCGGCCGTCCTCCTCCCCCGCCTCGAAGGCGAAGGCGCGGGCGAGCGGCTCCAGCGCGGCGCGGGCGGTCATGGGCTGCTCCACCACATAGCCCTCGACGGCGCCGGCAAGCTGCGCGCTGTCCATGTCGGTGATGCCGAAATCGGCGGCGAGCGTCGCCACCAGGGCATCCAGCGGCGCGGAGCCGAGACGGCCGGTAAGCCAGTGGCCGGTGGCCCAGTTGGCGCCGTCCGCCCACACGTCGGTGGCGTAGGGGAACTGGGGATAGGGCCGTGCATCCCAGCTCCACAGGAACAGCGCGTCGGGCTCGACCATGCGGCCGGGATAGAGGGTCGCGGCGGGGTTGTCGGTGGGGTCCGCATCCGCGCCGAAGGTGGCGAGGATGGCCTCCAACGCGCGGCGCTGGATGAGGTCGTCCCGTGCGCCGGAGGAGAAGGGCGGCAGGCGGTTCTCGGCGGATTTCGCATCCGGGAAGGCGCTCGGCCGGTTGGCGCCCTTGTCCACCGCCGGGCATCCCGCCTCCATCAGGCGGATGGGCTTGGCGCCGGGCACATAAGCGGTGGGCGTCGCGCTGCGCACGCCCGCGATGCGCTCATGATGGGCGTTCGCCCACCAGGACCAGAGATCCTTCTGGCGATACACCCACGGCTCGCCGAAGGCGCCATCCGTGATAGCGGTGCGGTCCTGCGCGGCGCGGGCGGCATCGTCCGCATAGAACCAGTCGAAGCCCTCGCCCCGGCGCAGGTTGGCCTTCAGATACGCGCGGTCGTGGATGGACTGCGCCAGCGCCGCATCGAGATGGGCGGAGCCGTCGCGCCAGTCGGCGAGCGGGGGGTAGTAATCGATGCCGATGAAGTCCACCGCATCGGCGCCCCACACCGCATCGAGGGGAAAGCACACGCCGGAGGCGAGCACCTGCGCGCCGTATTCCGTCCAGTCGGCGGCATAGGAGACGAGGGTATCCGGCCCCACCACCGCCTTCACATCGGCCGCCAGAGCGGCCAGAGCGGCGGCGGCGGGGAAGGCACCGGTGTCGTCCGTGAGGCGGGTGAGCGCGGCCATTTCCGAGCCGATGAGGATGGCCTCCACCCCGCCCGCCGCGACGGCGAGATGGGCGTAATGCAGCACCATGCGGCGCAGGCTCCATTCCTCCGGCCCGTGATAGATCACGCTCGACCCGACGCGGGTGAAGTCCCCCGCCACGGCCGTGCCGAACAACGCCTGAACCTGCGCGTGGCAGGCCGCCGTGCCGTCCACCGTCCCCGTCCGCCCCGGCGCGGGATCGCAGGTGATGCGCCCGCGCCAGGGATGGGGCGGCTGGGCGGCGGCGCCGGTCCAAGGATCGGGGCGGGTGTTGTCGGCGGGGATGTCCATCATGACGAAGGGGTTGAGCGTCACCTTCAGCCCCGCCTCCGCCATGCGCTGGATGGCGCGCACCACGCTGTCGTCGGAGGGGGTGCCGCCATAGGCCGCGCGACCCTCGTATTGCGAGACGGCGGGCGTGGTGAGCCGCGTCTGTCCTGCCACGCTCCACAGCGCGGGGGCGGTCGCCTTGTTCGTGCGCTCGCACTTCGGCCGCACGGCGCATTGGCCGGCGCGCAGATCGTCGCCGAACCAGGACACCACCAGCGACACGCGCGACAAGTTCGGGCAGGCGCCGAGGAGCTGGTCTAGGGAGGCCTCGAAATCGCTGAAGAAGGAGGTGACGTGCCGGTTCTCCGGCCCGTAGCTCGCCTCGCCATAGACCTGGCGGATGTTGCGCGTGTCGTAGCCGAATTCGGTGGCGCCGGGGATCAAAGTCACCGCGCGCACCTGGCGCTCCAGCGCGCCGATGGAGCGCTCCACCTCCACGGTGATCTGCGGCAGGCGGTTGCCGTAGTCGGTGAGTTCCAGATTGCGGAAGGTGAGGTAGGCGACGCCGCGATAGGCCGGCGTTCCGAGCGTGCCCTGCTTCGCCTCGATCCACGAGTCCGGCGCCTCGTCCGCCCCGCCGAGATGGGTGGTGATGTGCAGGCGGCGCGTGTCGAGCAGCTTGCCGTCCGCCCAGATGCGGCCGATGCGCGAGACCGGACCTTCGCACAGGGCCACGGCGAAATTGGCGTAATAGGTGTAGGTCGTGGTGCTGGCGGAAAGGCTGCCGCCCTTGCCACCGACGGACTGCGTCTCCTCCTTCTTCACCTCCTTGAGCTTGGTGGCCCAGATCACCTGTCCGGCGAGGCGCGCGCGGCCGTAGATGCGGGGCAGCGGTGCACCGGCGGTGGAGGCCATCACGTCGAGGTCGGTGAGGCGCGGGCCTTCCGCATGGCGCGAGCGGTTGCCGCCGAGAAGCGCCCCGTCGATGACCGAGCCGCCGAGCGCGCCAAGCGCCCGCCCCGCCACCGCGCCGATGGGTCCGAACAGCGCGCCGCCGATAAGGCCGCCGGCCGCGCCGAGAAGCAGCGTCGCCATGGGTGAGGCTCCGGAATGGGGGGAAGATGATCCGAACCCGCCCCATCGCACCGTCATCGCCCGGCGTGTCCGGGCGATCCACGGTTTGGCGGGGTCGGGTTTGCGGGCAGCGCTCAAGCGGCCCGGTGGATGCCCCGGACAAGCCGGGGCATGACGGTGGGGAGGACGGTGCAAGCGCTCCACCTGCGGTGTCGCTTGTCCGGGGAACGGTGGATGAACCTCGCCCCCTACCCCACCCCGGGAAACGCGAACGCATACGCCAGCCGCCGCCGCCACCAGGGGGTCAGCGCGGTCTCGCACACGCTCGCGCCGTCATAGGCGTGGATCATGCGCCCGCCCTCGCAAAGCAGCGCGGCGTGCTTCGCCGGAAGGTGCTCCCGGAAGCGGAACAGCACCACGTCGCCGGGCTGCGCCTCGGCCAGCGGAATGGCGACGAGATGGCGCCGCGCGGTGTCGGCCAGCGTCTCGCAGCGACCGGCCTCGGCCCAGTCGGGCGCGTAGGACGGCAGCGTCTCCGGTTCCGGCCCCACCACCGCGCGCCAGACGCCGCGCACGAGGCCGAGGCAGTCCGCGCCGTGGCCCTTCAGGGAGGCACGGTGGAGATAGGGCGTGCCGATCCAGGCGCGGGCCTCGGAGAGGATGGCAGCGCGCAGAGCGCCGGGGTCTGCGGGCGCGCTCATTCCCTCAGGCTCCCGTCGTATCCACCCTCGCCGGGAATGGCGACGGAGATGACCGCATCGTTGCCCGGCATGTGCGGGAAGCCGCGGAAATTGAATGCGTTTGAGAAGCGGTCGCGACAGGTCGAAAAGCGCTTGTCGCAGCCGGCGGTGAGGGTGATTTCGTCGCCCTCCGCCACGTCGAACGGCGGGCGCTGCCACAGGCGCAGGACCACCCCTTCCGCCTCCACGAGGTGCGCCTTCACCTCCGTCGCGAAGACCGCATTGGCCCCGGTCGCGAACATCGCGCGCCCCCGCGCGAAGGCGCCGGCGGGAAAGCCGCCGAGCCCGCTCACGCGCAGGCGCAGTGCCCCTTGGACGTTGCTCACGACGGCGGTGGCGGAATGGGCCGACGCGGCGAGGTCCACGCCGCAGCGGGCGTCGCCGAGATCGGCATCGCAGGTGGGGGTAAAGAGGCGCCCGCGCGTCTGGTTGAAGGCATCCGCCAGAGCGCGAATCTCGGCGGTGAACACGCCGTCTTCCGAGCGCACCTCGCCGATGGTTCCGCGCCGCAGGAGGAGGTGCTGCGCGGGCGACTGCCAATTGACCAGAAGCAGGTCCACGCCAGCCCCGTCATAGAGGCCGGCGGCGAGGTCCGCCGCATCGAGCGCATCCGCGCTGAGCGCGCCGGAAAGTTCTGCGCCGGTGACGGAAAGCCCCTGCGCCTGCGTGCTTTCCGAGCCCGCGATGCCGGAGGCGGCGAGGAAGGTCACGCCCGCGATGAGGAGGTCGCGATCATGGTCGGTGAAGCCGAGCACGGTGCCGTCGCGGCGGGTGACGCGCCAGGCGCGGCACAGCGTCGTGACGCCGCTCGCGAGATGGTCGGCGAGCGCGGGATCAAGGGTACGCATGTCAGCCTCACACGCGGATTTCGATGACGGGGATGCGGGGGATCGCGCCGGCCGCGAAAGCAGAGAGATCCACCTCAAGAAAATCGGTGTCGAAGCGCACCGGAACATCGAAGCGGAAGCCCGCCGTGACCACCGCCGACGCGGGCGGGATCGCACCCGCCGCGAAGGTGATGAGGCCCCGCGTGGCATCGAGAGAAAAGTGCGCGCCTTCAACATGTTCGATGCCATTCACCGCGACCTTCACGCTGCCCGCGACGGGCTTGGTGATGGCCCGCAGATAGGGGGCGTGGAGAGCGCCGTAACGCTTCGTCAGCGCGAAGGTGGCTCGCACGCCGTCGCCGGCGCCGATGAGCTGGTCGAGGGCGCTCACCTCGCCGTCCGGAGCGGCCGACGACTGGTCGAGACGATCGCGCCAGCGGAAGCCGTGGAGACGCCCACGACGCTCCTCGAAGAAGGCGACGATTTCGGCCAGCGCGGCGAAGGTTTTCACCCCGTAACCAGCATCCCAGCGCCGTCGCGAATCAGCCTGGCGCGTGTTGCGTTCCTCGCGTCCCGATGCGGTGGTGACCACCTCTGTGACACGCTCCGGACCGCCGGAAGCGCCGAGAGCGACCTCCAGCGGAAACAAAATCTCATGAAAGGCGGCCATATGATGCCCCCATCCCCTAATTCTTGGCCGAAATCAGTAGAGATGGCCTTGACATAGTTGAACGTGACGCCTTGACTTTCCGATGCCCCGTTGAGCATGGAGCGAAAGCATGGCTACCAAGCCCGCGAAAAAGCCGGCCGCCGCCGCCGAGAAACCCGCCGAGAAGAAGGCCGCAGCCCCCAAGGCCGCAGCCAAGACCACAGCACCCAAGACCGCAGCACCCAAGCCCGCCGCCAAGCCCGCCGCCGCTCCCAAGGCTGCTGCACCGAAGGCCGAAGCCAAGACCGCCGCACCGAAGGCCGCCGCGCCGAAGGCGCCTGCCAAGAAGGCTGCTGCACCGAAGGCTGAAGCCAAGGCCGCGGCTCCCAAGGCCGCTGCCCCGAAGGCGCCTGCCAAGAAGGCCGCTGCGCCCAAGGCTGCTGCTCCCAAGGCCGCTGCCCCGAAGGCCGAAGCCAAGGCCGCGGCTCCCAAGGCTGCCGCCAAGAAGGCTGCTGCTCCCAAGGCCGCTTCCGCGAAGGCCGCCGCCAAGCCGGCCGAGGCTCCGGCTCCCGAGAAGAAGGCCACCGCTCCGAAGGCTGCAAAGGCACCCGCCAAGGCCGCTGCGCCCAAGGCCGCTGCCCCCAAGGCCGCTGCGAAGCCCGCTGCCGAGAAGAAGGCTGCCGCTCCCAAGAAGGCTGCCGCCCCCAAGGCTGCTGCGAAGCCGGCCGCTGCCGCGGCTCCCGCACCCGCGCCGGAGACGAAGCCCGCTGCCCCCAAGGCTGCCGCCAAGCCCGCCGCCAAGAAGGCTGCTGCGCCGAAGGCTCCCGCGAAGAAGTGATCTTCGCTCCCCGATGGCGGCGTGCGGCTCAGGGCCCGCGCCACCGCCATCGGAGCGCCGCCGCAGGGCGGAGACACGAGACGGACGCCCAAGGGCGACGGAAGAGCGAAGATGCCGCCCACGGGCGGCAGCAGGGACCGGCTCCCGGCTTTCGTCCGGGAGCGCATGTTTGGCATTCGTCTGCGCCCGGGCACCGTGAGGCCTGGGCCTTTGCGTATCAGGGCACCCCTATTCCAGGGTGCCGATAGGTGGACGTCGTATCCGTTCGGGCATCGGCCAGTGGGGCAAGGCCGGAATGCCGCGAACGGAACGACCTCGCCGTGGGAAGCCGTCCCACCGATCGCACGCGCAAGCCGTCGCGGGCTTGCGGAGACGCTCGGCAAAGGGACGTTCCGCACCGGACATGATCTCGACAGGACCAGGAGGCGCCGGCACAGCTCAGCCGGACGGCGCTTCCGTGGGGCGTGCGATGTATCCGCGCCTTGGATGAGCGCGCTACCCGCCAACGGCCTCAACGTCACGCGCGACATTCCGCCCTCACGCGCAAGCTGCCGGTTGGTCAGGGGATTTCGCGGCGGGCGCGGCGGCGCTATGGTCCCGGTGGCTCGCATCGGGCGAGCCGGTCCGGAATCTGCCTCGCTGCCAAAGCTCGCTGCCATGCCTCGCGCGTCTGCCCCCCTCTTCTCAGCCCGGCGCTTCGGCGTGGCGCGGATGTCTTTTGCGCTGGTGCTCGTCGCGGCCTTCGTCGGGGTCGCCGGTAGCGCGGCGATGGCGCAGTCCGCCAGCAAGGGCTCCAGCGGCAGCGGCAAGAGCGACAGCTTCTGCGCCAGCTATGGCGCGGGCTTCCAGCGGGTGCCCGGCACGGATTCCTGCGTGCGCAGCGGAGCGGCCGTGCGCACCGATGCCTACGGCGGCAATGCACCGAGCAACGCGCCGAACCAGTTCAACAACACCATCACCCCGTCCCAGCCCTCCGCTGCGCCCGACCCGTGGAAGTCCGCGCGCTGAGGTGAGCCCTCACCCGCCGCGCTGCCCGCGCGCCACCGCCCGCGCCACCAGGCCCGAGACGTAGGCATCGGAGCGGCGGAAGCCGGAGAGGTCGGGCGTCGCAATATTCACCGTCACCGGCCCGCGTCCCGCGCCTTCGGCGCTGCGCACGCCCAGCCGCCCGTCCGCCCCGCGCGCCAGCGGCAGGATGGCTTCCGCGCCTTTCTCCCCCATCAGGCCGAGGGAGGCGCCGAGGGGAAAATAGGTGGGCGCCGCCACCACCCCGCCGCGCGCGAAGGGCTTCACCTGTCCGTCCCCGATCACCCCGCCCTTGGCGAAACCGAGCCCGCCGGCACCGGAGAGAAGAGACGTGAGCGAGCTCTCCAGCGGCTTCAAAGCGGCGGTCAGCGCGAGGTTGGCGAGGCGCGTCGCGAGCTGCTCCAGCACCGTGCCGAGGTCCTTGCCCTGCACGGCGAGCCCGGTGAAGGCGGAGGCGAGCGCCGAAGAAAAGCCGCGCGCGGAGACTTCCGCCGCGCCCAGCGCCGCCATGGCGCTGCGGGTGTCCACCTGAAGGGCGATATCGACGGTCTCGGTCACGGCATCATCCTCTCATGCGATCGGGAAACCGCGCCATGAGCGCGGCAAGGCCGGCGCGGTCGATGGCCTCCGACGCGGCGGGCAACAGCGCGGAAAGGGCGGCCGCAAGCTCGCGCGGCGTCATCCGCCAGAAGGCGTCGGGGGCAAGCCGCAGCAGGCCGAAGCCGGCGCCGATGGCGAGCGCCCAGGGAAAGGCGCGCGCCGCGGGCGCCTCCTTCACGCCCGCTGCGGCACGGGAGGGGATGGGGTCGTCTCCTCCCCGCCGAAGGTGGCGGCCAGCAATTCGGCGACGATGCGCGCGAAGCCCGCCGCGCCGCCATCCGCCCGCATCCGCTCCACCTCCTCCACGCTCACGCCGACCCCCGCGCCATTGAGCCCGGCGGCGATGATGCGCGCGGCGTCCCGCGCCGAAAGGCGGCCCCGGCCGAACCGCTCGGCGAGCGCCATGAGATCGTCCGCGCCGAAGGCGGCTTCCAGCTCCGCCAGCGCCCCCAGTGTGAGGACGAGCACGCGCGGCGTGCCGTCGAGCACGGCGGAAATCTCGCCGCGCCGGCGGTTGGGCATCCCGCCGCCCATCACAGGGCCGCGAAGGCGATCTCGCCTGCGCTCTCCAAGGTGAGGTCGAAGGTGATTTCCCGGTCGTGCTCGGCCGCGATCTCCAGCGCCGTCACCTGGAACGGGCCGGTCAGCGTGCCGAAATCCGGGATCAGCAACTGGCAGCTCGCCAGCGCGCCGGAGAAGAAGAGCTGGCGGACGAGGGCGTCGGACGCCGCGTCCTTGAACACGCCGGAACCGGAGACGGAGGCGCGCTTCACGCCCGCCCCGTCCAAAAGTTCGCGCCAGCGGCCGGCGCTCTCGGAATGGGTCACGTCCACGCTCTGCGCGTTGAAGGCGAGGGTGCGCGTGCGCAGCCCCGCCACGGTGATGAAGGAGGTGCCGTCATGCACCTTCAGGAGAAGGTCCTTGCCCTTCTGCGCGGCCATTTTCGTCTCCGGTCAAACGGGCTCGGTGACGGCGCGGAACCGTACCAGAGCGTGGAAGGTGCGCCCGTCGCTCTCGCGGCGGACCTCGGCGGTGGTGGCGCGCAGATTGGCGAGGCGATGGCCCTCAAGCGCGAGGGGCGCGTCGTGCAGCGCCGCCTGCACTCGCGCGGCGATGGCGAAGGCCTCCGCCCGCCCGCCGGAGCGGGAGAAGACGTGCAGCGTCAGCGCCTGCTCGGTGCCCGCCTCGGTGGCGGTGGACCAGTCCGCCACCACCGCCTCGCCGAGGGTGACGAAGGGAAAATCCGCATCGCCCGGCGGCACGTCATGGATGCGCGGCGCGCCGATGAGCGCCACCAGCGCCGCGTCCGCCACAAGGGCGGCGTGGATGGCGGCGCGCAAAGCGAGCGCGGGACTGTCGAGGGGCAGGCTCACGGGCGCCTCCTGCGGGCGAAGAGCAGGCGGATGCGGTCGATCACCGGGTCGCCCGGCCGATCGAAGGCGCCGCGCACGCGCTCCAGAAAGGCCATGCCGGAGACCTGGACCAGAGGCCGCGCGGGGGTGCCCGCGACGGTGGCAACGGCGCCGGTCTCGGCGCCGATCTCGGCCGCGAGATCCTCGGCGGGGCGGGCGGCCGCAGCCGCTTCCGCATCCGGGAAATGGCGGGCGGCGATGCGGCGGGCGAGACCGTCGAGGCCGCGGGTGCGAACGCTGAGTTCGCTCCTCATGTCTGCTCCTCGCTGCAGCGGATGCGATGGAAGCGGCCGCGCCCGTCCGCATCGGCGATGGATTCCACCGCCAGCACGCGGCCGGCATGGATCAGCCGGTCGCCGGCCGCGATGGTGTTGGGCGCCCGCACGGTGACGCGCAGCACGCGCGCCGCGCGGGGGCGGTCCTCGCCAAGGCCGTAGGCGGTGGAGACCTCCTCCACCGCGCCCCACAGCACATCGACGGAGATGAAGGAGCGCGCGACGCCGCCGGCGCCGTCCGGCACCTCCAAAGGCGTCTGGTGGGTAAGGCGATGGCGCAGCGCGCCGATGCCGCTCACAGCCGCACCACGCGATAGGGCGCGATGAGCGCGCGGACGGCGGCGGGGAGCGCCGTGGCATCCCCCGGCCCGTCGCGATGCTCGTAGAGATGGGCGAGCATGAGCCGCACCGCCTGCACGAGATCGGCCGGCACGCCAGAAGCGTCCGCGCCATAACCGGCGAGGAGCGTGATGACGATGCCGCCATGGGAGACGAGGGGCGCCGAAACCTGCGCGGGCGAAACGCGGATCAGCGCCGGCGCCCGGTCGCCCACCAAAGCGAGCGCGCCTTCGGGCAGCGCCACCGGCGTGCCGTCCGCCGCCGCGACCGTGGCTTCGAGGATCGTCCGCACCGGAGCCACGGGCGCCGGGATGACGCCACGCAGGGGCCAGCGGTCCAGCGAGACGCGCCAGGTCTGGTCCATCAGGATGCGCCCGCTCTCGGCCTCCACATGGCGGCGGGCGGCGGCGATCAGGGCATCGATGAGGGGGTCCTCCGCGTCGGTCTCGACACGCAGGAAGGCCTTCGCCTCCGCCCGCGTCAGCGGTTCGGCGGCGGGGCCGGAGAGAAGTTCGGCCATGGGGGGGCTCCGGGTGAAATGGATGGGCGAGTGGCAGTTGCGCGGCGGGCGGCCCCTTCCGGCACCGGCCGTGCTCCCTCTCCCCTCGAAGTCGGCTATTGCCGACTTCGACCCTCACGAACCGAACTCGGCAAAAGCCGAGTTCGGGCGGGAGAGGGTGGGGGTGAGGGGCGTGGCGCAGCAGGGACTGGCGTCGGGTTTGGCGGAGAGGTCTCTCCCCCTCACCCCCTGCCTCTCTCCCGCGAGGGGAGAGGGGAGGAAGAACTTGTGCCGCCGTCGCCCTCTCGAGCACCGGATCGGTCTTCCGGCTGCGCATTCCCTTGTCCGGAGCACCATTGACGCTCCCGGCGGCGGGCGGCAGAAACGGGGGATGATGACGCTCCGCCCCCTCGCGCTCGCCCTCGCGCTCCTCTCCGCCGGCCCGGCCCACGCCATCGTCGGCGGCGGGACGGCGACGGCGGATGTGGCGGCACAGACAGTGATGATCGTCTCCACCCGCGGCGCCTCCTGCACCGGCACGGTGCTGGCCCGCGACCTGGTGCTGACGGCGGCGCACTGCGTCGCGCCGAAGGCGGACTATGCGGTGGCCATCCTCGGCGATGGCGAACCCCGGCTGGTGCCGGCGGCGCGCGTTTCGGTGCATCCGCGCTTCGACGCCGACCAGTTCCAGACCCGCCGGCCGACGCCGGACCTCGCCCTGGTGAAGCTCGCCGAGCCTTTGCCCGCGCGCTTCCGCACGGCGCGGCTCAGCCCGGCCACGGGACTGCCGGAGAAGGGCGCCACCTTCCGGATCGCCGGCTATGGCGTGACCGCCGATGGCGCCATGAAGAGCGCGGGCACGCTGCGCAGCGTCGCCCTGCCCTCCATCGGCAGCACCGGGGGCATCATGGTGCGGCTGTCCGCGCCAGAGGGCGCGGCCGGGGCCTGCACCGGGGATTCCGGCGGGCCGGCCTTCCTCGACGGCGCGGTGGCCGGCGTGGTCGGCTGGGCGACCGCCGCGGGCGGCGCGCGCGGCTGCGGCGGCGTCACAGGCGTCACCCTGGTGTCGCTGCATCGCGACTGGATCACCAGCACCGCCAAGATGCTGGGGAGCCCCCTCCCCGCGACCGGGCTCTGACGTGCGCGCCGCCCTGCAGCATGCATGGCGCGGCTTCGTGGTCCTTCTCGCGCTCGCGGCCCCCGCGCACGCCCAATCCCCCGGCGGCGAGACCGTCGATCACGCCATTTGCCGGCTCATCGACGGGGCAGCGGCGAAGGAGGGGCTGCCCGCCTCCTTCCTCACCCGCCTCATCTGGCAGGAAAGCTCGTTCCGCCCGGACGTGGTGAGCCGCGCGGGCGCGCAGGGCATCGCCCAATTCATGCCGGGCACGGCGAAGGAGCGCGGGCTCACAGATCCGTTCGATCCGGAGGCGGCGATCCCCGCCTCTGCCGCCTTGATCGCCGATCTCAACCGGCGGTTCGGCAATCTCGGCCTCGCGGCAGCCGCCTACAATGCCGGGCCGGGGCGGGTGAACGGGTTCCTCGGCGGCGGCGGACTGCCCAACGAGACGCGCGCCTATGTGCGCATCATCACCGGCCGCACGGCGGAGGATTGGGCCGGGCTGAAGAAGCAGGGCACGGCCGCCTTCGGCCCGGCGGATTTTCCGCCCGAGCCGTGCCTCGCCACTGTCGCGAGCCTGCGCAAGGGTGCGCCGGCGCCGGCGGCGGGCCAGCCGGCGAATGCGCTGTTCGCGCCCTGGGGCGTGCAGATCTCCGGCAATTATTCGCGCGACATTGCGCTGGCCTCCTTCCGGCGCGAGGCGCAGCGCGCGCCGCAGGTGTTCGCGGACCTCGTGCCGGTCATCATCTCCACGCGGGTGGGCGGGCGCGGCCCGCGCACCTTCTATCGCGTGCGCCTGCCGGCCCAGTCCAAGGCCGAGGGCATGAAGATGTGCGAGCGCCTCCGCAAGGCCGGCGGCGCCTGCCTGGTGCTGCCGAACTGAGGGGGTCATTTTTCCCTCTCCCCTTTGCGGGAGAGGGTGGATCGCGGCGCAGCCGCGAGACGGGTGAGGGGGCTGGTGCCGCGCAAGGCCGCAGCCGGACGGTTGGCGCTGAACACCCCTCACCCCCGGCCCCTCTCCCGCAAGGGGAGAGGGGAGAGCGCGCCCGCTTCGCGGCACTTTTGCGCTGGCCCCCGGATCGGCGCGCCGGCTTTCGCCGTCGCTGGTCCGGGGAACAGCCCTCAGCTCGCGGCGAACTTCATGAGCTTCGCGGCGTCGAAGTCCTGCACGCCGCCGCCCACGCGCTTGGTGGTGTAGAACAGCACGTAAGGCTTGGCCGAATACGGGTCGCGCAGCACCCGCACCCCGGCGCGGTCCACCACCAGATAGAAGCGGCGGAAGTCGCCGAAGGCGATGGCGTGGGCGTCCGCAGCGATGTCCGGCATGGCCTCGCTCTCGGCGACCGGGAAGCCGAGGAGGCTCGCCGGCTGGCCGACGCCTGCGGGGGGCGCCCAGAGATAATTGCCGTTCTCGTCCTTCAGCTTGCGCACGGCGCCTTGCGTCTTGCGGTTCATCACGAAGGTGGCGTTCTGGCGGTAGCCGCCCTTCAGCGCATAGACGAGATCGAGGAGCGGATCAGCCGGCGTCGCGGAGGGGAAGGCGCCGGCCGCGCCGGTGGCAACAAACCCCACCTTGTCCCAGGTCCAGGCGCTCTCGGCGACCTTGGTATAGGCCAGGAAGCCCTTGGGCTTGGCCACCCCGTCGCCGGTGACGAAGGCGGTGCCCTCCTGCTCGGCGAAGGCGGCGTCCACCTCCTGCGCCAGCCAGTCCTCGATGTTCACCTGCGCATCGTCGAGCAGCGCCTGCGTCGCCGCCGGCATGGCGTAAAGCTCCATGGCGGGGAAGGCGAGCTCGGCGAGGACCGGACTGTCCGTCTGCGGGCGGGCCGCCGTCTCGGCCGCCCAGCCGGAGGCGGGGCCTGAGGTCATGAAGGGCTTGCGATAGGTGCCGGCGCCGATCACCCGCACCGTGGCGAGCGCGCGGATGGGCGACAGGGCGGCGAGCCGCCGGCCGATCTCCTGCTCCGCCTCGTAGGGCACGAGATAGCCGCCGTCCGCGCCGGTGCCGGCGGAGAGGGCCTTCGCCTCCAGCGCCTTCAGGCCGCCGGCCTCGCCATGGCGGGCATAGGTGTCGAACGCCGCGCCGTGCTGGGAGGCATCCGCGGTGCGCTCGGGCGCCGCGCCCAGCGCCGGGCGGCGGGCCTTGGTGGCGAGGGCATCGAGCCGCGCCTGGTGGGCGTCGAGGGCCGCATCGATGCGGGCCAGCTGCTCGGTGGTGAGCACGTCCGCGCCGCGGCGCTCCATCTGGGCAAGGCGCGCGTCGTTGGTTTCCTTGTAGGCCTCGAAGGCGGACAGGAAATCGGCGACCGCGATGCGCTGCTCGGCGCCGGCCACCTTGGTTTCGGGCGCACCCTCGTGAGTGCCAGTATTCAGCGACATGGGAAGAACCTTCTGTTGAGCGGAGATCAGGCGCTGGCGGCGGCGCGCAGGCGGGCGGCCGCGGCGGTGAGCAAAGCGGCCGGGGACGGGGCCGGGCGCCGGATGCGGGCGTCGTCGGTTTTGCGCGCAATGCGGGCGTCGTCGGTTTTGCGCGCAATGCGCGCTTGCGGCTGCATGGGAAAGGTGACGACGGACACCTCCCACAGATCGATGCGGGCGATGCGGCGCAGGCGCGTGCGCGGATCGGTGCGGGCCGTCACCGCCTTGAAGCCGATGGAGAGGCCGTCCAGCGCGCCGTCGCGGACCAGCGCCGCCACCTCCCGTGCGCGGGCGACGAAGGGCGAGAGCCGGCCGCGCACATAGAGGCCGCGCCCGTCCTCGATCACATCGGTCCACACGCCGATGGGCTCGGCCGGATCGTGCTGGTAGAGCATGCGCACGCCGCCCGCGCCCTGGCGGGCGAGGCTCGCCGCGAAGGCGCCGCGCTCGACGAGATCGCGGCCGAGGTCCGGCACGTCGAACAGGCAGGCATAGCCCTCGATGGCGTAGCCGTCGGTTGGGGGGTCAGAGGCCGCCATGGCTCAGGCGCCCCCTGCGGGCGGGGCCGGCTTCTTGCGGCGGCGGCTCTTCTCGATGCGCTCCAGCGTCGCCACGAACTCGCGGAAGACCGTGCCGGCAGCGGCGGGAGGGGCCGGCGGCGTGGCGCGGGCCTTGGTTTTGGGCCCGCCGGTGAGCGCGCGGATGCGCGGCGCGGACGCCTTCTGGAATGGCGATCGCATGGGTGTCTCCGAGGATGTGTTGGGGGGTCAGGAGAGGTCGTCGAAACGCGCGTTGAAGCGGGCCAGCTCGCGCACCAGCGCGTCCATCCGCGCATTGGCACGGGCCAGCTCGGTGAGCGTCCGCCACAGGCCGGCGGTGGCCGCCAGCGCCCACAGCAGCAGCGCCAGATGCGCGAGATCGCCCCGCTCGGCGAAGGTGCGGATGAGGGTATCCATGGGGGGCTCGCGAAGGGGGAGCGAAAGCGGAGCAGGTTGTTGCCCGCAGATGAATTATCGTTTAAGTTGTATTTTGACGCGATACACGCTTAAGCCCATATGCCGACCAACCAGGACGAGGCATTGATTTCGCTGCCCCTTTCTTTGTCCGATAACCTGAAAAAGAATAAGAGCATCATCCACGCGTTGATAAGATGCGGCAGGAACCGTGCGAATGGCGCCCTCCGGCGCGGCGAGGTCGTTTACCTCATCCAGTCGCCAGAGCGAGAACGTCGCCGGAAGATCATCGGCTTCGTTCGCGACATTAGCGACCACGGCTCCGCCTACCTGAATATCTACGACGATCATACGGATAGTTGCCCTATCGACGAACTCTACAGAATTCGGCTTACCAACGTGTCGGACTGGACGATCGTGCCCTCCATGCGGTCGCGGGATTTTGAGCACGAGATCTACGAGTGGGATCCTCTCACCGGCCGTGCCCTTGCCCCCCGGGGGCGCCTGCTGACGAAGCAATGGGAGCCCCTGGATGCCAAGGGGCATCCCCACAAAGCCCAAGATCGCACCGCCAGCATCATTCGCGTCGAAGTGCCGTGACCGAAGACGTCCCTGAGGATGAGGCAAAGACCTACGATGATCGCTTCCTTTGCTTTATCGACATCTTAGGCTTCTCAGCCTACGTGATGCAACATGCAGAAAATGCCAAGTCCGTCATCTCAAACGTCAAAAAAATACACCAGACTTCAAAGGACAAGATAACAAATATACATGGCGGCGAACTGGAACTGTCCGTGTTTTCGGACAGCATCATCATATCCACCGCTGCATGTTCCCATGCCGAAGACAATATGAGTCGATTGTGCGATCTTGCATGGAGCGTCAACAGTATCTGCATCGCGTTGCTGCGGGCGGGCTTTCTGACGCGCGGCGCTCTTGTACGCGGCGATCTCCTTCACCGCGATGGCACCGTGCTCGGCCCAGCGCTCGTACGCGCGTATCAGCTGGAGACTCAGTCTGCCATCTTCCCCCGCATCATCGTACAGAAGCCCGCACGGGTGCTCCTCGAGGCGAGCGGCACCCGGTGGGTCATCCCTGCCGGGGACGGCCCCTATTTTATCCATACCCTTAAAGACTTCGAGGAACGTGCAAAGGCGAGCCATACCATCGGATGGGCCAAATTTTCGACATCAGAGCCATTCCGATACATACGCGCATGCCGTGACATCATCGCACAGCTCTTAGAAGACTCGCGGGAAAACCATAAACACTATTCGTACAACAAATGGTTTGCCAAATATTTCGATCGCTACGTTACCAGATTTGGCCCTGCGAACGAGGCGGGCTGGATCAGTCCCATCGTCGAAAGCGACGAACTGACCTGAGTCGCCCTACCCCTGATACCCCACCGCCGCCCGCTTCTCCGCGTCGCTCAGGAAGTCCGCCGCGCCCACCCGCGCCCACAGTTCCGAGCGCTCGGCGGAAAGCGCCTCGATCTGGTCGAGGTCGGGCACCAGGGTGAGGCCGCCGCCATAGGCCGGGGCGAGCCACAGAGCGAGGGCGTCGCACACGCGGCGCACCAGTGGCACGACGCTCTGGCGCCAGAGCGCGCGGTTCGCCTCGGCGTAGTTGGCATAGGTGTTGTCGCCGGGGATGCCGAGCAGCATGGGCGGCACGCCAACGGCCAGCGCGATCTCCCGCGCGGCGGAATTGCGGGCGGCCTCGAAGTCCATGTCCTTGGGCGAGAGGGAGAGCGGGCGCCAGTCGAGCCCGCCTTCCAGCAGCAGCGGGCGGCCGGCATTCACCGCGCCCTGGAAGGAGGCTTCCAGCTCGCCCTTCAGCCGCTCGAACTGCTCCTCCGTCAACGCGCCCGTGCCGCCATAGACGAGGGCGCCGGAGGGCCGGGCGGCATTGTCGATGAGCGCCTTGTTCCAGGCGCTGGCGGCGTTGTGGAGATCGAGCGCCTGCTGCGCGGCCGCCAGCGGGGCGAAGCCGTAATGGTCGTCCAGCGGGTTGAAGGCGGAGAGATGCAGGATGGGCGGCACGTCGGCGCCGGGCACCAAAGTGTCCTGCGCGATGCGCACGGTCTCGCTGCCCAGCGTGTAGTCGAATGCCTCGGGCCAGCCGTCCGGCCCCGGCACCACGCGCACCCGGTCGGGGCGCAGCAGATGCAGCTCGCGCGGCGCGCCATCGAGCGCCACCGCCTCCACATAGGCGTTGCCGGCCACCAGCAAATGGCAGCAGATGGCCTCGAACAAGGCCGCCCGGGTGAGGCGCGGGTTGGGCCGGGCGAGGAGATCGAGGAAGGGGTGGGTGTCGTGCTCGCGCCCGTTCACCGTGAGCACCAAGGGCACGGTCGCCGCCGCCTCACCGATGAGCCGCACGGCGCGGTAGGCGATGGCGTTGCGGGCATAGCCCTCGCGGGCCAGCGAAGCGTAATCGCGCGGGGTCCAGCGCGGCCTGCCGGCGGAGAGGAGTGCGATGAGGCGCCCGGTGCGGCTCGCCTTGGCCTCCTCGGGCGCGCGGCGGAAGGGGGCGAGGAAGCTTGCCAGCATGCGGGGGCTCCGAAATGAAATCGGCCGCCCCCTGAGGCCGTTCCTTCGCGCAGCTCGGGGCGTCTGCGGAAGGATCGGATCAAGGAGCGGCCGGAGGTTGCACACCGGCGAACCGGCTGCAGGCCACAGGGGCGCCGGCGCGGCGGCCGGCGTTAAAGCGTGCGGAACGGGTGACGGCTCGGTTTCAGCCCGCCCGACGTGGGTACTCGTGGTGACGCGGCGGCAGCCGGTGGTAGAGGCTCGCCACCGCCACGAGGCAGACGGCACCGGCGATGACGATGCCGGACAGTTCAAACGGGTCGATGGGCGAGGCCGCCATCAGCACCGGCACGGCGCCGGCGGGCGGATGCGACACGCGCAAGAGCAGCATGGCGAGGATGGCGAGGCCCACCCCCAGCGCCGCCGCCCACCAGGCGCCGGGAAACAGCAGGGTGAAGACGATGCCCACCGTGACCGACAGGGCATAGCCGCCGATGACATTGGCCGGCTGCGCCAGCGGCGAGGAGGGATGGCCGAACAGCAGCACCGCGCTCGCGCCGAACGGCGCGATGAGCAGCGGAAGGCTGGTGAAGGCCGCGGCGCCACCGACAAGGCCCATGCCCAGCATCCCGCCCGCGCCGGACTTCAGCCCGACCTGGACGGAGCCGCAATGGGGCTCATGACGTGCGAAAAATGCTTTCCAATGATGTCTCATGGCTCCAGACGGGGCAGAGAGGGCCAAGGGAAGGCAAATGTCTGCACACAACGCTGTCATGCAGCCTCATTTGTAGGCACATGATGGACGTATTCTGGATGCCACGCAAGCGTCGTCGCCAAAAACGCGCCAACAAACCGGTTCGCGCTGGGGCAGCACAGGCGTAGAATGATTGCGGGTCGTGGGTTGGGAGCAGATCGGGAGGGCGTCATGCTCTATGCCCTGGTCCTCATCGTCACGACCACCACGGTCCAGCCCGCAGCGACGTCCGCCATGGGCTATGCGGGCGGCCCCTATGCCGGCGCCCGGTTCGTCACCACCGAGACCTCGCAGCAGATCGTCGGCTATTTCCGCAGCGAACGCGGCTGTCTCGGCGCCAGCCTGAAACGCAACGAAAGATGGCCGGACTTCGCGCCCGGACAGAGCGTCACCGGCCTGTGCGTGCAGGTGGAGATTCCCGTGGGCGGCGTCGTGGTCGGCAGCTGACGGCCTAAAGCCCCCGCACCCGCGGCGCGCCGGCCTTCGCGCCCAGCGCCAGCGCCGTCACCGCCCACACCAGCGCGTCGAGGCGGTCGGGCGAGCGGCCGGAGGAGAGGCCATCGGTGCCGAAGTCGCACATCTCGTCTTCCAGCTCCGGGAAGGCGCCGGCGTGGCGGACGCGGGCCTGTTCGTAGAGGGCGGCCACCGGCTCGGCGCGCAGGAATTTGCCGCGCGTGGCGCGCACCTGCTCCACCGGAACGGCGGGGTCCACCTCGGCGATGACGGCGCGCACCATCTCGCCGCCCTGGTTCACCTCGGCGACGATGCGGTCGGCGGAAAAGCGGTGGAACAGCGCCACCGCCTTGGCCGCCCATTGCGCCGGGCGCAGGCCCTGCTCGGTGGCATCCGCCAGCACATGCACCACCCCCGCCGCGTCGATGCCCGCCGCCACCAGCCCGCATGAGTCGGCGCCGGCGCGGGAGGAGGCGGGCGGGTCCACCGCCACCACGATGCGGGCGAGCGGCGGGGCCTCTTGCTCGCGCAGCGCCTCCAATTGGGGGCGGGAGAAGAGCGCGTCCGGCCGGTCCTCGATGATCTCGCCGTCCAGCTCCTGCCGGCCGAGGCGGGTGCCGCCATAGCGCGACATCACCTGCCCGAGGAAGGTGGGCGCGAGGTGAAAGGCATTGTCCGCCGTCTTCGCCCGGCTCACCGCCGTGGCGGGATCGGCGAGCAGACGACGCAGCAGCGCGGTGGGGCGCGGCGTGGTCGTCACCATCTGGCGCGGCTGGGCGCCGAGGCGCAGCGCGAATTGCAGCATGTCGAAGGTGGCCTCCGCACGCTTCCACTTGGCGAGTTCGTCCAGCCAGGCGGCGGCGAATTGCGGGCCGCGCAGGCTTTCGGGGTCTTCCGCCGAAAAGCCCTGCGCCACCGCGCCATTGGGCCAGACGATGCGGCGGCGGGTCGGCTCCCAGCGCGGACGCTCGCCGCGCGGATGGACGGCGAGGACGCCGGAGACGCCCTCCACCATCACCTCGCGCACATCGGCCATGGTCTCGGCGATGAGCGCGATGGGACTCACCGGGGCCGCCGCGAAGGGGGCCGCGCCGGAGGCGAGGCCCCGCACCCATTCGGCGCCGGCCCGCGTCTTGCCGGC
Organism: Xanthobacter flavus; assembly: GCF_017875275.1. Classification (NCBI taxonomy): domain Bacteria; kingdom Pseudomonadati; phylum Pseudomonadota; class Alphaproteobacteria; order Hyphomicrobiales; family Xanthobacteraceae; genus Xanthobacter; species Xanthobacter flavus. The sequence continues at coordinate 3,607,665 of NZ_JAGGML010000001.1, read as the reverse complement.
CCCGCGCCCGCCCAGCACCAGCCAGGTGGACCACGGCCCGCCGCCTTGCGCCTCGGCGGGGGGAAGCTGGTCCGGCCGCGCCCACAGCGCCCAGTCGGCGAGGAGGCGGCCGGCGTCCTCCTCGGGCAGAGCCTCAAGGAACGCCCGCGCCGTCCCCGCCTTCGCGCAGGCGATCAAGGCGGCGCGCAAGCTCGCGGCGGAAGGTGTCGAGGTCGCGGACGGTTCCATCTTGGTCCTTCGCCTTGCGCCGCTTGCGGGTCTCCGCCTCGAGCGCAGTCAGCTCCCGCAGGGTGCGCGCCAGCACCGCCAGCGCCCGGGCGTCCTTCTCGGGCTCGGGGCGGGGCGCCTCGTCGCCGGGTTCGGCGGTGCGGGCGAGGCGGCCCTCAATCTCGTCGATCTGCCGCTCCGCCGCCCGCCACAGCCGCTTGAGCAGGCCGCGCCGGTCCGGCTTGCCGGGGGCGTTCGCGGGGACCTTGGCGTCGCGCGCCTTCGCCGGCCGGCCGCCCACGGGATGGGCGGTGCGGCGCGGGACGGGATTGAAGAGGAAGGTGCCGTCCGGCCCCCTCTCGCGGTCGATCCAGTAATAGACGGTGGCGCTGGAGAGGCCGGTCTGCCGGCGGATCTCCGCCATGCTGGCCCCCTCCAGATAAAGCCGCCGCGCCAGCGCCCCCCGCGCCGGACGCGCGGACGGCACGGCGCTGCCGTGAGGCTGATCCATGGGCGGACCTCTGCGGTGAGGAGGAAACGAAAGGCGCGGGGCCAAGAAGAGCACCCCCTGCCCCCGCACCGCCGTCGCCCTCCGGCTCGACCGGAGGGCCCATGCTGCCGCGAGCGAAGGCCTTGGGCGGCCGGTGCGAATGGTGCCATGGGTGGTCCGGTCAAGCCGGACCACGACGACGGTTCCTTGAGGAAGAGCGCTCGCTCGCGGCGTTTCGGCCTCGGCCGTCAGGCACACGTCTCGAACATGGGGAAAAGATACCCAGGCAGCGCACCGCTGTCAAGGACTAAAATCCCAAAATCCCCCATCACCCCAACATCACCCGGTCCCGCCCCGCCAGCTTCGCCAGATAGAGCGCGCGGTCGGCGCGGCCGTAGGCTTCGGAGAAGGTGTCGCCGGGGGGTGTGAAGGTGAGCCCGGCGGAGAAGGTGTAGGTGAAGTCCGGCAAGGCGGGCAGCGGACGGGAGGCGCGCACGCGGGCGAGGAGGTCGCAAACGCGGCGCTCGGCGGCCACGAGGTCGGTCTGCGGCAGCACCAGCATGAACTCCTCGCCCCCCACCCGGCCGAAGCAGTCGGCGCGGCCGATGGCGGCGGCCATCAGGGCGCAATAGGCGCGCAGCAAATCGTCGCCGGTCTGGTGGCCGAAGCGGTCGTTCACAGGCTTGAAATTGTCGAGATCGATGACGCAGAGCGCGCCGCCGGGGCCGTCGGGTGCCATCATCTCGTTGGCGCGGTGGATGGCGAAGCGGCGGTTGGCGACGCCGGTCAGCTCGTCCGTGTGGGCGGCGCGGAGCGCGTGGTCGCGGGCCTGCCGGATGTCGCGGGTGTCGACGCGGAAGGAGGTGACATCCACTCCCACGGTGAGCATCCAGCCGTCCGCATCCAGGGTCTCGTTCACCAACAGCCAGCGGCCGTCCCTGAGATCGCTCTCGAAGCTGCGGAAGCGCACCTTGCCGCGACGCGACTTGGCGGAGGCGAGCCAGGTCTCGAAATCCGGTGCCGTGATGATGATGCCGGTCCCCGCCGCATGACTGCGCCGGACCAGTTCCTCCCAGGTGGGGAGATCGCCCTCCGGAATGCCGAAGGTGGCCCGCAGGGCCGGGTTGGCATAACGCAGCCGGTCGGTGGGATCGTAAAGGCCGACAAGCAGCGGCGTCGCCTCGTAGAGGGCGCGGATGCGGGTCAGGAGGCCGGGCGTGCCGTCTTCGGCGCCCGCGTTTCCGAAGTCACGGATGTCAAACATGGCCCGGTCGAGCATACCTCAAGTGGAGACCCGACGGGCACAGGATTTGTAACGCCCGCCTCCTGCTTTCGGAGGAGACGGGAGCGCGCGTTCCGTCCCCCGCCCCGTGCTGCCCTAGCCGCGTGCCGCCATCACCGCGGGCGGCGCCTCGCCGTCCACCTGGATGCGGTTGCGGCCGCTCATCTTGGCCATGTAGAGCGCGCGGTCGGCCCGGCCGAACAGATCGGAGAAGGTGGTGCCCGGCCCGCCCGTGGCGATGCCGGCGGAGAAGGTGTAGGCGAAGTCCGGCCATTGCGGCAGCGGTCGCGACTGGCGCACCACCGACAGCATCCGCTCGACGATGAGCACCGCCTCCTCCGGCGAGGTCTGCGGCAGCACCAGCACGAACTCCTCGCCACCCACGCGGCCGAAGCAATCCTTGCGGCGGATCAGGCCGTTGATGCGCGCGGCGAAGTCGCGGAGCACCGTGTCGCCCGCGAGGTGGCCGACGAGGTCATTGATATATTTGAAGTTATCGAGATCCAGAACGCACAGTGTTCCGCCCAGCGCACCCGGCGCGAGCATGTCGTCCACCCGCGCGGTGATGAAGCGGCGGTTGGCGATGCCGGTGAGGTCGTCGGTCTGCGCCTCCCTGATGGCGCGGTCGCGGGCCTGCCGCACATCCCGGCCGTCCGCCTTGAGGGCGGTGATGTCGCTGGCGATGCAGAGCATCCACCCCGCCGCCGAGACACTCTCGGTCATCAGCAGCCAGCGGCCGTCGTAGAGGTCGGTCTCAAACGAGCGGTAGGGCACCTTGCCACGGCGCGAAAGGGTGGAGACGAGCCAGGCGTCGAAATCGGCGGCTGTGATGATGGTGCCCCGCCGCGCGGCATGGTTGCGCCGCATGATCTCCGCCCAGGTGAGTTCCTCGCCCGGCCCGAGGACAAAGGCGGCCCGGAACGCGGGGTTGGCATAGCGCAGCCGGTCGAAGCAATCATAAGCCGCCACTAGCACTTGCGTGCTGTCGTAGAGGTCGGCGAGGTGGTCGGGCAGGAAGGTCATTCGTCGTGCATCATAGCCCATTTGCCTGCGTTTTCGCATGTCTGGTCGCGGGTTTTGCTGCGTGCTGCTGTCTCAGGGCCTGAGCGTGGCGGGACCGGGCGGATGCCCGCCATGGCAAGCGGCTTCGCGCTGCGGTATGGAGTGGGGCGGCGCGCTGGCGCGTCGCTCTGGAGGGTGCGCGATCCCATGTTTCCGCCCGGCTTCCCGTCTGGCCTGCCGATGCTGGTGCCGCTGATGCTGGCCGCCTGCCTCATGGTGCCGGCCCACGCGCTGGAGACCCGGTGGCCGGACACTCCCGCCGCCCGGCAGCAGGCCCAGGAACTGGTCGAGGCGCTGAACGCCGATCTCCTCGCCCATGCGAGCGCCACCGCGACCCTGGAACGCTGGTGCGCCACCCGTGGCATCTCCGATCCCTCCCGGGTGGTGGCCGAGCGGGTCTACGAGCGGGAGGGCGCCGCCCCCCCGGAGGTGCGCGCGCTGCTCGGCGCCGGACCCGACACGCCGGTGCGGCATCGCCGGGTGCGCCTCGTGTGCGGACCCACGGTTTTGTCGGAGGCGGATAACTTTTATCTGCCGGAAAAGCTGACAGCCGACATGAACCAGGTGCTGGACAGCACCGATACCCCGTTCGGCAAGGTGGTGCGACCGCTCGATTTCCGGCGGAAAACCCTCGACTCGACAGTGCTGTGGATGCCGGCGGACGAGACCGGGTTCAAGCCGGCCCCCGGCGCCGCGCTCCCCCTGCCCGCCTTCGTGCTGAGCCACCGGGCGGCGCTCACCCTGCCCGACGGCACCCCCTTCAGCGCCCTGATCGAGCGCTACACGGCAGGCATCCTCGGCCCCCCGCCGTCGCGCTGAGACCGGGGCGGCAAAGGCGGTTGGCGAAGGCCTCCCTCTCCCGCGCGGGGAGAGGGACTATTCCGTGTTTCCAGAGACTTGTCAGTCCGTCTGCGCCTCGGCGACGGCAACGGCTGTCATGTTGACGACGCCGCGCGTCGTCACCGACGGGCCGAGGATATGGGCGGGCTTGGCGGTGCCCATCAGGATGGGACCGACCGGCAGGGCATCGCCCAGCACCTTGATCATGTTGAAGGCGATATCGGCCGCGTCGAGGTCCGGCATCACCAGCACGTTGGCCACCCCGGAGAGGCTGGAGTGGGGGAAGGACTTGCGGCGCACATCTTCCATAAGTGCCGCATCCGCCTGCATTTCTCCGTCGACCTGAAGGTTCGGGTCGCGCTCGCGGATGATGGCGAGGGCGGAGCGGACGCGCTTGGCCGAGAGCGTCTCGTGGCTGCCGAAATTGGAGTGCGACAGCAGCGCCACCCGGGGCTCCAGACCGAAGCGGCGGACGTGGGCGGCGGCCAGCACCGTCATCTCGGCGAGGTCGGCGGCGGTGGGCTCGGTCTGGATCTGCGTGTCGCAGATGAAGAAATTGCCCTTGGAGGTGATGAGCAGCGAGAGCGCCGCCAGTTCCTTGACGCCGGGGGCGAGGCCGATGATGTCGCGCACCTGCCTGAGGTGGCGCACGAACCGCCCCTCGATGCCGCAGAGCATCGCATCCGCCTCGCCACGATGGACGGCAAGGGCCGCGATCACCGTGGGATGGGTGCGGACCAGCGTGCGCGCGGCGTCCGGCGTCACGCCCCGGCGGCCGGCCACCTCGACGTAATCGCGCACGTAGTCGCGGTAGCGCGGATCATCCTCGGGATTGATGAGGTCGAAGTCGCGGCCGGGCTGGATGGAGAGGCCGAAGCGCTTCAAGCGGGTGTCCACCACGCTCGGGCGGGCGACGATGATGGGCCGGGCGATGCCTTCCTCGACCACCGCCTGAACGGCGCGCAGAACGCGCTCGTCCTCGCCCTCGGCATAGATCACCCGCTTGATGGACTGCTTCGCCTTGGCGAACAGCGGCCGCATGATGAAGCCGGAGCGGAACACGAAGGTGTCCAGCCGGTCGATATAGGCGTCCATGTCGGCGATGGGACGCGTCGCGACGCCGGTGTCCATGGCCGCCTTCGCCACCGCCGGCGCGATGCGCAGGATGAGGCGCGGATCGAACGGCGAGGGGATGAGCGAGTCGGCGCCGAAGGTGCGGCTTTCACCGCCATAGGCGCGGGCCACCACGTCCGACGGAGTCTCGCGGGCAAGCGCGGCGAGGGCTTCCACCGCCGCCATCTTCATCTCGGCGTTGATGTCGGTGGCACCGACATCCAGCGCGCCGCGGAAGATGTAGGGGAAGCACAGGACGTTGTTGACCTGGTTCGGGAAGTCCGAACGACCGGTGCAGATCATGGCATCCGGGCGCGCCTCGCGGGCGGCCTCTGGCATGATCTCCGGCATGGGATTGGCGAGGGCGAGGATGAGCGGCTTGTCCGCCATCTTCTTCACCATCTCCGGCTTCAGCACGCCGCCGGCCGACAGGCCGAGGAAGATGTGCGCGCCGTCGATCACCTCGTCGAGGGTGCGCTTGTCGGTCTTCTGGGCATAGATCTCCTTGTAGGGATCCATGAGGGTGTTGCGGCCGTCATAGACCACGCCCTCGATGTCGGTGACCCAGATGTTCTCCTTCTTCGCGCCGAGCGTGACGAGGAGGCCGAGGCAGGCGAGCGCGGCAGCGCCGGCGCCCGAAGTGACGATCTTGAGATCCTCGATCTTGCGATTGCCGATCTCCAGCGCGTTGCGCACCGCCGCAGCGACGATGATGGCCGTGCCGTGCTGGTCGTCGTGGAAGACCGGGATCTTCATGCGCTGGCGCAGCTGGGCTTCCACCTCGAAGCACTCGGGCGCCTTGATGTCTTCCAGATTGATGCCGCCGAAGGTGGGCTCCAGCGCGCTCACCACGTCCACCATGCGCTCGACGGTGAGCGCATCGATCTCGATGTCGAACACGTCAATGCCAGCGAACTTCTTGAACAGGACGGCCTTGCCTTCCATCACCGGCTTGCCGGCGAGGGGACCGATGTTGCCGAGGCCCAGCACGGCTGTGCCGTTCGAGACGACGCCCACGAGATTCGAACGGATGGTCAGCTCAGCTGCCTGCAGGGGATCGGCGGCTATGGCCTCGCACGCGGCGGCGACGCCGGGAGAATAAGCGAGGGCGAGATCGCGCTGGTTCCCGAGGGGTTTGGTGGCCTGGATCTCAAGCTTTCCCGGCCGCGGCGTGCGATGGTAATAGAGCGCGCCCGAACGCAGATCCTCGGAAATGTTGGACGCCATACCCCTTCCCCCTTGGTGAATAACAAACGCCGCAGAAAATCGGCCGGCAACCTAGCGGCCACGCATGCTTATGTCACGGTGGACCGCGCAAATTAGGTTATGTTGCGCCCGCCTGAATGCATTAAGGCGGCGCATGTGGCGCGATCGTGGGCGCGTTTGAGTGGGCGCCCAGAATCTGGGCGAGCGATTGGGGCGAATCTGCTGCGGCCGATCGGCTGCATGCTGGGCGGATCTGATGCGGGCGGAGGCCCGGAAGGAATGACCATGAGCGAGGGGAAGGCGAAGCGTGGGCTTTGGACGAAGGTTGCCGTAGCGGTCGGCATCGTGGCCGTTCTGGCCGTGGGCGGCTGGTTCGGCTTCGCCTCCTGGTCGCGGGGCAAGGTGAGGGCCGAGGTGGAGCAGGCCTTCGCCGGCATCCGTGCCGCCGGCAGCAAGGCATCCTTCACCGATGCCGGCTTCGATCCCGCCGACCGCGCCGTGACCGTGTCCGGTATCGCCATCGCCTCGGCCGACGGCAGCGCCGCGGTGAAGATTGCGCGACTGGTCGCGCGGGGCAGCGAAAAGCCCATCGACCGGCGGGTGACCCTCGACGCGCTCGACCTCGACGGCGTGGAAGTGACGCTCTCCGGCGACGCCGCGCAGGGCGGCACCATCACCTATGCCATGCCGCAGGTGATGATCGACCGGTACAACGGCCCCATGACGCTGATCGCCGCCGGCGAGGGTGGCGGCGCCTATGGCGCTTTGCGTGTGGCCCTGCGCCAGCTCGCGGCGACGACCGCCGCCAAGGTGACCATTCCCGAGACCCGCGTCCGCATGGCACCGGCCGGCGCGCCGGCCATGGAAGCCACCTACACCAATTTTGCCGCCGAGGGCATCAACGCCGGCGGCGTGCGTAGCCTGATCATCGATCGCTCGACCGCCTCCTACGTGCTGCCCGCCGAGGGGCAGGCCCCGCCGGCGCGGTTCACTCTGCGCATCGAGGGACTGGTGGCCGCGCAGATCGACACGGCGCCCATCCTGCTGATGACCCAGCCCGGTGGTCCTACGGGCAAGGCCGCGGACGCGTACGGACGCATTTACGGCAAGGTGGTGACCGGCCCCTATGTCATCTCGCAGGAGGGCGGCCCCACCCAGGGCGGCGCCTCCATGCTGATGGAGAATTTCGCCATCCGTCCCTCGGCCTTCGATGCGGCCCGGCTGGCCAAGTTCCAGGCCCTGGTGACGAAGCCGCCGCTCAATCCTTCGGCCGAGGAGAGCCGCCGCGCGGCCGAGCTGGTGCGCGACACCATCGCCGGCCTCTCCTTCACGACGGTCGCGATCACGGACGCCTACACAAAGGACAAGGGCGAGACGGGGCACATCGGCCTGATGCGCATGGATGGCCTTGCCAATGGCGTGCTCGATGGCTTCACGCTTGAGCGGGCGGACGGCACGACGCCCGACGGCGGGACCGGCAAGATCGGTCGCATCGCCGTGCGCCAGCTGGATTTCAATCAGCTCGCAGCGCTCGCCGCCGAGGCGCAGAGCCCCTCCCCCACGACCGCGCTGGTGCTGTTCCGGGTGATCTCGGGCATCGAGGTCAAGAATCTGGAAGTGCCTTATGGCGAAGGCGACGCGAAGAACGAGCCGGTGAAGATCGGCAATTTCTCTCTGTCGTGGGGCGGCTCGCTCGGGGTCTTGCCCTCCTACGTGGACTTCGCGCTGACCGATGTCTCCGGCCCGATCCGGCCGGAGGATGGCGAGCCCTTCACCTATCTCATCAACGCCGGCATGAAGCGGGCCACCGTCTCGCTGGGTGCCAAGGCGTTCTACGACGTCAACGAGAGCACCCTGACGCTGGCGCCCATCACGACCGAGGTGAAGGACGCCTTCCGTGTCGTCATCGAGACCAAGCTGTCCGACGTGCCCCAATCCGCCTTCGCGGACGCCGGCGGGTTCGTCAACGGACTGCCGGCCATCGGCGCCGGACCGGTGACGGTGACGCTGACGGACCTGGGGCTCGCCAAGCTGATGTATGCCCAGTTCGCCAAGGCGGCCGGTGTGAGCGAGGCGGATTATCGCGAGCAGGTCGTGGCGCTGGCCGAGGGCTTCGCCGCCGAGATGGAGGAAGGCATGCCCGAGATGGCGCCCGTCGGCGCCGCCCTGGTGTCCTTCCTGCGCAATCCGGGAACGCTGAAGGTGACGGTGAAACCCAAGGGCTTCGTGCCACTCGTCGCCCTCGCAGCAGCCGGCGATCCGACCGTTCTGCTGGAGACCTTCAGCTTCGAGGCGACCGCCTCCGCCCCGTGATCCGGCGGGCCGCTATTTCGGCCCGTTGATCAGCACCACCAGCTTGATGATGTACTGCTGAATGGCGGCATTCACCTCGGCGGGCTTGGCTTCCTCGACCTGCACCAGCTTGCGACCGGCGGGGCTGGAATAGAAGCCGTGGATGTCCTTCAGCTCCGCAAGGCTGAGGGCAGAGGCGTAATAGGTCGCGAACTCGCCGAGCAGGTCGGCGCGGATGGGCGCCGCCGCCTTTTCGGCATCTGCGCGGAAGGGGGCCTGCCTGTCGGCCGGCTGCTTCGCGGCGGCCTCGGCGATCATGCGCGCCACGCGGCCGTCGATACCGGGCGCGACGGCCAGGTCCACCACCTGCCGCGCGAGGGCGACCTTGTCGGACGCCTCGTCGGCTGCGGCGGCGGCCGGAAAGGTGAGCGTGTGGACCGCCAGGGCGGCGGCCATGAGCATTGGATAGGCGAACCGCATCTGTTTCCTCCCCGGGAGCGCCCGCAGCTTGGGCGCGCGGCAGCGTCCCGGAGAGAATCTATATCGGCTTCGGCATGGTCGCGCTGCTCCCCCAACTGGGGGAATGCGTCATTTCTGCTGTGGCGCCGGCCGGATGTGCAGCTCGCGCAGCTGCTTCGGGCTTGCCTCGTTGGGGGCGCCCATGAGCAGGTCGAGGGCCTGCTGGTTCATGGGGAAGATGGAGATCTCGCGCAGGTTGGTGGTGCCGCACAGGAGCATGACGATGCGGTCCACGCCCGCCGCCATGCCACCATGGGGCGGCGCGCCATACTGGAACGCGCGATACATGCCGCCGAAGCGCTCCACCACGGTCGCCTCGTCATAGCCGGCCAGCTCGAACGCCTTCACCATGGCCTCGGGGCGATGGTTACGGATGCCGCCGGAGGCGATCTCGTAGCCATTGCAGGCGATGTCGTACTGGAACGCCTTGATGGTCAGCGGGTCCTGCGTGTTCAGCGCCTCGAGCCCGCCCTGCGGCATGGAGAAGGGATTGTGGGAGAAGTCGATCTTCTTCTCCTCCTCCGAATATTCGTAGAAGGGGAAGTCCACGATCCAGGCCAGCTCGAAGCGGTCCTTGTCGATGAGGTTCAGTTCCTCACCCACCTTGGTGCGGGCGAGGCCGGCGAACTTCACGAACTTGTCGGGGTCGCCCGCGACGAAGAAGGCGGCATCGCCGGCCTTGAGGCCGAGCTGGGCGCGGATCGCCTCGGTGCGCTCGGGGCCGATGTTGTTCGCGAGCGGGCCGGCGCCCTCGCCCCCTTCGCGCCACATGATGTAGCCGAGGCCAGGCTGGCCCTCGCCCTGGGCCCAGGAGTTCATGCGGTCGCAGAAGGCGCGGGAGCCGCCGCCGGGGGCGGGGATGGCCCACACCTCGTTCTTCTCCACCTCCAGCATGCGGGCGAACACCTTGAAGCCCGAGCCGCGGAAGTGGTCGGAGACGTTCTGCATGACGAGCGGATTGCGCAGGTCCGGCTTGTCGGTGCCGTACTTGCGCAGGGATTCCGCATAGGGGATGCGCGGCCAGTTCTTCGTCACCGGCTTGCCGCCGGAAAACTCCTCGAACACGCCGGTGATGACCGGCTCCATGGCGGCGAACACGTCTTCCTGCTCGACGAAGCTCATCTCCAGGTCGAGCTGGTAGAACTCGCCGGGCAGGCGGTCGGCGCGGGGGTCCTCGTCGCGGAAGCAGGGGGCGATCTGGAAGTAGCGGTCGAAGCCGCTCATCATGATGAGCTGCTTGTACTGCTGGGGCGCCTGCGGCAGCGCGTAGAACTTCCCGGGATGCAGGCGCGAGGGCACGAGGAAGTCGCGCGCGCCTTCCGGCGAGGAGGCGGTGAGGATGGGCGTCTGGAACTCGAAGAAGCCCTGATCCTTCATGCGCCGGCGCATGGCGTCGATGATGGCGCCGCGAGTCATGATGTTGCGGTGGAGCTTCTCGCGGCGCAGGTCGAGGAAGCGGTACTTGAGCCGCGTCTCTTCCGGATACTCCACGTCGCCGAACACCGGCAGCGGCAGCTCGGCGGCCGGGCCGAGCACTTCGAGCTCGGTGGCATAGACCTCTATGGCGCCGGTGGTGAGGTCCGCATTCTCCGTGCCCTCGGGGCGCAGGCGGACCTTGCCATCGATGCGGATGACCCACTCGGACCGCGCCTTCTCGGCGTCCTTGAAGGCCGGGCTGTCGGGGTCCACCACCACCTGGGTGAGGCCGTAATGGTCGCGCAGGTCGATGAAGAGCACGCCGCCATGGTCGCGGATGCGGTGGCACCAGCCGGACAGGCGGACGATCTGGCCCACCTCGGCGGTCGAAAGCGCGCCGCAGGTATGTGAGCGGTAACGGTGCATGGGGTCGCCCTTTCAAGGCTGATCAGGGAAGACACGGGGCGAAAGGCCCTGCTGCCCGGGCGTCCGCGCGCAGGCCGTTGGCGCGCACCGGACGCCCAAGGCGCCGCTTGCGCGCCGGGCGCCGCGTCACCGCGCGCCACGGCTCGAAAGTCCGCGTCTGAGGCGGGGCGAAGGTGCATGCGTTCCGCCGCGTGTCAAGCACGCAGTCTTGTTGAGCCCTGCGCGAAGGTTGTAGGTTCGGGTTAGCCGTGTCTCCATCGACAGGTCTTTCGGGTGAGAGCGTGACAAGGAGCGAGGCCGGCATGGAGACGCCGAACGGGCGCGAAACCGGACCGCTGGACGCGAACCGCCCCGGCGCGCGAGGGCCCCTCTGGCTGGCCTTCGTCGCAGCGACGCTCATCGTCTGCGTCATCTGCGCGGCCACCCTACTGGTGAGAAGCCTCTGGCAGGACGGTGCCGCGGACCGCGCGCGCGAGCTCGAGAACATGGCGGTCACGCTGTCCGAGCAGACGGCCCGCGCCTTCCAGAGCGTCGGCCTCATCCAGGACGACCTCATTGGACACGTGCGCGAGAAGGGTATCCAGACACGGATCCAGCTCGTCGATGCCATGTCGACGGAGGACGTCCATTCCCGGCTGCGGGAGAAAATCTCCGGCCTGCCCTTCATCGATGCCATCACCGTCATCGATGAGACGGGGCAATTGCTCAACTTTTCACGCTATTGGCCTATCCCTAACGTGAACGTGTCCGACCGCGATTATTTCCTGGCGCTCGAAGGCATGCGGGGACCGGACATATTTCTGGGCGAGCCGGTGCCAAACCGCGGGAGCGGCACCGTCACCATCTATCTCGCCAAGCGGTTCGCCAACAGCTCTGGGCGCTTCCTCGGCCTTGTGCTCGGCGCCATGGAGCAATCCTATTTCGAGCGCTTCTACAGCGGGCTCCGGCTCGGACGCGACGGGATGATCGCGCTGATCCGTTCGGACGGCGCGCTGCTCGCCCGCCATCCCGGCTCAGCCGGCCAGTCGCCACGCGATTCCGCGGTTCGGGCACGCACAGCGGCGGCGGTGTTCGCGACCGGGCAGATGCCGCAACTCCCCGCCGGGACGCTGGACGAGAAAGCCCGCATCGCCGCCGTCCATCGGGTGGGCGATCTGCCGGTGGCGGTGGTGGTCAGCGAAAGCATCGCCGCCCTGGACGCCCTGATGTGGCAGCGGGCGACGCCGCTGATCGTCGCCGCCGGGCTGCTTTGCCTCACCATCGCGCTCGTAGCCTGGGGCGTCGGCCGGCATCTGCGGGACGAGCGTGCCTTCGCCGTGGCCCAGCACGGCATGGCGCGGATCGACGTGCTGACGGGCCTGCCCAACCGCCTTGCCTTCGCCGAGCGTCTGAATGCGCTCCTGAAAGCCCGCGGCGGGGGAACACCGCTCGCCCTGCTCTATCTCGACCTCGATTACTTCAAGGCCGTCAACGACACACTCGGCCACGACGCCGGCGACACCATGCTGATCGAACTGGCCGAGCGCATCCGGGCCCTCGTTGGGCCGGATGATTTCGCCGCACGTCTCGGTGGCGACGAATTCGCCGTTGTGGTGTCGGGTGTGAATCACGAGAGCGAGGCCGCCGAATTCGCGCAGCGCCTGATCCATACCCTGCGGTCGCCGTTGCATCTCGGCCTGCACAGGATCGTCAGCGGCTGCAGCATCGGCATCGTCATGGCACCACGCGATGGCACCGGTGTTGCGGAACTGCTCAAGAACGCGGACCTCGCCCTCTACCGCGCCAAGGCCGACGGCCGCGGCATCGCCCGGGTTTTCGTCGAGGAGATGGAGCGCCTCGTGCGCGAGCGCCGCGAGATGGAGGTCGCCCTTCAAACCGCATGGCGGGAGAAACAGTTCTTCCTGCTCTACCAGCCCATCGTGGAAGCCGAATCGGGCCGCGTCGCCGGCTTCGAGGCCCTGCTTCGCTGGCAGCATCCCGAGCGCGGGCTGGTCAACCCGACCAGTTTCATCCCGATCGCGGAGGAAACCGGCCTCATCCTGCCGCTGGGCGCATGGGTGCTGGCCGAGGCGTGCGCCGCGGCCACAACATGGCCCGAGGACCTGTTCGTCTCGGTCAACCTCTCCCCCGTTCAGTTCCGCGGCGCGGAAGCCTTCCGGCAAGTGCGGAACGCGCTGGAAAGCTCGGGCCTTGCCCCGTCGCGTCTGGAGGTGGAGATCACCGAAAGCACCCTGCTGCAGGAAGGCCCCATGGTGCGGGCCACGCTGGAACAGTTCAGCGAGGAGGGAATCACGGTCGCGCTCGATGATTTCGGCACGGGCTATTCCTCCCTTGGGTATCTGAGGACCCTCAGCATCGGCCGGATCAAGATGGACCGCTCGTTTATCGATCAGGTCGAGACCTCGCCGCAGAGCCTCGCCATCGTGCGGGCTGTCGTCGGCCTCGCCCGCACGCTGGGGCTGCGCTGCACGGCCGAAGGCGTTGAGACGGAAGGCCAGAGACGGCTGCTCACGGCGGAGGGCTGCTCCCATCTTCAGGGCTACCTGCTAGGCCGCCCAGGCTCCGCTGAGGAAGCCCTTCGGCGCACCCGCACCTCGGCCGCCTGACGCCTTTCCGACAAGATCGCGCCACATTCCCTTTGCCGAACGCATCGGCGTGGGTATGTTTGAAGCATGGATCCCATCACCTCGACTGAGGCGCTGGCAGCTGCCTGCGAGCGTCTTGCGCGACACCCCTTCGTCACTGTCGACACCGAATTCCTGCGAGAAAGCACCTTCTGGCCGAAGCTGTGCGTGGTGCAGGTCGCATCGCCCGAGGAAGCCATCCTCATCGATGCGCTTTCGGAAGGCCTGGACCTCGCGCCCTTCTATCGGCTCATGGGCAATGAGCGGGTGATGAAGGTGTTCCATGCCGGGCGGCAGGACATCGAGATCATCTGGCATCAGGCCCGGCTGATTCCCCACCCCGTGTTCGACACGCAGGTGGCGGCCATGGTGCTGGGATACGGCGACAGCATCTCGTACGACCAGTTGGTCCAGCGCACGGTGGGCCACAGCCTGGACAAGTCCTCGCGCTTCACCGACTGGTCGCGGCGGCCGCTGAGCCAGGCGCAGATCGCCTACGCCATCGCCGACGTCACCCACCTGCGGGACATCTACATCAAGCTGACGGCGGATCTCGATGCCCGCGGCCGCGGCGAGTGGGTCGGCGAGGAGATGCACGTCCTCACCTCACCCGCCACCTATGAGCAGCATCCCGAACAGGCGTGGGAGCGGCTGAAGTCCCGCGTGCGCAAGCCGCGCGAGCTGGCGGTTCTCGTGGAGGTCGCTGCCTGGCGCGAGCGCGAGGCCCAGACGCGCGACCTGCCGCGCGGCCGCGTCATCAAGGATGAAGTGATCGGCGAGATCGCGGTGCAGCAGCCGCAGACGCCCGAGAAGCTGGCCGAGTTGCGCTCGCTGCCCAAGGGTTTCGAGCGCTCACGCTATGGCGAAGCGGTTCTGGAAGCCGTGAAGCGCGGCGTCGCCCGCGACCCGAAGACGCTGCCCCGCATCGAGCGGGACAAGCCCCTGCCCAATGGCGCCAATGCAACGGTTGAGCTTCTGAAGGTGTTGCTGCGCATGACAGCGGAGCAGAACGCGGTCGCCGCCAAGGTGATCGCCACGACCGAGGATTTGGAGCGCATCGCGGTGAGCGACGAGGCCGACGTGCCAGCGCTGAAGGGCTGGCGGCGCGAGCTGTTCGGGGTCCACGCCCTCGCGCTCAAGGCCGGGCAGCTCGCCCTAGCCGTGGACAAGGGCAAGGTAGTAGCGGTCCAGAAATAGCAGGACCGCATCCTTCAGAGGTTGTCGCGCAGGCCCTTCACGAAGCTGGACAATCCGGTCAGCCGGCGCCGCTTCAGCCGCTCGGCCTGCAGGATGGCGGTGAGCTTGGCGAGGCTGTCCTCCACGTCGTGATTGATGATGATGTAGTCGTATTCGGTGTAGTGGCTGATCTCGTCCGAGGCCTTGGCCATGCGCTGGTGAACGACCTCTTCCGAATCCTGCGCCCGTGACCGCAACCGCTGCTCCAGGTCGGCGGCGGACGGCGGCAGGATGAAGACCTTCACCAGATCCTGCTGCGCGCTCTCGCCCAACTGCTGGGTGCCCTGCCAATCGATATCGAACAGCACGTCCCGCCCGGCAGACAACGCCTGCTCCACGGCCCCGCGTGGCGTGCCATAGAGATTCTCGAACACGGTGGCATGTTCCAGAAGCTCACCCTCGTCGCGCATCCGGTGGAAGGTGTCGCGATCGACGAAGAAATAGTCCTTGCCGTGCTCCTCGCCCGGTCGCGGTGCGCGGGTGGTGACCGAGACCGACATGGTGATGCGGTCATCGCTCTTGAGCAGCAGGCGGGAGAGCGTGGTCTTGCCCGCCCCAGATGGCGAGGAGAGCACCAGCATCAGTCCGCGGCGGGCAAGCACACCGGCTCCCGGCTTCCAGCCCGGCAGCGCGAAGTGCGAGGACACGGAAGGGGGTGCTGAATTGGGCATCGCGGCGGACTTCACTCTAGGTTCTGAATCTGCTCGCGGAACTGATCCACGAGCAGCTTGAGGTCAAGCCCGATCTGCGTCAGCGCCACGGAATTGGACTTGGAGCACAGGGTATTCGCCTCGCGATTGAACTCCTGCGCGAGGAAATCGAGCCGCCGCCCGACAGGGCCGCCGGCGGCCATCAGGTCTCGCGCCTGAGCGATGTGGGCGACAAGGCGGTCCAGTTCCTCGCGCACGTCGGCCTTGGTGACGGCCAGAATCGCCTCCTGGTGGAGACGCTCGGGATCGAGGGAGGCGGCCTCCATCAGCACCCGGAGCTGATCGGCGATGCGTGCCCGCACCGCCTCCACGGACCGCTCCGGCAGGCGCTCGGCCCGGGAGACGAGGCCGGTGATGGCATCGAGGCGCTCTGTGAGGATGGCGTTGAGCGCGCTGCCTTCCCGCTCCCGCATGGCGCCGAGTTCGGCCAGCGCCCGGTCGAAGGCGTCGAGAACGGCAGCTATGAGCGCGCCGCGCTCCGCCTCGCTGTCCTCGGCCTCGGTGATCTCCACCATGCCCTTCACGGCGAGGAGCGAATCAAGGGTGGGCGCGGCGGCCCCGAGGCGGCGCGCGCTCTCGGACATGGCGCGGTAGAGGGCCTCCAGCGCCCCCTGGTTGACGCGGACGGCGGAGGCCTCGCCCTCGCGTGAGGCCGTCAGGTTGGCGGCGACGGAGCCCCGCGACAGCACCTGCCCGGTGCGGCTGCGCACGTCGGATTCAAGCGCCTCGAAGCCGGGCGGCAGGCGCAGGCGCAGATCGAGGCCCTTGCCGTTCACCGAACGCACCTCCCAGCCGAACCGCCACGGACCGTGCGAGCCCGAGACGCGCGCGAAGCCGGTCATGCTCGCGAGCGGCGTCCGCGGCTCCACCTTCCCAGCCGAGACGGCTGCGCGCTTGATGATCGGTCCCGCGGCCATGGCCGTCTCCGTGTTCGTTCAGCGGCCTGGGGGGGCCGCAGGTGTGGCGGCCGGGGCAGCGGGCGGCTGGCCGCCCTGCGCCGGGGGGGCGCCCTGTTCGATCGCCCGCCAGCGGGCGACGTTCTTGTTGTGGTCGGCCAGCGTCTCGGCGAAGGCGTGGCCGCCGGTGCCGTCGGCGACGAAGAAGAGATCCTTCGTCTTTGGCGGGTTGGCCGCCGCCATCAGAGCGTCCTTGCCCGGATTGCAGATGGGGCCGGGGGGCAGTCCGTCGATGGCATAGGTGTTGTAGGCGGTTGCTGTGGCGATGTCCGTGCGCGAGATCGGCCGGCCGAGCGAGCCTCGTCCGCCGACGATGCCGTAGATGATGGTCGGGTCGGACTGCAGCCGCATCTTCCGCGCCAGGCGGTTGACGAACACGGCGGCGACCTTGGGTCGCTCGTCGGCCTGCCCGGTCTCCTTTTCGACGATGGAGGCGAGGGTTACCAGTTCCTGCGGGCTCTTGAGCGGCACGTCCGGCGCGCGCTTCGCCCAGATGGTGGCCAGCAACTTCTTCTGCGCGTCCGCCATCTCCTGGAGCACGGCATCACGGGTCATGCCGCGATGGATGCGGTAGGTCTCGGGCAGCAGCGTGCCCTCCTGGGGCACGGCGGGGGTGCCGGTGAGAAGGTCATTGTCCATCAGGCGCTTGACCACCTGCTGGCTGGTCAGCCCTTCGGGAATGGTCACCTGGTGCAGCACGACCTTGCCGGACGCGATGGTGTCGATCACGCTCGCCACCGACTGGCCGGGCTTGAAAACGTATTCGCCTGCCTTCAGCGAGGCATCCGGGCGGGAAATCTTCTGTCCGGCCACGAACAGCACCCAGCTCTGGATGACGCCCTCGCGCTCGAGAATCTCGGCCATGTCGCGCACGCCGGCGCCGCGCGGAATGTTGACGACCTTGTCGGCGGTGAGCGGTCCAGGCTCGGTGAAGGCGCGCTGGCCATACCAGCCGGCAAGCCCCACGGCGACGAAGGCGAACAGCAGAAAGGTGAAGATGCCGCTGCCGATGGTGACGGCGGGATGCCGCGCGCTGCGCGACGGCCGGGGCGGCTTCGGCGGCGGCCTGCGCGGAGGCGCCTTGCGCTGCTTGGTGTTGCGGGTGGGACCTGTCGGCATGGGCGGAGCGGCAGGCGGGCGCGGCGGAGCCGAGGCGATGGCCTCGGGCGGGCGGACCTGCCCTTTCGGCAGGAGCGGTGAATCCTCACCGGGACCGGACTGCACTGGCGAAGCGGCCTGGTCGGAAGACGGGGGATATGACGAAGCCGCGTCGCGCGGTGCGTCCTTCTCCGGCTCCTCGCGCGTCGATGATCCGTCGTTGGACTGGGCCATCCCGGGCTCCCTTGTCGTCGGCCTAAGCTCTCGCGTTGCGCGGAGCAGTCAGCCACCTTTTGGCGGCTTGCTAAAGGGACATTCGGGCGTGACGGGGGCAGGCTGTCCCAGCGTCGTGCGGCCGGGCTCCCGCCCGACCGCAGGCCGTATCAGGCGTCGTAGCGGCGGAAGATCAGCGACGCATTGGTGCCGCCGAAGCCGAAGGAATTGGAGAGCACGGCGTCGATCTTGCGCGGCTTGGGCGTCAGCGGCACCAGATCGATCGGCGTCTCCACCGACGGATTGTCGAGATTGAGCGTCGCCGGGGCAATCTGGTCGCGGATGGCGAGGATGGAGAAGATCGCCTCCACCGAGCCCGCGGCCCCGAGCAGATGGCCGATGGACGACTTGGTCGACGACATGGCGGTCTTGGCCGCCGCATTGCCGAGCAGCCGCTCCACCGCCTTGAGCTCGATCTCGTCGGCCATGGTGGAGGTGCCGTGGGCGTTGATGTAGTCGATGTCGTCCGCCGTCAGGCCCGCCCGCTTCAGCGCCGCCGACATGCAGCGGTAGGCGCCGTCGCCGTCCATGGACGGGGCGGTGATGTGGAAGGCATCGCCCGACAGGCCGTAGCCGACCAGCTCGGCATAGATCTTGGCGCCGCGCGCCTTCGCGTGCTCCAGCTCTTCCAGCACCACGACGCCGGCGCCCTCGCCCATGACGAAGCCGTCCCGGTCCTTGTCGTAGGGGCGCGAGGCGTGAATGGGGTCGTCATTGAACGCGGTGCAGAGCGCCTTGCACGCGGCGAAGCCGGCGATGGAGAGCCGGTTGACCGGCGATTCGGTGCCGCCCGCGACCATCACGTCGGCGTCGCCGAGAGCGATCAGCCGGCCGGCGTCGCCGATGGCATGGGCGCCGGTGGAGCAGGCCGTGACCACCGCGTGGTTCGGCCCCTTGAGGCCGTGCGTGATGGAGACGTAGCCGCCGGCGAGATTGATGAGCCGGCCGGGGATGAAGAAGGGCGAGATGCGGCGCGGGCCGCGATCCTTCAGGAGCAGGGACGCTTCCGCTATGCCCTCGATACCGCCGATGCCGGAGCCGATCAGCACGCCCGAGGCAATCTGGTCCTCGTACTCCGTGGGATGCCAGCCGGCGTCGTCCAGCGCCTGGGTGGCCGCGGCCATGGCGAAGACGATGAATTCATCGACCTTGCGCTGCTCCTTCGGCTCCATCCACTGGTCGGGATTGTAGGTGCCGTCGGACCCGTCGCCGCGCGGGATGTTCGCCGCGATCTTGCACGCGAGGTCGGACACCTCGAAATGGCTGATCGCCTTGACACCGCTTTCGCCGGCAAGCAGCCGCCGCCAGGTCGGCTCGACGCCGCAGGCGAGCGGCGTCACCATGCCGAGGCCGGTGACGACAACACGTCTCATGGGAAAAACTCCGGGAGGCGGGCGAACGGCGCCCCTGGCGCGCGGCCCGGTGCAACAACGGCCGCGGGCGCCGAGCGCCACGCGACCGCCAGATGGACACGCGTATGGATCAAGCCGCGTTCTTTTCCAGGAACTTGATCGCGTCGCCCACAGTCAGGATGGTCTCGGCGGCATCGTCCGGGATCTCGCAGTTGAAGGCCTCCTCGAAGGCCATCACGAGTTCCACGGTGTCGAGGCTGTCGGCGCCGAGATCGTCGATGAAGGAGGCGCTCTCCGTGACCTTCTCGGGCTCAACTCCCAAGTGCTCCGCGACAATCTTCTTCACCCGCTCGGCGATGTCACTCATAGATCGAACCCTCGGTTGTTCGGATAATCCCGTTGCCGTTCGGCGGCTGGAGGAGGGCATAATGCCTTTTTTCCGCCGTGCCCAGTCCCCCTCCGTCGCGAAGGAGACGAGATTTCAGCGGTTCGTCCTCGCGCCGCGCGCGGATGGTGCAGCGCCCGTACGCACGCTTTCCCCCGGCCCAGCAATTGGGCTCGTTAGCACACTCCCCGCGGCAAGGCCAGCAATGCACGCAAAGGTAAGGAGAAAGGGTGCCCTTGCGCCGGCTCGGCACCCCCTCTAATGGGACGAAAAGGGAACATCATGGCCTCTGACACGGATCGATCGGACCGCCTCGCCGCCGCCTTGCGCGCCAATCTCCAGCGTCGCAAGTCGCAGGCTCGTGCGCGCCGCGCACCACAGGAGAGCGATGCTCCCTCCGCGCCGACCGCCTCTTCCACCGAGGCTTCCGGTGGAAATCCCGCAACGGGTGGTAGCAGCGCCCCGTCGGAGGGGAAGCCCGCGATTGTGCCAGAGGGCGAGCCGGGCTAGAGCTTTCCTCTTACATCCGCTTACGGCCGGCTCAGGGGGCGCCGCTCGCAAGGCAAGGACAGGACGGCATGGACAAGATTCGCATCGTCGGCGGCAACGAGCTGAAGGGCACCATCCCCATCTCGGGCGCGAAGAACGCAGCCCTGCCGCTGATGATCGCCAGCCTCCTGACCGAGGAGAAGCTGATTCTGGAAAACGTCCCCCGTCTTGCGGACGTGGCCCTGCTGCAGCGCATCCTCGGCAATCACGGCGTGGATATCACCACCAACGGCAAGCGCAACGGCGACGACCCCTACGCCGGCCAGACGCTGGAGATCGATGCCCGCGTCATCGTGGACACGGTCGCGCCCTACGAGCTGGTGTCGAAGATGCGTGCCTCCTTCTGGGTGGTGGGGCCGCTGCTCGCCCGCATGGGCGTCGCCAAGGTCTCGCTGCCGGGCGGTTGCGCCATCGGCACGCGGCCGGTGGATTTCCACCTCGACGCCCTGCGCGCGCTGGGCGCGGACATCGAGATCGACGCCGGCTACGTGCTGGCCAAGGCCCCGCGCGGGCTCACCGGCGCCCGGATCGTCTTCCCCAAGGTGTCCGTGGGCGCGACCCATACCGCGCTGATGGCCGCCGCCCTCGCCCGCGGCGAGAGCGTGATCGAGAATGCCGCGCGCGAGCCCGAGATCGTCGATGTCGCCGACTGCCTCATCAAGATGGGCGCGCGCATCGAGGGGGCCGGCACGTCAACCATCCGCATCGAGGGCGTGCCGCGCCTCAAGGCGGCCCGCCACGCGGTGCTGCCCGACCGCATCGAGACCGGTACCTATGCCATGGCCACCGCCATGACCGGCGGTGACGTGATGCTCGCCGGCGCCCGGCCGGACCTCCTGGAGGACGCGCTGGAGACCCTGCGCCACGCCGGCGCGGAGATCGACGCCACCAACGAGGGCATTCGTGTCCGCCGCAACGGCGCCGGCATCCTGCCGGTGGACGTCTCCACCGCCCCCTATCCCGGCTTCCCGACCGACCTGCAGGCCCAGTTCATGGCCCTGATGACCAAGGCGAAGGGCCGCTCACGCATCACAGAGACCATCTTCGAGAACCGCTTCATGCATGTTCAGGAGTTGGCGCGCCTCGGTGCCCGTATCCACCTCGACGGCGACACCGCCGTCGTGGAGGGCGTGGAGCGGCTGACAGGCGCACCGGTGATGGCCACCGACCTGCGCGCCTCGGTCTCCCTCGTCATCGCCGGCCTCGCCGCCGAGGGCGAGACCATGGTGCAGCGCGTCTATCACCTCGATCGCGGCTTCGAAAAGCTGGAAGAGAAGCTGTCGCGCTGCGGCGCGGAGATCGAGCGCATCAGCGCCTGAGGGCGGAGCGCGGAGCGCCCGCGCTCTTCTCGCAACGGCTGGCCTTTCAACGCTATCAGGGTGGCGGAAGAGCCTTGAGCATCCCCAACATCATCACCTTGCTGCGCATCTTCCTGGTGCCGGCCGTGGTGTGGGCCATCGCCTCGGGCGAGCCGCTCCTCGCCTTCTGGTT
The DNA here is from genome assembly GCF_017875275.1 of Xanthobacter flavus. Lineage (NCBI taxonomy): Bacteria > Pseudomonadati > Pseudomonadota > Alphaproteobacteria > Hyphomicrobiales > Xanthobacteraceae > Xanthobacter > Xanthobacter flavus. The sequence continues at coordinate 3,586,138 of NZ_JAGGML010000001.1, read as the reverse complement.
GTTCCTTGCTGCGGGGGTATCGGACGCGCTCGACGGTTTCATCGCCAAGCGCTTCCAGATGCAGACCGAGCTTGGCTCCTATCTCGACCCGGTCGCGGACAAGGCGCTGCTCGTCTCGATCTACGTGACGCTGGCGGTGGTGGGGCTCATTCCGCGCTGGGTCGCCATCGCGGTCGTCTCGCGGGATGTCATGATCATTGGCGCGGTGGTGCTCTCGCTGGTGATGGCGAAGCCGGTGACGATCAGCCCCCTGCTGATTTCCAAGGTGAACACGGCAGCGCAGATCAGCTTCGCGGCCGTCGTGCTGGCCAGCGCGGGCTTCGGCGTGGCCGTGCCGGGGCTGTACGATCTCGGGCTGGTGCTGGTCGGCCTCTTGACGGGCCTTTCCGCCGCTGCCTATCTCGCCGCATGGACGCGCCATATGGCAAGCTGAGGGGCGACGGTTCAGGATCGGCTCTCCTTCGGGCGGCCGGTTGAAAGGCGCAAGGTGATGGACGGCGACCGCACGCGCATGCCGGAACTCCGCAGCGACCCGACGTCGCCGGCGCGGCGCAGCGCAGCTTTCGCCCGCCTGCCCCGCATGCCCGTGCCGATCCATCCGGGAATGGAGGGGACATCGGTGCGCATTCAGGCCCGCTTCTGGGTGGGCGCGCTACTGCTCACCGCCCTTATCCTCTGGCTGCTGTCCGGCATCCTCCTGCCCTTCGTGGCAGGCATCGTGCTCGCCTATTTCCTCAATCCGGTGGTCGCCCGCCTGGAGCACATCGGCGTCGCACGCACCCTCTCCGCCCTCGTGGTGGTGGGGATCATGCTGCTGCTGGTGATGCTGTTCTTCCTGCTGGCGCTGCCGATCCTGTCGTCGCAGCTGTTCGAGTTCATCCAGCGCCTGCCCTCCTATGTGACGCGCCTTCAGGGCCTTCTGACCGAAGAGAACCGGGAATGGCTGAGCGGCATCGTCGGCGACCGACTGCCGGACATGCAGCGCTCCATCTCGGACCTGATGACCCAGGGCGTCAGCCATGTGCTGACCCTGCTCTCCTCGGTCTGGTCCGGCGGACAGGCACTCGTCGCCCTGTTCGCGCTGCTGGTGGTGACGCCGGTGGTTGTGTTCTACATCCTGTGCGACTGGAACGAGATGGTTGGGCTGGTGGACCGGCTGGTGCCTGTTCCGCATCGCCCGGTGGTGCGCGGCCTCGCCCGCGCCATGGACAATGCGGTGGCCGGCTTCGTGCGCGGCCAGGCCACGGTCTGCCTGCTGCTGGGCGGCTTCTACGCCATCTCCCTGTCCATGGTGGGGCTCAACTTCGGGCTGCTCATCGGCATCGTCTCGGGGGTCATCACCTTCATCCCCTATGTGGGATCGCTCACCGGCTTCGTGCTGGCCATGGGCGTGGCCATCGTCCAGTTCTTTCCCGACTGGGGCATGATCGGCACCGTGCTCGCCATCTTCGTCGCCGGCCAGACCATCGAGGGCTACGTGCTCGCGCCCAAACTGGTGGGCGACAGCATCGGCGTGCATCCGGTGTGGCTGATGTTCGCCTTGTTCGCCTTCGGCTACCTGTTCGGCTTCGTCGGCCTTCTGCTGGCGGTGCCGCTGACGGCGGTGGCCGGGGTGCTCGTGCGCTTCGCCATCGCCAGGTACATGCAATCCTCGCTCTACCAGGGCGCCGCGGATGAGGAAGATCCGCCGGCCGAGGCGCGCTGACATCATGCCCCGTCTCCCGGCCGGACCGCCGCGACAGCTTGCCCTCGACCTGCCCAACCAGCCGGCGCTCCGCCGCGAGGATTTCCTTGCGGCCCCCGGCAACGCGGCAGCGCTCGCGCTCATCGATGCGTTTCCGGACTGGCCCTCGCGCGTCGCTTGCCTTGTCGGGCCGGACGGCTCGGGCAAGAGCCACCTCGCCGCCATCTTCGCCGAACGGTCGGGCGCCCTGACGCTCGCTGCCCGTGACCTCGTGCGCGAGTCGGTGCCGGCCGCCCTCGCCCACGATGCCCTGGTGCTCGAGGATCTCGACCCGGCGACCTTCAGCGAGCCGGCCCTCTTCCACCTGCTCAATCTCGCCCGCGAGCAGCAGGCCTACCTGCTGATGACCGCGCGCACGCTGCCCTCCGGCTTCGCGCTCGCCACCGCGGACCTCGCTTCCCGTCTGCGTGCCATTCCGGTGTTCGAGATCGCCCCGGCGGACGATGCGCTGCTGGCCGCGGTGCTGGTGAAGCTGTTCGCCGACCGCCAGCTCGCTGTGGACGAGGCGACCGTACAATATCTCCTGCTGCGGATTCCGCGTTCAGTGGCCGGCGCGCAGCGCATTGTCGAGGCGCTGGACCAGGCGGCGCTGGCCGCCCGGCGGCCGGTGACGCGCGCCCTCGCGGCCCAGGTGCTGGCGTCCGCGCTCGACGCCGAGGCATTCGGCGACCATCCAGACGATGCGCCCGGCGGCGCCGGTCCGGTGGGCGATGATTGAGGAACGCGCAAGGCCGGCGCAATGTCATAGAGTGGTCATGCAAGCCGGCCATGGTCCGGCCGGTTTCCGCCATTGAGGCGTTGAGGGAGCGACGGAGCGAATGGGCATGAACGAGGCTGTAGCTCTCTCCGACACCGAGATCGTCGCCGAAGTGGAAAGCCCGCTCGCGCAATCCCCGCAGCGGTTCATCAACCGCGAGATTTCCTGGCTCGGCTTCAACCGCCGCGTGCTGGAGGAAGCGGAGAACCGCAATCACCCGCTGCTGGAGCAACTGCGCTTCCTCTCCATTTCCGCCAACAACCTCGACGAATTCTTCATGGTCCGCGTGGCGGGCCTGAAGGAACAGGTGCGAGAAGGCGTCCAGACCCCGAGCCCGGACGGGCTCACCCCCTCCGAGCAACTGAACACCATTCTCGCGGCCGCCGCGCAATTGATCGCCGACCAGCAGGGCCGCTGGCGCGAACTGCGGCGAGACCTCGCCGGCGCCGGTATCGTGCTGGTGGACGGCACGGACGGGACTCCCGAGGACATGGACGTGCTGGAGCGGCACTTCCTCAACCATGTCTTCCCGGTGCTGACCCCCCTCGCCATCGATCCGGCCCACCCCTTCCCCTTCATTCCCAACCTCGGCTTCTCGCTGGCGCTCCAGCTGGTGCGCCAGTCGGACGGGCGGGGGATGAACGCGCTTATCCGCATTCCGGCCAAGGTCGACCGCTTCATCCGCCTGCCGGACCAGGGCGCCGGCACGCTGCGCTTCATGACGCTCGAGCAGATGATCGGCCTGTTCATCGCCCGCCTCTTCCCCGGCTACGCCGTGAAGGGACAGGGCGTCTTTCGCGTCATCCGCGACAGCGACCTCGAAATCGAGGAAGAGGCGGAAGACCTCGTGCGCCTGTTCGAGACCGCGCTGAAGCAGCGCCGGTACGGCGAGGTGATCCGCATGGAGGCCGACGCCGCCATGCCGGACGAACTGCGCATCTTCGTCGCCCGCGAGCTTGGGGTGAACGACGACGAGATCTTCGTGGTGGACGGCGTGCTCGCGCTGAACGAATTTTCGCAGCTCGTGTCGGTGGACAGGCCGGACCTGAAGTTCCAGGCCTACAACGCCCGATTTCCCGAGCGCATCCGCGACCACGGCGGAGACTGCTTTCTCGCTATTCGCGAGAAGGACATTCTGGTTCACCACCCTTATGAATCCTTTGACGTGGTGGTTCAGTTTCTGCGCCAGGCCGCCCGCGACCCCAATGTCGTCGCCATCAAGCAGACCTTGTACCGCACCTCATCCGACAGCCCCATCGTGAAGGCGCTCGCCGAGGCGGCCGAAGCCGGCAAGTCGGTGACGGCGCTGGTGGAGCTGAAGGCGCGCTTCGACGAGGAGGCCAACATCCGTTGGGCGCGTGACCTGGAGCGCGCCGGCGTGCAGGTGGTCTTCGGCTTCATCGAGCTGAAGACCCACGGCAAGCTTTCCATGGCGGTGCGCCGCGAGGGCTCGCAGCTCGCCACCTACGTGCATGTGGGCACCGGAAACTACCACCCCATTACCGCGCGCATCTACACCGACCTGTCCTTCTTCACCGCCGATCCGGTGATCGCCCAAGACGTGGCGCGCATCTTCAACTTCATCACCGGCTATGCGACGCCTGATGAGCTCGACGCGATGGCCGTGTCGCCGTCCTTCCTCAAGCCGCGGCTGATGAAGCACATCGCGGACGAGATCGAGTTCGCGCGGGCGGGCCGTCCGGCGGCGATCTGGCTGAAGTGCAATTCGCTTGTGGACCCCGAGATCATCGACGCGCTCTATGCCGCGAGCGCGGCCGGGGTGCAGGTGGATTGCGTCATCCGCGGCATCTGCTGCCTCAGGCCGGGCATCCCCGGCCTGAGCGAGAACATCCGGGTGAAGTCCATCGTCGGGCGCTTCCTGGAGCACTCGCGCATCTACTGCTTCGGCGGCGGCCATGGCCTGCCCAGCCCGAACGCCATCGTCTACATCTCCTCGGCGGACCTGATGCCGCGCAACCTCGACCGCCGGGTTGAGACCCTGTGCCCCATCACCAACCCGACCGTGCACGAGCAGGTGCTCGACCAGATCATGGTCGCGAACCTTATCGACAACCAGCAGAGCTGGCGTGTCTTGCCGGATGGCTCCTCCGAACGCATAGTCCCGGCGCCGGGCGAGGAGCCGTTCAACGCCCATCAGTATTTCATGACCAATCCGAGCTTGTCCGGACGTGGAAAGTCTCTCAAGGATTCTTCGCCGCGCAGCCTCTTCGTCCGCCGGGGAGGCGGGCGCTGAGTTGACGCAGGCGCCCGGCCGGCTGTCCCTTGGGGCGCCGGTCGCAGTCATTGATATCGGCTCCAACTCGGTGCGCCTCGTCGTGTACGAGGGGCTCAACCGTGCCCTGACGCCGATCTTCAACGAGAAGGCCCTGTGTGGGCTCGGCCGGGAGGTCCTCTCCACCGGCCGGCTCCCGCAGGATGCGGTCGATCGCGCCTTCGCCGCGCTGAAGCGCTTCCGCGCGCTCTGCGACGCCATGCAGGTGGGCGAGATCCATGCGCTCGCCACCGCCGCCGCGCGTGATGCCCAGAACGGCCCCGCCTTCATCGCCGAGTGCGAGGCCATCTGCGGTACCCGCATCGAGCTGCTGACGGGCAAGCGCGAGGCGGAACTCGCGGCCTATGGCATCGTCGCCGGCGTGCACGCGCCGGACGGCATCGTCGGCGATCTGGGCGGCGGCTCGCTGGAGCTGGTGGACGTGAAAGCCGGCTGCGTCGGCACGGGCGTGACCTTGCCGCTGGGCGGCCTCGCCCTTCAGGATCGCTCGTCGCGCTCGACGCGCAAGGCGGAGAAGATCGTCCGCGACACCATCCCCGAGGCGCAGGTTCTGGACGGCCTCGCCGGCCGGACCTTCTATGCGGTGGGTGGCACATGGCGGGCCCTTGCGCGTCTGCACATGTTCACGAAGGGCTATCCGCTGCATGTGATGCACGGCTATGTGATACCGGCCCGCGAGGCGCTGGACTTCACCCGCATCGTCCATCGTGCCGACACCGAAGCGCTGGCCCATATCGACGTGATCTCCGACGCGCGGCGCCCGCTGCTCGCCTATGGCGCGCTGGTGCTGGAGAACATCGTGCGGCAGGGGCGCCCGTCCGAGGTGGTCATTTCGGCCCTCGGCGTGCGCGAGGGCCTGCTCTATTCGCTGCTGCCCGAGGCCGAGCGGGCCGGTGACCCGCTGCTCATCGCGGCGGCGGAGATGAATGTCCTGCGCTCCCGCTCGCCCTTGCACGGTGAGGAACTTGTGGCCTGGACCGACGGCTTCTTCGCCTCTGCCCCGGTGCTGGAGGAAGCGGACGAGGAGCGCCGCCTGCGCCGCGCGGCCTGCCTGCTCGCGGATGTGGGCTGGCGCGCCCATCCCGACTATCGCGGCGAGCAGAGCCTCAACATGATCGCCCATGCCGCCTTCGCCGGCATCGATCATCCCGGCCGGGCTTACGTGGCGCTGTCGGTCTATTTCCGTCACGTGGGCCTCGGCGCCGACGAAAGCGACACCCGCATCCTTGAGCTTGTCACCACCGGAATGCTGGACCGCGCCCGCATCCTCGGGGCGGCCATGCGGGTCGGCTATGTGCTGTCCGCCGCGATGCCGGGCATCCTGCCCCGCATGCCGCTGAAGGTGCGCGGCGACCAGCTGGTGCTGAGCGTGCCGAAGACGTTGGTGTCGCTCGTCAACGAACGCGTGCAGAACCGCCTGCGCCAGCTCGCCCGGCTCATTGGACGTGAGCCCGCGCTGGAGCAATATGAGGAGGGGGCGGCGGACTGAGCCGCCCTTCCCTTTCGGTCAGGCCAAGGCCGCGATCACGCAAAGGTTGCTGGTGCCCCGGTGTCTCCGCTCGGAATTCCGCCCGAATTGGCCGACACCCTTTCAGTCATGAAACAGCTCGTGAACATCTTCGGCGGTATCGCCGGCCTTGTGGTGGCGGGTCTCGTGGGCCTCGCCCTGTTTACGCTTGTCGGCGGCCTCATCCTGGTGGCCGGCATCGTCATCACCGCCCTGGTTCTTGGCGGCGGCGTCTATGCGCTCGTCACCGGCCGCGCGCCGGGCATGAAGCGCGACGGCGGCTTTTCATTCCGCGTCATCGACCTGCGCGAGACCCGCGGCTACGGCACGCCGGACGAGAGCGGAATGATCGATGTGACGCCGCCGAAAGACTCCCGCCGAAACGTCTGACACCCGTCCGGCGCGATGATGCGCCGGTCCGGGTCGGCGCTCGGCCAGCGGGATACGTCGAGCCGGCTGAGCGCGGAAAAGCGTTCGAGGTCCGCGGCATAGGCGTTCGCAAGAAAGGCCTCGTCCGCGGCGCTGACCGGCAGGTCGGCGGCGCCATCGAAGATCCGATCCGGCGCGACGTACTCCCTCTCAAGTCCGCGAAAATCGAACACGCGCGAGAGGGTTTCCCCGTGGTGCTGCGCCAGATCGTCCTGGCGGAGCATCAGAACCTGGCTGCGTGGGAAGATGGACAGGAGGCGCTCCACCTGAGCGCCGTAAAAGCCGCGCTCCACATAGGAATAGTGCCGTCGCCCATCGTCGGCAGTGCCGGCCGGGAGCCGGCCCCGCTCTGCCCGGATGGCGCTGGAAAAATCGAGGGGCTCCCTGCCGTTCGCCCGACTCATGCGCCAGTGGGCATGGGCCCTGGCCACCGGATCGCGGAACAGGGCGATGATCCGGACATGGGGATTATGCAACCACAGCCGCTCAAGCGCGTTCGGCCACCAGATGTAGGAGGGCGTCGCCTCGCCACGGATCGCGCCCCGCCGCCGGGGAAAACGTGAGAGGTAGTCGCGATAGTCTGGGCGCGCCCAGCACCGGCGGTCGTCGTCGAAGAAGTGCAGTTCCTTGTCGCCCGGCATCGCGATGCGGGAATGCTGGGACAGGAAATGGAAAAGTGCGGTCGTTCCTGCCTTCTGAACGCCGACGACGGCAAAATCCAAGCGAGGCTGAGAGGCGAACATTGGAGCGGCTCCGGCGCGAGAGGCCCGGACGGCTCCGCCTCGCGGAGCCTGTCGGTCCCCTCGTGTGCCACCCTTGGAATCCAAATTACCCCAGGGGTATTCCGCTGCGGAAGAAGGAAATGGATACCGTTTGTAAACATCCGTTTCGTGGCGTTTCCGCCGCGTGCCGCCCCGCTCACGCTCGGGGACATCTTGCCTCGACGCGTGAGATCCCACCGGCCGGTGCTAAGCTCACACGTGGTGTGTCACGTGACGGAGCGAAAACGGGATATGGACGGGACGATTGGTTCGGGCGCGATGCTGGCGGTGGCGATGGTCTGCATCGTGCTGGCGATGCTCACGGTGTGCACCCACGCCATCGGCCTGGCGATCATCCGCCGGAGGCTGAGCCATCGGATCAGCGGCAAGGTCTATGCGGACCATGTATTCGTGGAAGCCGTCATCATCAGCGCCACGGTGCTCAGCCTCAGCCTCGTGCATCTCGCGGAGGTGTGCATCTGGGCCGGCGCCTATGTGCTGCTCGACGCCATCGGCGACCCGCGCGACGCCATCTATTATTCTCTCTCCACTTACACCACGCTCGGTCCCGATGGCGTGAGCATCAAAAGGGCCTTTCGGGCCGTGGCCGGTTTCGAATCGCTCATCGGCCCCATGATGGTGGCCTGGTCCACGGCCTTCCTGGTGGAATTCGTGGTGCGCATGCGTGGCGGGGGTGCCGCCGGCGCGGGCTGAGCCGCGCCGGTGTGAACACTCAAACAGCGTCAGACGCTGGTCGGATAGTTGGGGCTCTCGCGGGTGATGGTCACGTCATGGACGTGGCTCTCGCGCAGGCCGGCCGAGGAGATGCGCACGAAGCGGGCGCGCTCGCGGAACTCCTGGAGATTGGACCCGCCCACATAGCCCATGGCCGCCCGCAGGCCGCCGGCGAGCTGGTGCAGCACGGCACCGACCGGCCCCTTGTAGGCCACCTGCCCCTCGATGCCTTCCGGCACCAGCTTCAGGGTGTCGCGCACCTCGGCCTGGAAGTAGCGGTCGGCCGAGCCGCGGGCCATGGCGCCCACCGAGCCCATGCCGCGATAGGACTTGTAGGAGCGGCCCTGGAACAGGAAGACCTCGCCCGGGCTCTCGTCGGTGCCGGCGAGGAGCGAGCCCACCATGGCGGCGGAGGCGCCCGCCGCCAGTGCCTTGGCGAGGTCGCCGGAGAACTTGATGCCGCCGTCGGCAACCACCGGCGTCCCCGTGGCGAGCGCCGCCTCCACCGCGTCCATGACGGCGGTGAGCTGGGGCACGCCGACGCCGGCGACAATGCGAGTGGTGCAGATGGAGCCGGGGCCGATGCCGACCTTCACCGCATCCGCGCCCGCATCGATGAGCGCCTTGGCGCCGTCGGAAGTGGCGATGTTGCCGGCAAGGATCTGGGTGCGGTTGGAGAGCTTCTTGATGCGCTCCACCTGGTCCAGCACCTTGCGCGAATGGCCGTGGGCGGTGTCCACCACCACGAGATCCACGCCCGCGTCGATCAGACGCTCGGTGCGCTCGAAGCCGTCCTCGCCAACGGTGGTCGCGGCGGCGACGCGCAGGCGGCCCTGCTCGTCCTTGGCGGCGCTGGGATAGGCCACCGCCTTCTCGATGTCCTTCACGGTGATGAGGCCGACGCAGCGGTCGTCAGCATCCACCACCAGCAGTTTCTCGATGCGGTACTGGTGCAGGAGGCGCTTGGCCTCGTCCTGATTCACCTGCCCCTCGCGGACGGTGACCAGACGGTCCTTGGTCATCAGTTCGGCGACCCGCTGGCCGGGATCGCGGGCGAAGCGCACGTCGCGGTTGGTGAGGATGCCGACCAGGCGGCCGGCGATGCCGCCGGTGCCCCGCTCCACCACCGGAATGCCGGAGATGGAATAGCGCTTCATCAGGTCCAGCGCGTCGGAAAGCGGCTGGTCGGGATGGATGGTGACGGGGTTCACCACCATGCCCGATTCGTACTTCTTCACCTGCCGCACATGCTCGGCCTGCATCTCCGGCGAGAGATTGCGGTGGATCACGCCGATACCGCCAGCCTGCGCCATGGCGATGGCGAGACGCGATTCGGTCACGGTGTCCATCGCCGCGGAGATGATCGGCATGTTGAGGCTGATGGTCTTGGTGAGCTGGGTGGAGATATCCACCTGGCCGGGCATCACCTCGGAGGCGCCGGGCGTCAGCAGCACGTCGTCGAAGGTCAGCGCCTCGCGGAAGCGCGAGCGGCTGTCGATCGCGGACGAATGCGCAGTCCCATTGGGGGTTGTCATGGCCAACTCCTGGTGGCGGCGCGGAACGCGACCGCTGGATCGGGGCCGGAACGAGAGACTGAGCCTGGACCAGACCTTTGGGCTGGCCGCGGGGCTCCGGCACCTCGCTACGAGTTGGCAGTGGCCGATACCATGGGTGCGCGACGAATAGAAGACCTGTTGCGAGGGATTCGCCGCAGGGCACGCATGCGCCGCACGAGGGGCCGGAAAAGCCGCGCCTCAGCGGGTGATGAGAATCAGCGTGTTGCCCGCCCCGTAGGTCTGCACCAGGGAATAGAGGGTCGCGGCATTCGAGGGGTGCAGCCGCACGCAGCCGTGGGAGGCCGGCGCGCCGAGGCGGCTCACCTCATAGCTGCCGTGGATGGCATACCCGCCATTGAAGAAGATCGAGTAGGGCATGGGCGAGTTGTAATACTTGCGCGAGAAATAGCTGCGGTACATGCGCTGGGGTCGGTAAGCCCCGGTGGGCGTGACATAGCCCCGGCGGGCGGTGGAAACCGGCCAGGAATAGTGCGGCATCCCGTTGACGCTCACGGTCATGGTCTGTCGCGACAGGTCGATCCGCGCCACCACGGCCGCTGCGGCGGAGGCCGGCCCGGCCAGAGCGAAACTCACGAGCATGGCCGCGAGGAGCGCGGCGGCCAGCCAGATCAAAAGGCGGGACTTGCGCAGAACCGCCCCCACCTTGCCGACGCGCGGTGGCACAACCAGCGCTTCGAACATGTTCGTTGACCTCCCGTCAGCCATAGTGCCACGCTTGGGGACGCGTGCAAGATGTCGCTGGCCCGGGCGACGCCCACCGGTTGCCAGAAACCGCCGCCCCGTTTCCAACCGGCTCCGTCATCACTAATGTCCGCGCGTCGGCGGCGGATGCGCCCCCGCCTCAGGAGACCCGTTCCATGGTGATGATGCTGTTCGGCCTCGTCGTCTTCCTCGGCATCCATCTGGTGACGACGGTCAGGGGCCTGCGCGCCAGCCTCATCGGCACGCTGGGGGAAGGCCCCTACAAGGGCTTTTATTCCCTGCTCGCGGCGTCCGGCCTGCTGCTCACGGCCTATGGCTATGCGCTGTGGCGCGCCTCCGGCCCCATGCAGGTGTGGAACCCGCCTGTGGGCATGCGCCATCTGACGCTGCTCTTGATGCTGTTCGCCGCCATCGCCATCGTCGCCGCTTATGTCCCGAGCCATGTGAAGGCTTGGCTCAAGCACCCCATGCTGGTGGGCGTGAAGACCTGGGCCGTGGCACACCTTCTCGCCAATGGCGACATCGCCTCCATCGTGCTGTTCGGCGCGGTGCTGGCCTGGGCGGTGTTCGACCGCATCTCGGTGAAGCGGCGCAACCTGCCCGTGCCCGTCGCTCCGAAAAACTGGGCGGGCGACGCGCTGGTGGTCGGCGGGGGGCTGGTGCTCTATCTCGCCCTCGCCTACCTATTTCATCCCTACGTCGTCGGCGTGCCGGTGATGTGAGAGCAGCGCGGCCGTCCAGAGACACGAACAAGAACAACAGCCAGGAGAGGACGGCTCCCGCGGGAGCCGGAAATGCCCCCGGCCGTGCCGCCGCCCCGGCGCCGGCCAAGCCAAGAGGAACGCCATGTCCATTCAGGCCGACGCCCGCCGCGTCACCGCGCCCGAGATCCAGGCCCGCAAGGGGGGCGAGCCCATCGTGTCGCTCACCTCCTACCATGCCCACACGGCCCGCCTGCTCGACCGCCACGTCGATGTGATCCTCGTTGGCGACAGCCTCGGCATGGTGATGCATGGGCTGGAGACCACTGTCCCGGTGACCGTGGAGATGATGATCGTGCATGGCCGCGCCGTGGTGCGCGGCACGCAGCGTGCGCTCATCGTCGTGGACCTGCCCTTCGGCAGCTACGAGGCGAGCCCGACCGAAGCCTTCCACACCGCTGCCCGCGTGCTCAAGGAGACCGGCGCCGGCGCGGTAAAGCTCGAGGGTGGCCGGCGCATGGCCGACACCGTGCGCTTCCTGGTGGATCGCGGCGTGCCGGTGATGGGCCATGTGGGCCTTACCCCGCAGGCCATCAACACGCTCGGCTCGTTCAAGGCGCGCGGCCGCGACGATGCCGAGGCCTCCATCATCCTCGACGACGCCCGCGCGGTGGCCGAGGCCGGTGCCTTCTCCATCGTGCTGGAGGCCATCGCCGAGCCGCTCGCGCGCCGCATCACGGAGGAAGTGCCCTGCCCCACCATCGGCATCGGCGGCTCGCCGGCCTGCGACGGGCAGATCCTCGTGCTGGAGGACATGCTGGGCCTCGGCGACCGGGTGCCGAAGTTTGTGAAGAAGTACGCCAATCTCGGCCCGGCCATCGAGACGGCGGTGGCGACCTATGCCGAGGAGGTGCGCGCCCGCACCTTCCCGGCCAAGGAGCACACCTACGCCCCTCGGCTGGTGGACAAGCCGGCCAAGGCCTCCTGATGGGGCAGCCGCGCTCGGCGGTGGGACGGCCCATCGCCCGCCTCGCTTTCCTCCTGTCTCTCGCGCTCGCCCCGGCGCTCCTCGGCGTGCGCCCGGCGGCCGCGGCGGAGGATTGCCTGCTGGTGACCGACCTCGACAGTGGCCGGGTGCTGGCAAAACAGGGGCTGTGCGCCGCGCGCCATCCCCCCAACTCCACCTTCAAGGTGGTGCTGGCGCTGATGGGCTATGACGCCGGCATCCTCAAGAGCGACAGCAAGCCCGTCCACGAGCCGCCACCTGGCGCGGACCTCGAACGGGAGGTCACGCGCGGCCCGCAGACGCCCCGATCATGGATGAAGAATTCCGTGGTCTGGTATTCCGAGGTGCTCGCCGCGGAACTCGGACGCGAGCGGATGGCCCAGTACCTCAAGGCCTTCGCCTACGGCAACGAGAACATGGGCGGCGTGAAGGGCGAGGCGGAGCCCGGCAAGCGCTACTGGATCTCCTCCTCCCTCGTCATCTCCCCGCGCGAGCAGATCGACTTCCTGCGCCGCATGCTCAAGGGCGAACTGCCGGTCTCGGCCGAGGCCGTGGACGAGACCATCCGCATCATGGCCATCGATGAGCAGCCCGCCGGGTGGGTCACCTTCGGCAAGACCGGCTCGGGCTTCGGCCGCTTCCCGGATGGGCAGATCGACCGGTCGCGGCCGTTCGGATGGTTCATCGGCTTTGCGAAGAAGGACGGCCGCACCGCCGTGTTCGTGCGCTACACCTCCCTCGACATAGCCTCTCCCGAATCGCTCGGGCTGGTGGCGCGCCGGCAGACGCTGGCGGCGCTCGTCCCGGTGCTGTCGGCGCAGGCCCCCTGAGCCCGCGGGCGGAGGTCCACACCAAGACGCCCCGAGGAGTTTCGCGTGCCCGTCTCCGCCATCGTGTCGGCCTTCGTTGCGGCTCTCGTGGGCTTCGGCGGCACCCTCGCCCTCATCCTCTCCGCCGCCGCGGCGGTAGGGGCAAGCCCAGCGCAGGCGTCCTCCTGGGTGGCGGCGCTCTGCCTCGCCATCGCGGGATCGAGCGCATTCCTCTCCGTCCGGCACCGCATGCCCATCATCACCGCCTGGTCCACGCCGGGCGCGGCCCTGCTTGCCGCCTTCGGGGCGGGGATCGGCATGGAGCGGGCGGCGGGCGCCTTCCTTGTGGCGGGACTGCTGATGGTGGCCTGCGCGGCGGTGAAGCCGCTCGGCACGCTGGTGTCGCGCATTCCCGTGGCGGTGGCGGCGGCGATGCTCGCGGGCGTGCTGGTGCGCTTCGTCACCGCCCTCGCCGAGCACGCCGCGAAGAGCCCACTGCTGGTACTGCCGGTTGTGGCGGCCTTCTTCCTGACACGCCGGCTGGCGCCCAGTTGGTCCGTTCCGGCGGCGCTGGTGGCCGGAATCGGCGCGGCGCTGGGGTCCGGCGCCGTGGGTCAGATGCCGGCGCTCGAACTCTCGGCGCTGGTGTGGGTGACGCCGGAATTCGACGGCGGCGTGCTCATCAGCATCGCCCTGCCGCTTTTCCTCGTGACCATGGCGTCGCAGAACCTGCCCGGCTTCGCCGTGCTCACCGCCAGCGGCTATGTGCCGCCGGTGCGCTCCATCCTCGCCACCACCGGCATCGCCTCACTGCTGACGGCGCCGTTCGGTGCCCACGCGTCGAATCTTGCGGCCATCACGGCGGCGCTCTGCACGGGGCCGGAGTGCGATCCCGATCCCCGGGCGCGGTGGAAGGCGGGGCCCGTCTATGCCCTGTTCTACCTGCTGCTGGCGGCGGCCGGCGCCTCGCTCGTCGCGGTTTTCGCGGCGCTGCCGCCGGCTCTGGTCGCCACCATCGCCGGGCTGGCGCTGATCGCTCCCCTCACCGGCTCGCTCACGGCGGCGCTCGGCGTGGAGAAGCACCGCACGGCCGCCATCGTGACGTTCGCCACGACCGCCTCGGGCGTGAGCGCGCTTGGCCTCGGCGCCCCGGTGTGGGGGCTCGTCGCCGGCCTCGCGGTCTTCGCCATGGATACGGTTCGCCGCCGCTGACCCCAGGGCACGCGCCGATCTGATTGCATCGCAATCAGATCGGATCACGCGTTCTCTTACTCAGGGTTAGAGGGCGATTCACCGAGCGGATTGATTCAATCCGCTCGGATCGCGCTCTAGGGAATCGCGACAAGAAAAACCCCGCAGACGACGGGCGCCCGCGGGGTGGGAGGATGTCCGGCCGGCCCGCAGGCCGGCGGCTGACGCTTTAGGAATTGCGCCTTCAGCTGTTGGCCTTGCGGGCCTTCATCTGCTGCCAGATGGCGATGACCTCGCCGACGAAGCCGCGGCGGAACAGCGAGACGGCGAGGACGAAGATGACGCCCTGGATCACCAGCACCCACTCGCCGAGGCCGGCGAGATAGTTCTGCATGGTCACGATCACGGCCGCGCCGACCACGGGGCCGAGCACGGTGCCCATGCCGCCCACCAGCGTCATCAGCACCACTTCACCCGACATCTGCCAGGCGACGTCGGTGAGCGAGGCGAGCTGGAACACCAGCACCTTGGTGGAGCCGGCGAGACCCGCGAGGGCCGCCGAAAGCACGAAGGCGAGCAGCTTGTACTGGTTCGCCCGGTAGCCGAGCGAAATGGCGCGCGGCTCGTTCTCGCGGATCGCCTTCAGCACCTGCCCGAAGGGGGAGTAGATGGTGCGGTAGATGACGAAGAAGCCGAACAGGAAGATCGCCAGCACGAAATAATAGAGGTGGATGTCCTGGCTGATGTCGATGAGGCCGAACAGCGGGCGCCGCGGTACCGCCTGGAGGCCGTCCTCACCGCCGGTGAACTTCGCCTGCAGGCAGAAGAAGAAGAACATCTGCGCCAGGGCCAGCGTGACCATGGCGAAGTAGATGCCCTGCCGGCGGATGGCGAGCAGGCCCGCCAGCAGCCCCAGCACCACCGAGAATGCGACACCCGCGAGGATGGCAAGCTCCGGGGTGAAGCCCAGCACCTTGGTGGTGTGGGCGCAGACGTAGGCCGACCCGCCGAAGAACATGGCGTGGCCGAACGACAGGAGGCCCGTGTAGCCGAGCAGCAGGTTGAAGGCGCACGCGAACAGCGCGAAGCACATCACCTTCATCAGGAACACGGGATAGACGCCGAACGGTGCCACCAGCAGCACGGCCACCGCGGCGACGGCGAACACGATCATGGTGCTGGAGCTGCCGCCGGACGTGGCGGGGGCGGAAGCGGAATGGGTCGCGGAGCTCATGTAGCAGCCCTCACTTGGCCGTGCCGAACAGGCCGGCGGGCTTCACCATGAGCACGATGGCCATGATGACGAAGATCACGGTGGACGAGGCCTCGGGATAGAAGACCTTGGTCAGGCCCTCGATGACGCCGAGGCCGAAGCCGGTGACGATGGCGCCCATGATCGAGCCCATGCCGCCGATCACCACCACGGCGAACACCACGATGATCAGGTTCGAGCCCATGGTGGGGCTCACCTGATAGGCCGGGGCGGCGAGCACGCCGGCGAGCGCGGCGAGGCCGACGCCGAAGCCGTAGGTGAGCGTGATCATGCGCGGCACGTCTATGCCGAAGGCCTGCACCAGATCCGGCCGCTCGGTGGCGGCGCGCAGGTAGGAGCCGAGCTTGGTGCGCTCGATCACGTACCAGGTGGCGATGCACACCACGAGGGAGGCCACCACGACGAAGGCGCGGTAGTTGGGCAGGAACATGAAGCCGAGATTGGTGCCGCCCGGCAGGGGATTATTGTAGGGCAGGCCCGAGGAGCCGTACTGCCGCCGGAACAGGCCCTCGAGGATGAGGGCGAGGCCGAAGGTGAGCAGGAGGCCGTAGAGATGATCGAGATGGTATAGCCGTTTGAGCAGCGTCTTCTCGATGAGCATGCCGATGATCGCGACGATGATCGGCGAGAGCACCAGCGCCCCCCAGAAGGGGATGCCGGCATAATTGAGCAGCATCCACGCCCCGAACGCGCCCATCATGTACTGGGCGCCGTGCGTGAAGTTGATGACGTTCAGAAGGCCGAAGATCACCGCGAGCCCGAGGCTCAGCATGGCGTAGAACGCGCCGTTAATCAGGCCCAGCAGCAATTGCCCGAACAGGGCCTGGGGGGGAATGCCGAGAAGCTCGAACATCGAAGACCCGTCTCGTCAGGAGGAAACGGCGGAAACCGCAAGTGACAACCGGAACACAGGAACCGGACTTGGTGGAGGCCCGGGCAGGCCCTGAGAGCCTGCCCGGTCCGGGTGCTGGATCAGCCCTTCTTGACGAGGGGGCAGTCGCCCTCGCCGATGGGGCGGAAAGCCTCGTTGGCCGGGATGGTGCCCTTGAGGGTGTAGTAGTCGTAGGGGCCCTTGGACTCCGACGGCTTCTTCACCTCATAGAGATACATGGGGTGAATCTGCCGGCCGTCGGCCCGCACTTCGCCCTTGCCGAACAGCGGATCGTCGGTGGGGATCTTCTTCATCTCCGCCACCACGGCCGCGCCGTCCTTGGCGGACTTCAGCGCCTCGACCGCCTTGAGATAGTGCAGCACGCCCGAATAGACGCCGGCCTGCACCATGGTCGGACGCTTGCCGCCGTTGGCCGCTGCGAAGGCATCGGCGAACTTCCGGTTGGCGTCGGTCTGATCCCAGTACCAGGCGGAGGTCAGGTTCAGACCCTGCGCCACCTTGAGGCCGAGGGAATGCACGTCGGTGAGGAAGATGAGGAGGCCGGCGAGCTTCTGGCCGCCCTCGACGATGCCGTATTCCGACGCCTGCTTGATGGAATTGATGGTGTCGCCACCGGCATTGGCGAGGCCGATGATCTTGGCCTTGGACGACTGCGCCTGCAGCAGGAACGAGGAGAAGTCGGAATTGTTCAGCGGCACCTTCACAGCGCCGACCACCTTGCCCCCGTTGGCCTTCACCACCTCGGAGGTATCCCGCTCGAGCGCATGGCCGAAGGCATAGTCTGCAGTGAGGAAGAACCAGGTGTCGCCGCCGTTCTTCACGATGGCCTTGCCGGTGCCGTTGGCCAGCGCCCAGGTGTCGTAGGTCCAGTGCACCGTGTTCGGCGTGCAGGCCTTGCCGGTGAGGTCCGAGGTGGCCGCGCCGGAATTGATGAAGACCTTGTTCTTTTCCTTGGTGACGGTGTTCACCGCGAGAGCGACGCCGGAATTCGGAGTGTCGACGATCACGTCCACGCCATCCACGTCATACCACTGGCGGGCGATGGAGGTGCCGACGTCGGCCTTGTTCTGGTGATCGGCGAAGATCACGTCCACCTTGAGGCCCTTGGCGGCGGCGCCGAAGTCCTCGACCGCCTTCTTGGCGGCCCAGACGGAGCCCTGGCCGCCGAGGTCGGCATAAAGGCCAGACTGGTCGTTGAGCACGCCAATCTTGACCGGAACCTGGGCCTTGGCGGCGCCAGCGGCAACGACGACGCTGGCTGCGGCCAGCAATACGGCTGCAAGACGCATAATGTGTCCTCCCCTCCGGCTGGAACCGGATTTTCTCGCTGTCAGGAACCCGGCGTCAGACGCCGAGAAAGGCTTCGAGACGTGCCGCGTTTTCCGCGATCTTGTCATTTTCCACCATGTCCACCACGCGACCGTGCTCCACAACATAGTGGCGGTCGGCGACAGTGGAAGCGAAGTGGAAATTCTGTTCCACGAGCAGCACCGTGAACCCCTTCTTCTTGAGGTTCCGGATGATCTCGCCGATGTGCTGCACGATCACCGGCGCAAGACCCTCGGAGGGCTCGTCGAGCAGCAGGAGCTTCGCCCCGGTGCGTAGAATGCGGGCGATGGCCAGCATCTGCTGCTCGCCGCCCGAAAGCTTGGTGCCCTGGCTGTTGCGGCGCTCTTCGAGCCGCGGGAACAGCTCGTGAACCTCGTCGACGGTCAGGCCGCCGGGCAGCACCACGGGGGGCAGCAGCAGGTTTTCGCGCACGGAGAGCGAGGAAAAGATGCCCCGCTCCTCCGGGCAGATGGCGATGCCGAGCCGGGCGATCTTGTTGGGCGCCAATCCAACCGTTTCAGTGCCCTGATAACGGATGGAACCGGCGCGCTTGCGCAGCAGGCCCATGATGGCGCGCATGGTGGTGGTCTTGCCGGCGCCGTTGCGGCCCAGCAGCGTCACCACCTCGCCCGGATGGACGTCGAAGGTCATGCCGTGCAGCACATGGCTCTCGCCATAATGGCCGTGCAGGTCCTTCACCTCGAGGAGGGGCGTTCCATTCGCGGCCATCTCAATGCGCTCCACCGGTGCCCATGTAGGCCTCGATCACCTGCGGGTTCTTCGACACTTCGGAATAGGGGCCTTCGGTGAGGATCTCGCCGCGCGCCAGCACGGTGATCCGGTCCGAGAGATTGGCCACGACCGAAAGGTTGTGCTCCACCATGAGGATGGTGCGGTTGGTGGAGACGCGCTTGATGAGATCCGCCGTGCGGGCGATGTCCTCGCGGCCCATGCCGGAGGTGGGCTCGTCCAGCAGCAGCATTTCCGGCTCGAGCGCGAGCGTGGTGGCGATTTCCAGCGCGCGCTTGCGGCCGTAGGGCAGTTCCACCGCCAGGTGCCTGGCGTATTGCGTCAGGTCCACGTCGGCGATCAGCTCCATGGCGCGGTCGTTGAGCGCATCGAGGCTCTTCTCCGACTGCCAGAAATGGAACGAGTTGCCGATGGGCCGCTGCAGCGCGATCCGCACGTTCTCAAGCACCGTGAGGTGCGGGAAGGTGGCCGAGATCTGGAACGAGCGGACCATGCCCAGCCGCGCCACATCCGCCGGCGGCGTGCGCGTGATGTCGCGGCCGTTCAGCTTGATGGTGCCGCGTGTCGGCTCCAGGAATTTGGTAATCAGGTTGAAGCAGGTGGTCTTGCCGGCACCGTTCGGCCCGATGAGGGCGTGAATGGTGTGCCGACGGATCCTGAGGTCAACATTCTTGACCGCAGCGAACCCTTTGAATTCCTTCGTGAGACCCGATGCTTCAACGATGTAGGGCACGTCTGAGACGCTGTCCATGATCGTAAGGCGCCCTCGCTGTTCCCCGGCCGCACGTCGCACGCGACGCACTCCAGCCGACCTCCACACAAAAGGCACCTTGTCCGGTGCGCTTGATCTTGGGCGCAAGCTATCATGCTCCGCCGCGAGTGCGTCAATAGACCGGGCGGGCGCCGAATGTCTAGCTCGATCTTACCGCTATTGCCTGACCGACGCTGCGTAAGACGGTATCCACAGGCTCCGCCCGCGAAGGTTGAGAATAAGCACTCCACTCGACCTAATCTCTTCATGGCGCGACGGCGTGACCGCCGCCGCGCTCCTCAAGATCTGTTCCGCGGGCCGGCGCGGGCGTCACGCTTTCGGCGTGCGGGCCTGGGCGTGGTATTCTTCGTTCGGGCGCATGTCGGTCGCCGAGGCGATGCGGTTCGACATGTTGAAGAAGCCGACCACGGCGCCGATGTCCCAGATGTCGCGCTCGGAAAAGCCGACCCGGCGCAAACCCTCGCGGTCCTCTTCCTCGACCGCATGCGGGCTCTCCGTGAGCTTGGCGGCGAAGTCGAGCATCGCCCTGCGGCGCGGGTCGAGGCGGGCGGCGCGATAGTTCATCACCATCTGCTCGCCGAGGATAGGATCGCCGGAGAGCTGGCGCACCGCCGCGCCGTGCGCCGTGAGGCAGTAATAGCAGCGGTTGATGCTGGACACGACCACGGCGATCATCTCCCGCTCCAGCTTCGACAGGCCGGAGGGGGCGAGCATCAGGTCGTTATACATGCCGGCGAAGGCATTGAGCTTCGCCATGTCCAGCGTATAGGCCTGCAGCACGTTCGGAACGAAGCCGATCTTCTCGACGCATTTGTCGAAATACGCCTGGTTGGCCGCATCCAGCTCGGCGGGAGGAATGGCGAGGGCGATGGCGGGAAGATCGTCACGCCTGCGCGCGGGTTCGGTCGCAGGAACTGGCGCCTGCGGTGCGGGTTTTCTTGCGGAAGACTTTTTCTCCGAAGACTTGGACTTCTGCGGCGCCGCCTTCGTTTCGGGCCTGCCTTTATTTGTGGCAGTCGCGCTTTTGCCCTTTTCCACGCCCACCGCTGC
This sequence comes from Xanthobacter flavus, assembly GCF_017875275.1. NCBI lineage: Bacteria > Pseudomonadati > Pseudomonadota > Alphaproteobacteria > Hyphomicrobiales > Xanthobacteraceae > Xanthobacter > Xanthobacter flavus. The sequence goes on along the minus strand of NZ_JAGGML010000001.1, from coordinate 3,565,860 downwards.
CTTCACTTTCGATGCCATAGGGTCGCCTCGTCATTCCAGCGTCGCCGCTCCGGGCCACAAGGTCATGCTCGCCGGACGGCTGAACCAGCGCAACCCGCGGCAACACAGTGAGGAAAGGCCATGAACGTCATGGGATTTCAAGCCGGTGCGCACGGACTCCACGACGAGACGGCTCTGGCCGCGGTAAAGGCGCTCATCGAGCGCGAGGCGCCTCACCTGCCGGCGGGCTTCGCCGACATCTTCCTCGCCGCCGTGGCGCCGGAAGATCTGGCGCCCCTCCCCCCGGCCTGCGTCGTGCTGCTGTTGCGCGAGGCGTGGGCCCATGTGGCCGGCCGCCCCAAGGGTCAGCCGAGCGTGCGGGTGTTCAATCCCCCGCTGCCGGGGCCGGCCATGACCGTCATCGAGGCGGTGAACGACGACATGGCCTTCCTGTTTGACTCGGTCGCCGGCGAACTCGCCGACCGGGGGCTGGTGGTGAAGCTCGCGGCCCATCCCATCCTGCATGTGGAGCGGGACGGCGACGGCGCGGTGCGCGGGCTTGAGGCGCCCGGCCCCCACGGCCTGTCCGAGGGAAACCGCGAAAGCCTCATCCATATCCATGTCACGGCCATCGACGACAGCGCAGTGGGTGAGCTGAAGGCCGGTCTGGAGCGGACGCTCGCCGATGTCCGCGCCGCCAATCTCGATTTCTCCGCCATGCGCAAGCAGGTCCGGAGCCTCTCAAAGGGATACCGGCGCGAGAAGCGGCCCTACGGCGACGAGGCCCGCGAGGAGGCCGCCGACGTTCTGGAATGGCTGACCGAGGAGAATTTCATCTTCCTCGGCTTGCGCCATTACGAATTGACCGAGGACGGCCTGAAGGCGGAGGAGAACAGCGGCCTCGGCATCCTGCGCGATCCCGATGTCCAAGAACTGCGCCTCGGCGACGCGCCAGTGGTGACCACGCCCGAGATCCGCGCCTTCCTCGAAGGCCCCACGCCGCTGCTCTTCACCAAGGCGAGCCTGCGCTCGCGCGTCCACCGGCGGGACGTGATGGACTATGTGGGCATCAAGGCCCACGACGAGAAGGGCCGGCTCATCGGCGAGGTGCGCCTCATCGGCCTGTTCGCCTCCACGGCCTACACCCACTCCTTGCGCGAAATTCCCTATCTGCGCCTCAAGGCGGCCTCGGTGATCCGCGGCGCGGGGCTTGAGCCGGACAGCCATTCGGCCCGCGCGCTCTCCACCGTGCTGGAGACCTACCCGCGCGACGACCTGTTCCAGATCGACGTGGCGACGCTGCTCGGCCACGCCCGCGAGATCCTCTCGCTCTATGACCGGCCGCGCCTGAAGGTGCTGGCGCGGGCAGACCGGTTCGACCGCTTCGTCTCCGTGCTCACCTTCCTGCCGCGCGAGCGCTTCGACGCGCAGGTGCGCGACCGCGTGGGCGCGATCCTTGAGACGTCCTACGGCGGCACGGTCACGGCCTTCGAGCAGGAATTCGTCGCCGGTCTTCCGCTGACCCGGGTGCATTACGACATCGGCCGCACCGAGGGGCGCATTCCCGAGGTGGACAAGGGCGAGCTGGAGCGGGCGGTGGCGGACGCCATCCTCACCTGGCGCGACCGTCTCTCCGCTGCCGTCACGACGACGCCCGGCATCGAAGCCGGGGACGCGGCCCGCCTCGCCCGCCGCTATGTGGAGGCGTTCGATCCCGGCTACCGCGCCGCCTACGGCGTGCCGCGCGCCCTGGCCGATATCGAGCTGCTGGAGCGCCTGTCGGAGGAGCGGCCCGTCGCCCTCGATTTCTACCGCCGGGAGGGCGACGACAACCGGCGCATCGCGCTGCGCCTCATCTCCTTCGGTGCCCCCCTGCCGCTGGCGGCGCGCGTGCCCATGCTGGAGAACATGGGCCTCAAGGCCATCAACGAGCGCACGTTCCGCATCGAGCCCGCCGGCGGCCCCAAGAGCTGGGTGCACGACATGTCGCTGGAGCGGGCGGACGGCGGCTCCATCTCGGTGGAGGGCTCCGCCGTGCGCCTCGAGGATTGCCTCAACGCCGTGCTGCGCGGCGCGGCGGAGAATGACGGCTACAACGCCCTCGTGCTCGATGCCGGCCTCAGCTTCCGCGAGGCGGCGCTGGTGCGCGCGCTCGGCCGCTACCTGCGGCAGGCGGGCATCCCCTTCTCGCAGGACTACATCTGGCAGACGCTGAACCGCCACGGCAGCCTCGCCCGCGCCATCGTCGGCCTGTTCCACGCCCGCTTCGACCCGGCTCTGGACACCGCCGCCGAAGCCCGCGCCGCCCGCGAGGCGCCCCTGCGCGCGACCATCGACGAAGCGCTAGCCGACGTCTCCAGCCTCGACGAGGACCGCATCCTGCGGCGCTTCGTGAACCTCGTGGATGCGGCGCTGCGCACCACCTATTACCAGAAGGATGCGCAGGGCCGCCTGCGCGAGCCCATCGCCATCAAGTTCGAGAGCGCGAAAGTGGAGGGGCTGCCTTTGCCCCGCCCGCTCTACGAGGTGTTCGTCTATTCGCCCCGTGTGGAGGGCGTTCATCTCAGGTTTGGCAAGGTGGCGCGCGGCGGCCTGCGCTGGTCCGACCGGCCGCAGGATTTCCGCACCGAGATCCTCGGCCTCGTGAAGGCGCAGCAGGTGAAGAACGCGGTCATCGTGCCAGTGGGCGCCAAGGGCGGCTTCGTGCCGAAGCGCCTGCCCGTGGGCGGCACGCGCGAGGCGGTCTTTGCCGAGGGTACGGCGGCCTATGAGGTGTTCGTCTCCTCGCTGCTCGACCTCACCGACAATCTGAAGGGCGGCGCCGTGGTGCCGCCGGCCGACACGGTGCGCCTCGACGGGGATGATCCCTACCTCGTGGTGGCGGCCGACAAGGGCACGGCCACCTTCTCCGACACCGCCAACGCCATCTCGGAGCGGCACGGCTTCTGGCTCGACGACGCATTCGCGTCCGGCGGCTCGGTCGGCTACGACCACAAGGCCATGGGCATCACCGCCCGCGGTGCCTGGGAAGCGGTGAAGCGCCACTTCCGCGAGATGGACATCGACATCCAGACGACGCCCGTCACCGTGGCCGGCGTGGGCGACATGTCCGGCGACGTGTTCGGCAACGGCATGCTCTTGTCCTCGGCGCTGAAGCTGGTGGCGGCGTTCGACCACCGCCACATCTTCCTCGATCCCGATCCGGACCCGGCCACCTCGTTCACCGAGCGGCGCCGCCTGTTCGATCTGCCCCGTTCTTCCTGGGCTGACTACAACGCCGGCCTCATCTCGAAGGGCGGCGGCATCTTCCCGCGCAGCGCCAAGAGCATCGACCTCTCCGAAGAGGTCCGCGCCCTGCTGCGCTTTCCGAAGGCCAGCGCCACGCCGGCGGAGCTGATCAACGCTATCCTCAAGGCGCCGGTGGACCTGCTCTTCTTCGGCGGCATCGGCACCTATGTGCGCGCCTCCACCGAGACCGACGCCCAGGCCGGCGACCGCGCCAACGACGCGGTGCGTATCACCGCCGCCGATCTCAATGCCAAGGTCATCGGCGAGGGCGCCAACCTCGGCATGACCCAGCGCGGGCGCATCGAGGCGGCGCGCAAGGGGGTGAGGCTCAATACCGACGCCATCGACAATTCGGCCGGCGTGAACACTTCCGACGTGGAGGTGAACATCAAGATCGCCCTCGCCAAGCCCCTGGAGATGGGCGACCTCAGCATGCCCGACCGCGCGGCGCTGCTGAAGCAGATGACGGACGAGGTGGCACGCCTCGTCCTCGTCAACAACTACGACCAGACCCTCGCCTTGTCCCTCGCCCAACTGAAGGGCGCGGATGACCTCGCCTTCCAGCAGCGCCTCATGCAGATGCTGGAGGCGCGGGGCGAACTCGACCGCGCGGTGGAGTTCCTGCCCTCCGACGCCGAGATCGCCGACCGGCGCTCGCGCGGCGAGCACCTCACCCGGCCCGAGCTGGCGGTGCTCCTCGCATATGCCAAGCTCGCCCTGAAGGACGATCTCCTCGGCTCCAGCGTGCCGGACGATGCCTATCTCTCCGGCGAGCTGGTGCATTACTTCCCGCACGAGCTGCAAGAGCGCTATCCCCACGCCATCGAGACCCACCGGCTCCACCGCGAGATCATCGCGACGGGCCTCGCCAACGCCATCGTCAACCAGGGCGGCCCCTCCGCCATGGCCCGCATCTCCGACCAGACCGGCGGGGATGCCGCTTCCATCGCCCGCGCCTTCGCGGCGGTGCGCGACAGCTATCACCTGCCGGAACTGACCGCCGCCATCGACGCGCTGGACAACAAGGTGGACGGGCACGTCCAGCTCCAGCTCTACGCGGCGGTGCAGGACCTGATGGTGGGGCGCACCATCTGGTTCATCGGCAACGTCTCCTTCGCGGACGGCATCGCCGGGGTGGTGGAGCGCTACCGCAGCGGCGTCGCGGCCGTCGCCGCCGCGCTCGACGAGAGCCTGCCGGACGTCTGGCGCAAGGACCGCGCCGCGCGCATCTCGGATCTCGTTGCCCAAAGCGTGCCGGAAGAGCTGGCCCGCCGCGTCGCCTCCATGCCGGCGCTCGCCGCCGCCTCGGACATCGCGCTGATCGCCGAGACCACGGGCAAGGCGATTCCCAGCGCCGCGAGCACCTTCTTCGCGGCGGGTCGCTACTTCGCCATCGACGACCTGCTCACCCAGTCGCGCAGCATCCTCGCGCCCGACTATTACGACCGGCTGGCGCTGGACCGCTCGCTGGCCCAGCTTGAGACCTTCCTGCGTCGCATCACTGAGGCGATGCTGGCCGAGGGCGTTTCCGGCGAGGCTGCCGTGGACGCCTATGTGGGCCGTCGCCGCGAGGAGGTGGAGCGCATGCGCCGCACGGTGCGCGACATCGCCCAGTCCGGCCTCAGCCTGTCCAAGCTGACGCTGGCCGCGAGTCTGCTGGGCGATCTGGTCAAGGGATGAGGCGACGGCTTTCGGGCCGCGCCAGTTCCTTCAGGCCGCCCCGGCCCGCGCCGGGACGGCCGTCGGGGCGGCCGCTTCAGGCGTTGCCTCGACCTGTGCAGCCTCCACTGCGCCCTTCACGGTGGAGACCGCAGCCGCCTCGCCCTGAAGCACGGGCGGCGGCCCCTCGGACATGAAATCCGCCACCATCACGCGGCGCCGGGCCGAATGGTCACGGTTCAGGCTGCGGATGGTGTAGCGGCGATGGGCGGGGGTGGCGGGGGACAGATAGGCGAGGATGATCGCCTCCGCCTGGCCCGAAGCCAGTCGCCGCGCGCCGCCGGGCGGGGCCGCCTCCGCCTGGATGCCGTCCGCCATCAGCCGGTAGACGAGCAGCAGCCCCGCCGCCTCGTCGAGAGCCGATCGGGCGGGCAGCACCAGCACGCGCGGGCCTTCGGGCCGGGGACCGGAGTCCTCCTCGGCATCTGCCTCCTGCGTCAGCCTCTCTTCCGGCTCCGGCAGATGGTCGAGCAGGTCGGCGAGGGTGTCACGGATGCGCTCCTGCCGGCCGGCGTCGAGCGCGCCGCGCGCGGCATCGCGCTGGGCGAGCTTGAGGGCCGGCAGCACCACGCCATCGCAATAGGCGTCGAGGTCCTTCTGCCGCAGCACCTCCTCGGCGGCGGCCGCCGCCTCCACGGGGTCGGCGGCCAGAAGGCGCTGGTAGAGCAGTTCACTGTCCGAGAGGGGCGGCCGGTCGCCCAGCGCCACGTCGATGAACTCAAGGCTTTCCACATGGCGCCCCAGCACAACCAGGCACAAGGTGAGCGGGGTGGAGAGCAAGAGGCCGATGGGGCCCCACAGCCAGGTCCAGAAGGTGGCGGCGGCGATCACCGCCACCGGCGAGAGGCCGGTGGAGCGGCCGTAGAGCAGCGGCTCGATGACGTGGCCCACCAGTGGCTCCACCACGATGAACAGGGCGGCCGCCGACAGCACCATGGTCCAGCCGGGATCGACCGCCAGCGCGAAGCCGATGGGCAGGGCCGCCGCCACGGCGGCGCCGATATAGGGCACGAAACGCAGCACCGCCGCGGCGATGCCCCACAGCAGCGCGCTCGGCACCCCGATGAGCCACAATCCGACGCCGATGACGGCGCCGAAGGAGGCATTCAGAGCCACCTGCGCGAGAAAGAAGCGCGACAGCCGGCTCGCGGCGTCGTCGAGGGCGGCCGTGGTGCGCTGCATGTCGTGCGCGCCGGCCAGCCGCACCACGCGGTTTCTCAGGTCTTCCCGCTGGAACAGGATGAACAGCACGAAGATGAAGATGATGCCCAGCGTGGCCAAAGGATGCAGCAGCGGCGCCATGACCGTTGAGAGGGTCCCGAGCGTGCCCGGTGGCGGCTGCTTGATCTCGACCGGAATCGGGCGACCGTCGGTCGCGGCAAGGAGCCCCTCCTCGCCCTGCCCGGGCCGCGGCGCCTCCAGCTCACGCGCGAGATCCTGCAGCATGTCCATGGTGCGCTCGAAGGTGCCGGAGCCTCCCGTCGCATCCTTGATGGATCGGATCTTCTCGCTGAGATTGATGCGGTACTTCGGCAGTTCGGCGACAAGGTCAGTCACCTGAAGCGCCAGCACGCCGCCGAGCGCGATCAGACCCACGAAGGTGACGACGACGACGCTGGTGACCGCGGCGGAGCGCGGCACCTTGATCCCGCGCAGCACGCGGATCACCGGCGCCATCACGAACGACAGCAGGATCGCCACCGCGATGGGCACGAAAACCTCGCGCCCGACATAAAGCACGGTCACGATGGCGATGGCGGCAAAGAAAGCCAGCACCCGGTCCCGACCGGGAAGATCAGTGCCGCCGACCGGATCGGAGAACGACGGGTCACGGGACTGCAGCATCGCCGGCTCTCCACGGGCGCCTCGGCGCCGATATCAGGTGCTCGCGGCCGCAGGTGCCACCCATGCACAACGCTGCAACGTGGCAGTTGATCCATGGGAAAGCGGCCGGAGGAACAAAAGGTGCGGGGAACGCCGGGCTCGACCTTGGCGTTGGTTCGGCGCATTGCCGCAAGGAGCGAAGCGCCATGTACATCTACCGGGTGGTCTGGCGGGCGGGAGGCGAGGACGATCTGCTGCACGTGCGCGACAAGCGGCCGCCGAAGGCCATCGCCCGCGATCTCGTCAAGGACGGGTATCTCGTCACCGAGGTGGTGACGGTGCGCGCGGCCTCATCGGCCTTCAAGGACGACGAGGGCAACGCGGTGCAGGAGGATTTCTTCTCCGCCGCGCCCGTGGGCTCTGCCGTGCTGGTCGCCTCCGCCGTCGCCGCACTGGTGGAGCATGTGGTGCCGGCCGGTGCCGAGCCCATGCCGGAATTTACCGCCTGAGGCGACCTCAGACCGGAAGTTCAGCCCGGGACGGTTTCCATCGTGGGCGGCGGCTGCCATGGTGCGCCGTCGTTTGCCAGCCATTGCGGATCGCGCCCCTTGTCCTCCTCCCGGCCCGCCTCCCGCCTCCCACGCCGGGCCGTGGCGGGGTGGATCCTGTTTGATCCGGCCTGCCAGCCCTATTTCACCCTCATCACCACCTTCATCTTCGCGCCCTACTTCGCCTCCGCCGTGGCGCCGACACCGGCCGAGGGGCAGAGCCTGTGGGGCTTCGCCACCGGGGCGGCGGGGCTTGTCATCGCCATCTGCTCGCCCATCCTCGGCGCGGTGGCCGATGCCTCCGGACGGCGCAAGCCATGGATCGCGGCGTTCGGGCTGATGCTGATGACCGGCGCGGCGCTGTTGTGGTTCGCGGTGCCGGGGGATACCGCGCGCATCCCGCTGGTGCTGGCCGCCTTCGCCATCGGCACCATCGGGGTGGAGTTCGCCACCGTCTTCAACAACGCCATCATGCCGGACCTCGTGCCGCCGGAGCGGCTGGGCCGTCTCTCCGGCATCGGCTGGGCGGCGGGCTATTTCGGCGGGCTGGTGTCGCTGGCGCTGATGCTCTGCTTCTTCTCCACCGCGCCGGAGACGGGCCTCACCCTCATCGGCCTGCCGCCGGCGCTCGGGCTCGACGCGGCGACCCGCGAGGGGGACCGCTTCTCCGGCCCCCTGACCGCCCTGTGGTTCGCGGTGCTGGTGCTGCCCATGTTCCTGTTCGTGCCCGACCGCGCGAAAGGTCTGGCGTTCCGCGCGGCGGTCGCCAAGGGCTTCGGGGAAATCCGCGGGCTGGTGCCGAAGCTCAAGGCGCGCCCGCCCCTCGCCCGCTTCCTCCTCGCCAACATGATCTACGCGGACGGGCTCGTCGCCCTGTTCGCCTTCGGCGGCATCTATGCCGCCGGCACCTTCGGCTGGGGCTCCATCGAGATCGGCATCTTCGGCATTCTGCTGACCATCACCGGAACGGCCGGAGCGCTGGCGGGCGGCTGGCTGGACGATGCTTTCGGCCCGCGCGTGGTCATCCTCGGCGCGCTCCTCGCGCTGCTTTTCGCGTGCGTCGGCCTGCTCTCGGTGGACCGGGGATCGATCCTGTTCGGCCTCGTGCCCACTGCGCCGGGGACGGGGCTCTACGGCACGCTGCCGGAGAAGGTCTATGTGGGCTTCGGCCTCCTCATCGGCGCGGTGGCCGGCCCGCTGCAGGCCGCCTCGCGCACGCTGCTGGTGCGCCTCGCGCCGCCGGAGAATATCGGCGAATGCTTCGGCCTGTTCGCCCTCTCCGGCAAGATCACCTCGTTCGCGGCGCCGACCACGGTCGCCATCGTCACCGCCCTCACCCAGAGCCAGCGCGCGGGCGTGGCGGTGCTGGTCGTCTTCTTCGGAATGGGCGCCGTTCTTGTCGCAGGCGTGCGCGCGCCCTTGCGGGCGGACGGCGGACAGGCGAAGGATGGCGCCGAAGCGTCAGCCGGGCGCGCAGGGAGGGACCCATGACCATCCGCTCCATCCGCTTCGATGCCAATCCGCCGCTCGATCTCAATGCGGCGACGACCGTGCATGAATGGTATCAGGACCGCACCGGCGCTTTTTCCGCCGGCTTCTGGGCCTCCGCGCCGTCGGAGCTTCAGGTGAGCTATGACGAGGACGAGTTCTGCGTCCTCATCGAAGGCACGGTCGAACTCACCGACGCTTCCGGGCACACGGAGACATTCGTCGCCGGCGAGTCCTTCGTCATCCCGTCCGGCTTCAAGGGGATCTGGAAGAGCGTGACGGCAGTGCGGAAGTTCTATGTCGTGCATCTGCCTCCGGCGCACGACGAGGCCGCGAAGGCCTCGCCCGCCCTTCCCGATGCAGCGGCCGACCTCGCCGGAACCTGACATGCACCGGGAACCGCCGGCCCGCACGCAGGTTGCCCTCTTCGAGACCATGTTTCGGAAGGAGGTTCGCCATGTCGATCCGACTGCAACTCGCCGCCATGTGCTTCATGATGATCCAGGCGGTCACGTTCTTCGCCGGCCTGCTGGCGCTGCTGCTGTCGCCGCTGGCGCGCGAGGCCATGAGCCTCATGCCCTTCGTGGTGATCGGATCGGCGGTGGTATCTGCGCCCCTGTCCTGGTGGCTGGCGCCCCGGCTGAGGGCGCGGACCTGGCGGCGGGAGGGCACCGTCGAACTGCTCAGGTGACGGACGGGCCTTGGCCGCAGCACGGCCAAGCTCGCAATCCGGCGCGTGCGATGCCATTTTGTTCCCTTGAGCGAATCACGCGCACCGAGACCTTTTGCATTGAGACCGCCTGAATCCCCGCGTCGGCCCGGGCCAGATCCCGCCGGAGCGCCAGAGCTTCCCGGCCTGAAACCCGGCGGCATCGCCGCGCGGGCGCGCGCCGCCATCGCGCCCGCCGGGCCGCAGGCGTCCTACCTCGCCGGCCTTAATCCCGAGCAACGCGAGGCGGTGGAAACGCTCGATGGTCCGCTTCTGGTGCTGGCGGGGGCCGGCACCGGCAAGACCCGCGTGCTCACCGCCCGCGTCGCCCATATCCTCGCCTCCGGCCGCGCCTTCCCCTCGCAGATCCTCGTGGTGACCTTCACCAACAAGGCCGCGCGGGAGATGAAGGACCGCATCCACGGCATGGTCGGCGACCAGATCGAGGGGATGCCCTGGCTCGGCACCTTCCATTCCATCGGCGTGCGCATTCTTCGCCGCCACCACGAGCTGGTGGGACTGAAGTCGGGCTTCACCATCCTCGACACGGACGACCAGATCCGCCTGCTGAAGCAGCTCCTCGCCGCCGAGAACATTGACGAGAAGCGCTGGCCGGCGCGGCTGCTCGCGGCCACCATCGACGGCTGGAAGAACCGTGGCCTGTCGCCGAAGGATGTGCCGCCGGGCGAGGGCGCCGTCTTCGCCAATGGCAAGGGCGGCATGCTCTATGCCGCCTATCAGGCACGGCTCAAGGCGCTGAACGCGGTAGACTTCGGCGACCTGCTGCTGGAAGGCATCCGGCTGTTCCGCGAGAACTCGGACGTGCTCGCCGAATACCACCGCCGGTTCAAGTATCTGCTGGTGGATGAGTATCAGGACACCAACGTCGCGCAATATCTCTGGCTGCGCCTCCTCGCGCAGGGCTCGAAGAATGTCTGCTGCGTCGGCGACGACGACCAGTCCATCTATGGCTGGCGCGGCGCCGAGGTGGACAACATCCTCAGGTTCGAGAGCGATTTTCCCGGCGCCAAGGTCATCAGGCTGGAGCGCAACTACCGCTCCACCGGCCACATCCTCGCCTCCGCCGCCCATCTCATCGCGCATAACGAAGGGCGGCTCGGCAAGACGCTGTTCTCCGAAGGCGACGAGGGCGAGCGCGTCAGCGTGACGGGCGCGTGGGATTCCGGCGAGGAGGCCCGCGCCGTCGGCGAGGAGATCGAGACGCTGCAGCGCGCCGGGCATCGCCTGTCCGAGATCGCCATCCTGGTCCGCGCCTCCTTCCAGATGCGCGAGTTCGAAGACCGTTTCGTCACGCTGGGCATGCCGTATCGCGTCATCGGCGGCCCGCGATTCTACGAGCGGGCGGAAATCCGCGATGCGCTGGCCTATCTGCGCTGTGTGAACTCCACCGCCGACGATCTCGCCTTCGAGCGCATCGTCAACGTGCCCAAGCGCGGCATCGGCGATGCCACGGTGAAGCAGATCCACGATGTCGCCCGCGCCGCCGGCGTCCCGCTTCAGGAGGCGGCGCGCGTGCTGACCGAGAGCGAGGAGCTGAAGCCAAAGGTGCGCGGCACCCTGCGCGGGCTCATCCAGGCGTTCGAGCGCTGGCGCGAGCAGGCCCGCACCCTGTCCCACACCGAGATCGCCGAGATCGTGCTGGACGAGAGCGGCTATACGGAGATGTGGCAGAAGGACCGCTCCGCCGAGGCGGCCGGCCGGCTGGAAAACCTCAAGGAGCTGGTACGCTCCATGGAGCCGTTCGAGAACCTGCCCGGCTTCCTCGAGCACATCTCCCTCGTGATGGACGTGGACAACGGCGCCGGCGAGGATGCGGTGCAGGTGATGACGCTGCATTCCGCCAAGGGGCTGGAATTCGACACCGTCTTCCTGCCCGGCTGGGAGGAAGGCCTGTTCCCCCACCAGCGCGCGCTGGACGACCAAGGCAAGGCGGGGCTGGAGGAAGAGCGACGGCTCGCCTATGTGGGCATCACGCGCGCCCGCGCCTCCGCCCGCATCTGGTTTGCCTCCAACCGGCGCATCCATGGCATGTGGAACTCCACCGTCCCCTCCCGCTTTCTCGACGAGCTGCCCGACGCCCATGTGCGGGTCGAGGAAAGCCGGGGTGGCATGGGCTGGGGCGGCTCCTCCTATGGCGGCGGCGGCAGCTACGGCCAGAGCCGGTTTGACCGGGCGGAGCCCTTCGCCGCCTCCTCCTACTCCACCCCCGGCTGGCAGCGGGCGCAGACCCAGCGCGGGCGGTCCGACACAGGCGGCGGGCGTGGCGGCTTCTCCGAGCGCGGCGGACGCTATGATGCCGGCGCGTCGGCGCGGCGCGGGCCGATGGTGATCGAGGGCACGCTGGTGGCGTCCTCGTCCGCCCCCTCGTCCGCCTTCAAGCGCGGCGAGCGGGTGTTCCACATCAAGTTCGGCTATGGCGAGGTCACGGGCATCGACGGCAACAAGCTGACCGTGCAGTTCGACAAGGCCGGCGAGAAGAGGGTGGTGGACACCTTCGTCGAGAAGGCCTGACGCAAAATTCGCGGGCGACGATGAAGGGCGCCTCATGCCGGCCGGGCATCCTTCATCTCCGCCCCGATCTTTTCCTAGCGTCGCCCGCGCTGCAGACCCAGAGCGATGATCGCACTCAACATCCTCCTCCTCGGCGCCGAAATGCTGGTGTATTTCGGCGCCATGCTCGCGCTGTTCCGCCTGCGCGGGACGCTGGGCATCGGCGTGTTCTTCTGCGCGTTGGGATCTCTCCATTTCATGGAGACGTATCTCGCTGCCGCTTACTACGTGCAGCTGCCCTTCTCGGTCTCCCTGTCCCCCGGTTCTGTGGTATTATTCTCGGGAAAGCTGGCGCTTCTGCTGCTCGTGTACATTCGCGAGGATGCGCTGGTGGCGCGCCAGCCCATCTATGGGCTGTTCCTCGGCAATCTGGTGCTGCTGGCGCTCGTCTTCCTGCTGCGCCAGCACCACGTCGTACCGGCCCCCGGCGCGCCGGCGGACATCGCCTTCATGGACCAGCTCGGCGCGCTGGCGGTTTTGAGCACACTGCTGCTCTTCATCGACTCCATCGCCATGATCCTCCTCTATGAGCGCCTCTCGTCGCGGGTGAAGCGCTATCCGGTAGCGGTCATCTGGGCGACGCTGGCGCTGGTGCTCACCTTCGATCAGGTGGGCTTCTTCGGCGTGCTGCATTTCGCGCTCGACGTGCCGCTGTCGGCGGGCATTGGCGGCTGGGTGGGCAAGATGGTGGCGGCGGGCCTCTATGCCCTCATGCTCGCGCTCTATCTCGACCGCTTCGAGATGGCGGGTGATCCGCAGCGCCCGCGCATCGCCGACGTTTTCGATACCCTCACCTACCGCCAGCGCTACGAGCAATTGGAGGTGACTTCCCGGCTCGATCCGCTCACCGGCGTTCTCCACCGCGGCCAGCTGGAGCCGCTGGGCCACGACCTCGTCGCCATTGCCCGTAAGACCGGCCGCCCCATGAGCGTGCTTCTGGTCGACGTGGACGACTACAAGGAGGTCAACGACCTCCACGGCCACGCCACCGGCGACGCGGTGTTGCGTCAGCTGGCGGGCGCCATCTCCGAGAGCCTTCGGCAGTCGGACCATGTGGTGCGCTATGGCGGCGACGAATTCGCGGTGCTGGCGCCGGGCGTGTCCCATGTCTCGGCGGTTACGCTCGCCCACATGCTCAACGAAAGCGTGACGGCGCTGGCGTTGCCGGACGGCGTCCGGCAACAGACCCTGTCCATCGGCGTCGCCACGCTGCCCGAGGACGGCCAGACCTTGACGGCACTGCTCGAAGCGGCCGACAAGCGCCTCTACGCGGCCAAGGCCGCCGGGCGCAACCGCGTGACGGGAGCGACGGGCGACGGCGGCCGCAGCGACAACGGATGACGTTTTCCCCATGCTCGAAGGCCTCCCCCCCAACGACGCCACCCATGTGATGCGGGTCGAGGCGCCACGCCGGCAGGCGCAGCGCATCGCCGACCTGATCTCGGAGACGTTCGACCCCGCCGAGGTGGCCGTGGCCAATTTCGAGCGGACGGACGACGACTGGGTGGTGGAGGTCTATGCCGGCGCCGCCTTCGACGCGGACATGCTGCGCGAGCTGGTGGAGATCGCGGCCGGGCCGGAGATGGCCGCCGCCGTCAGGTTCGGCGAGATCGAGCAGAAGGACTGGGTGGCTGCGAGCCTGGAAGGCCTCGCGCCGGTCGCGGTCGGCCCGGTGGTGGTGCATGGCGCCCATGATCGCGGACGGGTCGGCCCGCATCGCATTGGCATTGAGATCGAGGCCGCGCTGGCCTTCGGCACCGGCCACCACGGGACCACGCAGGGCTGCCTGCACGCGATCGTCCAGGCCGCGCGACAGGGACGGCCGCGGCGCGTGCTGGACGTGGGCACGGGAACGGGCGTGCTCGCCATCGCGGCCGAACGCCTGTTTCACACAGAAATTGTAGGAAGCGACATCGATATCGTGGCGGTGCGCACGGCCAAGGCCAATGCGACGGCCAACAAGGCGCCGGGCGTGCGCATGGTGCATGCGGCCGGCGCGGGGGCGCGGGCAATCCGCATCCACGGGCCCTACGACCTGATCCTCGCCAATATCCTGCTGCCGCCCCTGAAGCGGCTGGCGCGTCCGCTGGCCTCGCTCTTGGCACCGGGGGGACGCATTGTCCTGTCGGGTCTGCTCACCGCGCAAGTGCCTGCCGCTCTGGCGGCGTACCGGGCGCAGGGGCTGCACCTCGTGAGCCAGCGGCATATCGAGGGCTGGGCCACCCTGACCCTCGCCGCGCGGTCGGGCCGGCCGCGCGGATGAGGGGACGTCTTTGGGAAAGGCTCAGTTCAGCGGGTCGCGGCCGTTGAGCTGAACATAGCGGGACAGCTCGCGCTCGGCCTGCTCCATGCGGGCGGCGATGATCGCGTCCATCAGGCGGGCGAAGAAGCCCTTGCCGCCAGCGGTCTTGCTGGCCTTGGGGGCGGCGGCGCGGGTGTTGCGCGAAAGGGTGTCGGGAGAAAAAGTAACGGCGCTCATGGAGGCCTCCTGCACTGGCCCAACGGGGCTCTATCGCAGTGCAATATAGTCCTCTGTGCAGCGCACCAGAACTTCGTGTCCGGCATGCCAGCCCTGCGCGGAGCGCACGGTAAAGGCATGGTTGATATTTAGGCAGCAAACGAGCGACGCCGGGACGGGGCGGCGGGGCGCTATCGCCTCGGCCGCCGATCTCCCGCTCAGGACCGGGAAGGCATGGACACCTTGCGGCCCACCCCGTCCAGCGGCGGCAGCCCCGCATGGGCGGCGCGCATGGTGGCGATCCGCTCCAGCACGTCGTCCGGGAAGGGCGCGACGCGCCGCGTATCGAGATCCACATGGAGCGTGATCTGCTCCGACGTGGCGGACACCCAGCCCTCGGTGGCATGATGCAGCGACTGGAAGAGGTGGAGGCGCTTCTCGTCATAGTCGAGCAGCCGCATGGTGACGCGGACGGGAGACTGGGGTGCGAGTTCCCGCGCGTATCGGATGTGGGATTCTCCGGTAAAGAAGGATGCGCGCCGCCCTCGGGCATAGGCCGGACCAAGCCCCAGCAGGCACAGCGCCTCGTCCAGGGCCCGGTCGAAGATGAGCGTGTAGTAGGCCACGTTGAGATGGCCGTTATAGTCGATCCAGTCGCTCTCCACCTTCATGGAGGAGGAGACGAACGGGGCAAAAAACACGGGTTCAAAGTCGATTCGGTCTAGCATGGCCGCCTCGCTTCGGTGGTTTCAGAATTTGCCGCTTGTGGAAGCACTGTGCCGTGCTAGGAGGCATCCGTCACCCCGAAAAAGGGGCGAGCGACCGAATCAAAAAAGTCACTGTCAAGTCGAAATTGCTCCTAAAACGGTTCAAACCAACTTTGCACGCCCGGCGACCGGCCCGGGCAGCGCAGACAAAGGTTAAGGATTTGTAAATGCTTGCCGCAGCCGCGA
The DNA here is from genome assembly GCF_017875275.1 of Xanthobacter flavus. Classification (NCBI taxonomy): domain Bacteria; kingdom Pseudomonadati; phylum Pseudomonadota; class Alphaproteobacteria; order Hyphomicrobiales; family Xanthobacteraceae; genus Xanthobacter; species Xanthobacter flavus. The sequence goes on along the minus strand of NZ_JAGGML010000001.1, from coordinate 3,550,323 downwards.
AATCCGACAGTGCAACGCCCGCTCGCATCGCTCAGGCCGTGGAACGGCTCCAGGCGCAACTGGATCACAAGGTCGTTACGGGCCGGGCCGTGCGGGAACAGCACGCCAACGTGACGACCTATCTGCCCAACGAGCCCGCAGACGCCGTTATTTTCGCTGAATGCACCGAAGATGTGCAGGCTGTGGTCCGCATCTGCGACGAGCTTTCGGTCCCTGTGATCCCGTGGGGCGCCGGCACCTCGCTGGAAGGCCATGTGAACGCCCCCTTCGGCGGCATCTGCATCGACCTTTCGCGCATGAACCGCATCCTCTCGGTAAATACCGCGGACCTCGACTGCGTGATCGAGCCCGGCGTCACCCGCAAGCGGCTGAACGAGGAGTTGCGGGACCAGGGCCTGTTCTTCCCCATCGATCCCGGTGCCGACGCCTCGCTGGGCGGCATGGTCTCCACCCGCTGCTCGGGCACCAATGCGGTGCGCTACGGCACCATGAAGGACAATGTTCTGTCTCTGAAGGTGGTGACCCCCACCGGCGAGATCCTCACCACCGCCACCCGCGCGCGCAAATCCTCCGCTGGCTATGACCTTACCCGCCTCTATGTGGGTGCGGAGGGCACGCTCGGCATCATCACCGAGATCACCCTCAAGCTCTACGGCATCCCGGAAGCCGTCTCCGCCGCCGTCTGCCCCTTCCCCAGCATCGAGGCCGCCTGCAACACGGTGATCGCCACCATCCAGAGCGGCATACCGGTGGCGCGCATCGAGCTTCTGGACGAGGAGCAGGTGAAGGCCTCCAACGCTTACGCCAAGCTGGCGCTGGCCGAGACTCCCACCCTGTTCCTGGAATTCCACGGCACGGAAGCGAGCGTCCACGAGCAGGCCGATCGCTTCGGCGAGCTGGCGGCCGAATATGGCGGCGGCCCCTCGGTGTTCGCGGTGAAGCCGGAAGAGCGCACCAAGCTGTGGCAGGCGCGGCACGACGCCTATTGGTCCGTCCTGCCCATGCGGCCGGGCGCCAAGGCGGTGGCCACCGACGTGTGCGTGCCCATCTCCAGCCTCGCCGAGTGCGTGATGGAGACCAAGCGCGACATCGTGGAGATGGGCCTCATCGCCCCCATCGTCGGCCATGTGGGCGACGGCAATTTCCACACCACGCTGATGGTCAACGTGGACGACCCCGAAGACCTCGCCAAGGCCAAGCATTACATGAAGCGGCTTGTCGAGCGCGCCCTCGCCATGGGCGGTACCTCCACCGGCGAGCATGGCGTCGGCCAGGGCAAGATGAAATACATGGAAGGCGAGCACGGCGCGGCGGCCCTCGAGGCCATGCGGGCCATCAAGCGGGCGCTCGACCCCAAAAACATCATGAATCCGGGAAAAATCGTCGCGATCTGATCGCAATCCCTGCGCATAGGGTTAAGCGGCCCTTTATGATGGGGGCCTCATCGGGAGACGCGTGTGCAGGGCATTCTCATCAGCCTCGCCTCGGCGATAGTCCTCGCGATCAGCGCGGCCTTCGCCGCGCCGTTCGTGGTGGACTGGAACCAGTGGCGCGGCACGTTCGAGACCGAGATGGGCCGCACACTGGGCCTGCCCGTGGTCATCCGCGGACCCATCGAGGCAGAGATCCTGCCCGCGCCCCGTATCGTGCTGCGCGATGTGACCCTCGGCGACGTGGTGTCCACCGGCGGCACGGTAAAGGAGCTCACGGCAGAGCTTTCCCTCGGCGCCCTGATGCGCGGCGACATCCAGGCCACCGGCGTCACCCTGCGCAAGCCGCAGATCCGCGTGGTGCTGGACAGCGCCGGCCGTGTCGCCATGCCCACCGGAGCCGGACGGGCGGCGGAACTCTCCATCGCCCGGCTGGAGGTGGAGGACGGCAGCCTCGACCTGCTGGACCGCGCCTCCGATCACCGAGTCAGCATCGACGACCTCGACCTCAAGGGCGAGGCGCGCTCCCTCGTCGGCCCCTTCCGCCTGGATGGCGAGGTGCAGGCCGGGGAGGCTCGGTTCGCAGTGCGCTCCACCCTCGGCAAGATCGGCGAGGACGGCACCGGCAAGCTGCGCATAGTGCTGGACGGGCGCACCCGTCCCTATGCCCTCGACCTTGACGGCAGCCTGAACGTCGCGGGCGCCAAGCCGCGCTTCGATGGCCGCGCCACCCTCTCCCGCCACGCCAGCGACGGCGCGGAGGCCTGGCAGCTCTCCGGCACGCTCAAGGCCAGCCCCGAGGCGGTGCTGGCGGAAAGCCTCGACCTCGCGCTGGGCGGTTCGGCCACCCCGGCGCAGATCACCGGCTCCGCGCGCCTCGCCCTCGGCCGCGCCATCGGCCTCGACGCGGTGCTGAATGCCCGCAGCCTCGACATCGACGCGGTGCGCGCCGCCACCGGCACGAAGGATGCGGATGCCGGCGGCGGTAGCCCGGCCGCCTCGCTCGCGCGCTTCCTTGGCGGCGTCGCTGCGCTGCCGGCGCCAGACATCGCCTCGCGCATCGGCCTCTCGGTGGAGCAGCTCGTGCTCGGCGGCACCATGGTGCGTGATGTGCGCGCCGATATCTCCGGCTCGGCCGCCGGCTGGCGCGTGGACAGCGCCGAAGCGCAATTGCCCGGCAAGGCCGCACTCCGCCTCTCCGGCATGCCGACCCGCGCCAATGGGGGCGGCGGCTTCGACGGCAATGTCTCCTTCTCCGCCGACGACCCGGCCGTCTTCCTGCGCTGGGCCGCGCCCACTGCGCCGCGCGACTATGTGGCCGCAGCGAAGGGGCCGGTGCGGATTTCCGGCCGCGTCACCGCCGGGCCGTCGCGCATCGCGGTGGACATGCTGGACGCGACCTTCGCCGCCAGCCGCGTGCGCGGCTCGGCTTCGGCCGCGCTGCCGGACAACGCGCCGCCCAAGCTCGACCTGCGCCTCTCGCTGGACGGCTTCGACCTCGACCCGCTGATCGCCGCCGTGCAAACCGCCTCGGCGGCCGTGGGCGGGGGCGCCGATGGGCAGGTGGTGCTCGACGGGCGCAACCTGACCCTCTCCGGCCTGCCGCTGCGCGGGCTGAACATGGAAGGCTCCGCCACCGGCGGCAACTGGCGCCTCGCCCGCATCGTGATGGACGATTTCGCCGGCCTGCGCATCGAGGGGGCGGGGCGCATGGAGAATTTCTCCACCACGCCCCGCGGCGAGTTCAACATCGCCGCTTCCGGCGCCAAGGCTGACGGGCTGGTGCCCGTGGCGCGGCTTCTGGCCGGCGAGGAGACGGCGCAGGTCATCGGCAACCTCCTGCCCATCGCCTCGCCGGTGAAGCTCACCAGCACCGTTGTCTGGGCCGAGGCCGGGGGGCGCAACGTCACCATCGCCGGCACGCTCGGACAGATCTCGGGCGACGCGTCCTTCGCCCGCACCACGGCCGGCGTGCCCTTGCGCATCGCCCTGAAGGCGGACGCGACGGACGGCGGTCGCGCGCTCGCGGTTCTCGGCGTGGACGGGCTCGGCCAAAGGCTCGGCCCGGCCCATGTGGAACTCTCCGTCGAGCCGCTGACGCAGGACGAGGCGCAGGTGCGTGGCCGCATCACCCTCGCCGACCTCACGGCGCAGGCGCAGGGCACCGCCCGCCTCGCCGGCGGCAGCATCGTGCCGAACCTCTCCATGCGCGTGGACGGCGCCGACCTCGGTCGTCTGCTGCCGCAGGCCTCCGCCGCCGTGGAAGGGCCGGTGCCCACCGCCCTCGCCTTCACCCTCTCCCGCCGCGCTGGCGCATGGCGCCTCGGCGAATTGACCGGCTCGCTGGCGGCTGCGCCGGTCTCCGGCAGCGTCGAGTTCGAGCCCGGCGCGGTGCCGCGCCTCTCGGGCAAGCTCGCGTTCGACTCTCTCTCTGTGCCGCGCATCCTCGGCATGTTCGCCGCCCGCGCCGGGGCGGAGAACGGCCCGGCCGGCCTGTGGAGCAACGCCCGTCTCGCCGCCCCGGCGGCGGGCGGCATCGGCCTCAATCTCGAACTTTCCGCCGGCCGCATCGCCGCCCTCGGCCCCTATGCGCTGGACAAGGGCCGGCTCGTGCTGGTCAGCGACGGTACGGATTTCGACCTGCGGGACCTCTCCGGCAGCCTCGGCGGCGGGCGCGTGGCCGCCTCGCTCCGCCTGAAGCGGCAGAACGATCTCATCCAGGCGGACGGCCGCCTCGTGCTGGAACAGGTTGATGCCGGCGCCCTGATCGGCCCCTCCGGCGCCCGCACCCCGCCGAAGGGCCGCGTGAACCTGCTGCTGGATCTCGGCGGCTCGGGCCGCAGCGTGCAGGCCATCGTGCAGAGCCTCTCCGGGCAGGGCACGCTGGGCGTGCGCGATCTCGTGATCGAGACCGCTAGCCCCGCCGCCCTCGATGCGGTGCTGGCCGAGGCCGCGCCCCTCTCACCGCCGCCCGACGAGCGCCGCACCGCGCAGATGCTGGACCGGGCGCTCGCCAAGGGGCCGCTCAAGCTCGCCTTCGTGGAATCGACGCTGGGTGTGGTGAATGGCGTCGCCCGCCTCTCCCCCGCCCGTACCACGGCGGACAATGTGCGCGTGGGCCTCTCCGGAAGCCTCGATCTGTCCCGCCTCGTCCTTGACGCGGGCATCGACCTTGAAGGCGCCGAAGGCGCCGGCGGTGTGCCCGGCGGCGCCATTTCCTGGCGCGGGCCCGTGGCCGGCCCGGAGCGGCGGGTGAGCGCGGCGGCCGCCACCAGCGTCATCGCCATGCGCGCCATCGAGCGCGAAACCCGTCGCCTGGAAGAGCGCCAGCGCGGCGGCGCGCCTGCCCCCGAGCCGGCGACGGCGCCTGCGTCCCCCGCGCCCGTCGCGCCGGTGTCGGTCTCGCCTGCGCCGGTCGTTCCGGCTCCGGCACCCGCTGCGGTACAGCCGGCGAACCCGCCCGCCGCTCCCGCTGCCGTGCCCGCCCCCCGTCCGGCCGTGACCGCGCCTGCACCGGCACCCGCGCCGGCCCCGGCGCCTGCGCCCGTTCCCGCACCCGTGGCGGCTGCGCCCACAGCTCCGGTGGCGACGCCCGCACCAGCCCCGCAGCCCGCACCCGTGCCGGTGCCGCGCGCGGTGGATCGCAATCAGGAGATCGAGCGGCGCGACGTGCCGGCCGGCTTCGGCGTGCCCACCGCCTCCGGTACCGCCGGCACCGCCACCCCGGGCGACGCGCAATCCCGCCAGACCCATCAGGCGGCGCCGGCCCGCACCGAGCCTGAGCGCCAGCAGGAAAGCCGTGCGACGCCCGAGCCCTCGTCCGAGCCCCGGCGCCAGCCCGTGGTGCGCCAGACGCCTCAATCCGCCGCGCAGCCCCCGGCGCCGCGCCGCACCGACCGGGCGGAGCCGCCGCCCCCGCCGCGCTTCAGCGTGCCGGCACCCACCGATGGCCAGTTGCCGCCCACCTCGGGCTTCGGCGACCTGCCGCGTCCGCCGGGTCTCGTGGGCGCGCGGTGACGAGCGGGCCGCTCAGGCCCGTTCGAGCGTCACATAGGTAAAGGCGGCTTCGTCCTTCTCGCCCCGAATCGGCCCCTCGCGTCCGGTCTCGCGCCATTGGCTGCGGTCGAAGGCGGGAAAAAGCACGTCGCCTTCCGGTGCGGCATCCACCTCCGTGAGGTGCAGCCAGCGGGCGATGGGGAGCGTCTCGCGAAACAGCCGTTCACCGCCGATCACCATGATGGCGTCCGCGCCCATGGCGTCCGCAGCATCGTCCGCCAGCGCGAGCCCTTCCCCGAGCGAAGCACCTTTCAGCACGCCCTCCGGCGGCGTGAAGGTCGGATCAGCGCTGACCACAACCGAGGTGCGCCCCGGCAGCGGCTTGCCGATGGACTCGAAGGTGCGCCGCCCCATCAGCAGCGGCTTGCCCCAGGTAATGGCGCGGAAGCGCTTCAGGTCCGACGGCAGACGCCACGGCAGCCCGCCGCCGACGCCGATGACGCCGTTCCGCGACACCGCAACCACGAGCGCGAGGGGATGGCGGGTCGCGCTCATGCGGCATGCTCCAATTGTGCGAGGGCGGTCTCGGCCGCCGCGATCCCGGAGATGTGCGCGCCGTGGCAGGTGGAGAAAGCCGGGCCGCCGAGCGCCTCCCCCGCGAAGACGATGCGGGGGTCAAACGTCTCGTGAAGCTTCGCGCGCAGATGGGCCCGGCCCGGCAGCGCGCAGGAATAGGCGCCGCCGATGAAGGGCATTCCTGACCAATCGGTGGTCAGGTGCCGCACCACATGGCGCCGCACGTCCGCGCCGAAGGTGGCGGCCAGGATGCCGAGGGCGAAGTCGGCCAGCGCATCCGGCCCCTCGCCTGCCATCGCCTGCGCCTCCGGCCCCGCCACATGCACGAGCGCCGCGGACGCGCCGCCTGGCCGCAGCATGACCGAGGCGCCTGCCCGCTCGGGTCGGGCGAGGTCCACCGCATCAAAACCGCTACGCTCCGGCACGCCGAAAATATCCCGCTCGAACAGCAGCGCCACTTTTTCGGCAAAGCCCAGCGGCAAAGCGGCGAACGCCTCCGCGAGATCAGGCGGCAAGGCGGGATCGAAAGCGAGCCGGCCGGCGGCGATAACCGCCGTGGACACCGTGACCACCACCGCCCGGCAGGCGATGGTGCCCCGATCCGTCTCGATGGCGAGGCGCCGGCCCCTGCGATCGATGCGGCGGACGGGACAGCCAAGCGTCACCTTCAGGTCGCCGGCCACCGCCAGCACCAGCGCGCCATAGCCGTCGAGCACCGGCCAATTGTCGTCGGTGTCGCGATAGAGCGCGAAGTCCACGGCCGAGATGTCCGCAGGCCCGGCGGCCGACATCAGTTCCAGCCAGTGCCGCGCGAGGACGCCGTAGCGGCCCGATCCCTGCGCGCGCATGACTTCGGCGGCGGAAATGTCCCGGCCTGCCTGGCCGGCGGCATAGATGGCGTCGAAAACGGCATCCACCTCCGCATCGGCAGCATCCTTCTCGGCGTCCGTGGAAAAGCGATCACCGAGGAAAAGCCGCCGCCGCACCGGGGCACCGCGTCCGACGCGGAAGCCATGCGTCTCCGCGAGGGCGGTGAAGGGATTGTCCCGCGCGTCGTGCAGCCAGTGGCAGCCGAGATCGAAGGGCACGCCGAGGGTGGTTGTGTCGGTGGCAGCCCGGCCACCCGCGACCGGCGCGGCCTCGATGATCTCGAAGGGAATGCCCGCCGCCCTCAGCCGCGCCCCGGCGGCAAGGCCGGCGGCACCGGCCCCGATCACCACCACGTCGGTCTGTGAGGACACTGGCGGGGTCCGGCCGGCTACTTCTTGTTGCGGAAAACGTCGAGCTGCACCACCTGCGCGCCGGCGGCGGGCTTGTCCTCACCCTCGGCGGCGGCGGTCGCGCTGGACAGGGCCGGCTCGGAGGCGGCGCCGGGCGCAGGCTTGAGCGGGGACGGCGCGTTGGAGGCAGGGCCGTTTGCCGAGACGGGCGTCTCCATCGGGGCGTCGTCCGTCTCCTCCCCATCCGCATCGGCGGTGAGTGTCTCGAACTGGAGGCCGAACTTCACCGCGGGGTCGAAGAAGCCCTTGAGGGCGGTGAAGGGCACCAGCAACCGCTCGGGAATGCCGCCGAAGGAGAGGCCGACCTCGAACGAGGTCTCGGTGACGATCAGATCCCAGAACTGGTGCTGGAGAACGATGGTCATCTCCTCAGGATACTTCTCGAGCATCCGCTGGGACAACCGCACGCCGGGGGCACGGGTGTCGAAGGAGATGAAGAAATGGTGGTCTCCCGGCAGGCCGGTCTTGGCCACGTCGGTGAGCACGCGGCGCACCACGGAGCGCAGGGCCTCCTGCGCGAGAAGATCGTAGCGGATGTGATCGACCGTCATGTGCCCGCTCAAGTCCCCTCCGGCCTGATGACGAACCAGGCTCCGGAGACCTTCCGGGCGGCACCGCAAAACCGGTGGCGCCACGGCCGAAAGGACGAGCGAGGGAGCACGCTTCCCTCCTTCGGCCGGTCGGGAGGGAAGTGGAGGCTTCTGTTGCCAGGTGCCTCCGAACCCCGCCTATCCAGTGCTACCCGGTAGGACTTTGATTTCGATCGTCAAACCGCTCACGCGGCCTGAGCAACCGGAGCATAGTTGTCATTCGCAACTATAGGTTTAGCCCGATAACGGCGGTACAATGCCGAGCGAAAGAATGCTCTTTACACCCTCGTCGATCCTATTTCGCCCCCGCCGGAGCCCGCCTCCCACGCAGGGAAAACGGGCTTTGGTGGAGGCGCCGGGTACCGCCCCCGGGTCCGAAAGGCTTATTCCAACACCGATTTATCGCCATAGCCGACTTGCGCCGGCCCGATGAATATAGGCGGCGCCGCCGGCCGATGAAAGGGGCGTGGGGCAGAATGTGCGCGCCTGTCCCCGGTTCCGGCGCAGCACGCCCTTCGCCTCACCCCTTCGCGCAGTGGCAGCCTTCCAGATGATCGTCCACGAGGCCGCACGCCTGCATGGCGGCATAGACGATGGTCGGGCCGACGAACTTGAAGCCCGCCGCCTTGAGCCGCTTGGAGAGCGCTTTTGATTCGGCGGTCTCGGCCGGAATGTCGGCGATGCGGCGGGGGCGGTTCACCTTCGTCTCGCCGTCCACCGCGTCCCACATGAAATCGGTGAAGGCGATGCCTTTGTCCCGAAGCTCCAGATAGGCGCGGGCGGAGAGGACCGCGCCCTCCACCTTGGCCCGGTTGCGCACGATGCCGGCATCCTGCATCAGCGCCTCCACCTTGGCGGCGTCGTAGCGCGCCATCACCTCAGGCTCGAAGCCGTCGAAGGCGCGGCGGAAATTCTCGCGCTTCCTGAGGATGGTGATCCACGAGAGGCCGGCCTGAAAGCCGTCCAGCAGCAGTTTCTCGAACAGGGCGCGGCTGTCGCGCTCGGGCACGCCCCATTCGGTGTCGTGATAGGCCATGTAGAAGGGATCGGTGCCGCACCAGAAGCAGCGGGCGTGGCCGTCCCCGTGCGCGATCAGGGGCTCGCGCACGGGCTTCGGTGCGACCTCGTCCATTCTTTCGGGCTCCTTATGATTTGAACTTGGCGTCCAGCGCGCTGACCTTCTTTTCCCAGTCCAGCGGGAAGGTCGCCCATTCGGGCTTGCGCAGTTCCACCTCCACCGCGCCCGCCTTCAGCGGCACGCCCTCGGCGCGGGCATCGGTGGCGCGGTCGAGGCGAACGGTGGCGATGCCCCGCCCCTCGGTAACGGAGGTGAGCTGGCCCACGCTCTTGTCGCCGGCCACGATCTCCTGCCCCACCGCCAGCGGGGTCGGGAAGATCACCTCCACCAGCCGGTTGCGCGGGGTGGAGCGGTGCTCCATGCGGCTCACCACCTCCTGCCCCACATAGCAGCCCTTCCTGAAATCCACGCCGCCGAGCTGGTCCATGTCGGCCTCGTGGGGGAAGGTGTCGCCATAGGTGAAATCGGCGCCGCCCTTGGGGATGCCGAGGGCGATGCGGTGCGCCTCATAGGCGGCAAGGTCGCTCGAAAGCCCGTCCGCCGCAGCCTTGTCCAGCACCAGCCGCTGGCCGAGGCCAGGATAGCGCGGATCGGTGAAGAGCCGGCCGTCCGGCAGGGCGCCGTGATCGCCGAACACGGCGGCAACCGCGAGGTCGGCCGCCACCGCGAACGTCACCTTGGCACGAAGACGATGGAAGATCAGCCGCTTGAGGAGATCCTCCGCCCGGTCAACGGGAGCGTCGAACAGGAAGCTCTCCTCCGCGAGGCCATAGAACAGGAAGTCGGAGATGATCTTGCCCTGCGGAGTCAGCAGGCCGCCATAGCGGGCGTCTCCCGGCGCCATGGTCTTCACGTTGCAGGTGATGACGGAGTGCAGCAGCTTCACCGCATCGGGGCCATCGGCACGAATGAGGGTACGATCGGTCAAATGAATGAGCGGCATGGGGGCCGTCCTTGTCAGCAAAATAAAAAACAGATTTAAGGCCGCGAGCCTGTCCCCTTCAAGAGCGAGCCTGTCCCATGCCCGTGACTTTCGATCTGCTGCTCAAGGGCGGCGCGGTCGCGACCCCCGCCGGCATTGCCGTTGCGGACATCGGCGTCACGGGCGGGCGCATCCGCGCCATCGGCGACCTCTCCGCCGCGAGCGCGGGCGAGGTGGTGGACGCCACCGGCCTCCACATCCTGCCCGGCGTCATCGACACGCAGGTGCATTTCCGCGAGCCGGGGCTGGAGCAGAAGGAAGACCTGGAGACCGGCTCCCGCGCTGCCGTCATGGGCGGCGTGACCGGCGTGTTCGAGATGCCGAACACCATTCCGCAGACCACCAATCCCGCCGCGCTGGAAGACAAGATCGCGCGCGGGACCAACCGCATGCATTGCGACTTCGCCTTCTACGTGGGCGGCACCCATGACAATGTGAAGGACCTGCCGGAGCTGGAGCGCCTGCCCGGCGCCGCCGGTGTCAAAGTGTTCATCGGCTCGTCCACCGGCTCGCTGCTGGTGCCGGACGACGATGGCGTGCGCAACATCCTGAAGGTCATCCGCCGCCGCGCCGCCTTCCATTGCGAGGATGAGCCGCGCCTGCAGGAGCGCAAGGGCCTGCGTGTGCCCGGCGATGCCTCTTCCCATCCTGTGTGGCGCGACGAGATCGCGGCCCTCACTGCCACCCGGCGGCTGGTGAACCTTGCCCGCGAGACCGGCGCGCGGGTGCATGTGCTGCACGTGACCTCGGCCGAGGAGATGGATTTCCTCGCCGATGCGCGCGACGTGGCCTCAGTGGAGGTGACGCCCCATCACCTCACCATGGCCGCGCCTGAGTGCTACGAGCGGCTCGGCACGCTGGCCCAGATGAACCCGCCGGTGCGCGGCGAGCGCCACCGCGACGGGCTGTGGGCGGCGATCAGCAACGGCGTCGTCGACGTGCTCGGCTCCGACCATGCGCCGCATACGCTGGAGGAAAAGAACAAGCCCTATCCCGAAAGCCCCTCCGGCATGACCGGCGTGCAGACGCTGGTGCCGCTAATGCTCGATCACGTGGCTGCCGGCCGCCTGACGCTGGAGCGCTTCATCGACCTCACCAGCGCCGGCCCGGCGCGCCTCTTCGGCATCGCCCGCAAGGGGCGGATCGTGGTGGGCTACGACGCCGACTTCACGGTGGTGGACCTGAAGCGCCGCGCCACCATCACCAATGGCTGGATCGCGTCGCGCGCGCAGTGGACGCCTTATGACGGCAAGGAGGTCACCGGCTGGCCCGTCGGCACCTTCGTGCGCGGCCGCAAGGTGATGTGGGAAGGCGAGCTGACGGGACCGTCCAGCGGCCAGCCCATCGGCTTCCTGGAGACGCTTCAGCCGCAAGAATGAGGCGGGACGGCTCCGGCCTAAGCCCGCTCATCATGGTGTGTCATCGCCCGGCTTGTCCGGGCGATCCACCCATCCATCGGCGCGATGTCCGTAACGCCCACCCGACCCACCCGTGGATCGCCCGGACAAGCCGGGCGATGACGGTCGTTGGCAACTGACGCCGCCCCTTACCCCTGCGGCGGCAACTCCCGCACGCGGGTGAGCACGGCCTCGGGGCTGGCATAGGCTTCCTGCAGATCGACGCTCCAGTAGCGCAGTTCGTCGAGCGGGATGGTCTGCCCGGTCACGGCGCAGCGCACGAAGCTGCCGGGCCGCAGGATGCGGAATTCACCATCGAGGTAGCGCACTTCCGCCTCGCCATGGGGCTCGGGGAAGCGTTCGAATCTGTTCATCACCTGGGGAGCGTCCCGAAAACTGGTTTACGGTGAGGATAGCCCTTTGCGCCGCAACGCGAAAGGGGCGCGCCATCAGGGGTCGAACAGCGTCGGCCCCTCAACCTTCTTTGGCTTGCGGGCCGGGGTGCGCGGCGCCGCAGGAGGCAACGGTGCCGGAGGCCCCTCCCCGGCCCGCACTGCGACGCGGCCATCGGCGAATTCGAGGCTCAGCGTCGAACCCTCCGCGATATCCGCCGCCCGCCGCACGGCATGGCCGCCGCCATCGCGCACCAGCGCGAAGCCGCGACCCAGCACCTCCTTGTAAGAAAGCACCTTTAGAAGCTGAGAGAGCGAGGCGAGGCGCGCCGTGCGGCGCTCCTTCTGCACATCGAGCGCCCGGCGCATGCGCCCGTCCAGCACGTCGAGACGCTCTCCTGCCCGCGCCACTCGCGTGCGCAGCGCCTCCGGCGAGAGGCGCGCCTTGGCCGCCGCCAGTTGCAGGCGATGGGCGGAGGCGTTGGCCTTGAGCGCGCGCGGCAGCCGCTCGGCGGCGAGGTCGAGCCTCTGGCGCGGCTGGGCCAGCAGGGTTTCGGCGGCGGGCAGAAGACGCGAGAGGCTGCGCAAATCAGCACGGCGGCGGTCCAGAAGGCGCAGCGGCGCGGCGAATAGGCGCGCGCCGAGGTCTTCCACCGTCAATATGAGATCGGTGCGCACCGGCACCACCATCTCCGCCGCAGCGGTCGGCGTGGGCGCGCGCACGTCGGCGGCGAAATCGATGAGGGTCACGTCGGTCTCGTGGCCCACGGCCGAGACGAGGGGGATCATGCTCTCCGCCGCCGCGCGCACCACCGCCTCGTCGGAAAAGCCGAGCAGATCCTCCAGCGCGCCGCCGCCGCGCGCCACCACGATCACGTCCGGCCGGGGGATGGGGCCGCCCTCGGGCAGGTCATTGAAGCCGCGGATGGCGGCAGCCACCTCGGCCGCCGAGGTCTCGCCCTGCACCCGCACCGGCCACACCAGCACCCGGCGGGGGAATCGGTCGTTTAGGCGGTGGAGGATGTCGCGGATCACCGCCCCCGTGGGCGAGGTGACGACGCCGATCACCTTCGGCAGGAACGGCAGTTCCTGCTTGCGGGCGGGATCGAACAGGCCCTCGGCGGCGAGGCGGCGCTTGCGCTCGTCCAGCATGGCCATGATGGCGCCGGCGCCAGCGAACTCGAGCGACTCGATGACGATCTGGTAGCCGGACTTTCCCGGATAGGTGGTGAGCTTGCCGGTCGCCACCACCTCCAGCCCCTCCTCGGGCTTGAGGCGCAGGCGCTGGAAGGTGCCCTTCCAGATCACCGCGTCCAGCCGCGCGCCGGCATCCTTCAGCGAAAAATAGGCGTGGCCGGAGGAATGAGGGCCGCGATAGCCGGAAATTTCGCCCCGCACCCGAACGTGGCCGTAGGCGTCCTCCACCGTCCGGCGCAGGGCAGCGGACAGCTCGGAAACGCTCCATTCGGGCGCGTTGGCCCTGACTTCGGCATCATCGGTCATGCGAATCGGAACCCGGATGGGTGGTCAGCCAGCATAACGGGAAGGTGCCCCATGCGGCGAGCGCAGAGCCCGGCCCCTTGTTTGCGCGGCCTTGAGCCGATAGGCGAGGAGAGCAGAAAACCAAGATCGCCGGAAACCAAGACCGCTGGAAATTCGGGGGAGGCCGCATGAACATCCTGCTGCTCGGATCGGGAGGGCGTGAGCACGCCCTCGCCTGGAAGCTGGCGCAGAGCCCCACCATTGGCCAGTTTTACGCATTGCCCGGCAATCCGGGCATCGCCGAGTACGCGGACGTGGTGGAAGGCATCCCGCTCTCCGCCCACGACACCATCGTGAAATGGTGCCAGGAGCACACCATCGACCTGGTGGTGGTCGGCCCCGAGGCGCCGCTGGTGGCCGGCCTGGTGGATCGCCTCGCCGCTGCCGGCATCCTCGCGTTCGGTCCCACGGCGGCGGCCGCGCGGCTGGAGGGCTCGAAGCTCTTCACCAAGGAATTGTGCAAGGCCAACGGCATTCCCACCGCCGGCTTCGGCCGCTTCACCTCCACCGCCGAGGCCGCCGCCTACATCCGCTCGCAGGGCGCGCCCATCGTGGTGAAGGCGGACGGGCTGATGGCCGGCAAGGGCGTCGTCGTCGCCCTCACGGTCGAGGAAGCGGTGGATGCGGTGGAGCAGGTTTTCGCCGGCGGCGGCACCGAAGTGCTCATCGAGGAATTCATGGAGGGCGAGGAGGCGAGCCTGTTCGCCCTCGTTGACGGCGAGACCGTCGTCGCCTTCGGCAGCGCCCAGGACCACAAGCGCGCCTATGACGGCGACCTCGGCCCCAACACCGGCGGCATGGGTGCCTATTCTCCGGCCCCGGTGCTGACGGAAGAGCTTGAGCGCCGCGCGCTGGAGGAGATCCTCGTCCCCACCGCCCGCGCCATGGCGAAGGCGGGCACACCCTATCGCGGCGTGCTCTATGCCGGGCTCATGCTCACCGCCGCCGGCCCCAAGCTGGTCGAATACAATTGCCGCTTCGGCGATCCCGAATGCCAGGTGCTGATGCCGCGCTTCGCCGGCGATCTGGCCGAGGTGCTGCACGCCACCGCCGCCGGCCGCCTCGCCGAGGTGACGCCGGCCTGGGCGCCGGTCTCGGCCATGACGGTGGTTTATGCCTCGCGCGGCTATCCAGGGCCGCACCAGATCGGCTCGCCCATCGGCGGCATCGGGGAGGCGTCTGCGCTGGAGGGCGTCACCGTGTTCCAGGCCGGCACGCGGATGAAGGGCGGACATCTCGTCTCCAACGGCGGGCGGGTGCTGAACGTGACCGCCACGGGTGCCACGCTGGCCGAGGCCCGCGAACGCGCCTATGCCGCCATCGCCCGCATCGACTGGCCGGACGGCTTTTTCCGGTCCGACATCGGCTGGCGCGCGCTCGGAAAGGCCGGCTGATGGCCGAGAAGGCGCCACTCCCTGTCCTCGCCGACTTCCCGGTGAAGGCGCGCGATACCATCCGCTATGGCGACACCGACATGCTCGGCCACGTCAATAATGCGGTGTTCTCCACCTTTCTGGAGACAGGGCGCACCCACCTTCTGCTGACGCCGCGCCGGCTCGCCCCTCAGGGCATGGGCTTCGCGCTGGTCCGCCTCGTGCTGGACTACCGGGCGGAGATGCACTGGCCGGGAGAGGCGGAGATCGGCACGGGCGTCACATCCCTCGGCCGCTCCTCCGTCGGCATGCGGCAGGCCATCTTTCAGGATGGCCAATGCATGGCGACGGCCGAGACCGTGGTCGTGCTCTTCGATCTCACCGAACGCCGCGCTGCGCCCCTGCCCGACGATATGCGTGCCGCCCTGGAAGCGGTCCGGATGGCCTGACAGGGCCGCGCCGGTTCCCTGACACACCGACCCCTCGTCGAGAACCGACTTTGCACGCCCATAAATCACATAGAAATTATGTTTTTGACGTGTATTTACATTAGATATTAAATTCGGAGAAATAGTTGAAAGTGAAATTCACGAGGTCATCATGACAGCGGTTCGCGGACAGGTCCTGCGGGACAGCCTGCTCTTCCTCACCGCCTACAGCATCATCGTCGCGGCGGTCGTCTTCGGCTGAAAGGCCTGAGGCTAAACGGCTTTGGGCCGGACGAGACCGAAACGCGCGGCGATGCGGTCGAAGGCCTCGGCGGTGGCAGGATCGATGGGAATGCCGTCGCGGCGGCGCTCGTCCGCCACCTTCCATTCCCGGTCCCCCGGGGCCATCACCATATCCCCCGGCGCGGGGCGTGAATTGCGCAATGTCTGACGATAGCGCCGCATGGCGGCGTCGAATTCCTCCTCGGGCAGGAAGGCGTCCGGCTTTATCGCCATCACGAAGGCGCCGACATTGCGCGGGGTGGCGACATCCGATCCGCCCATGGGCGCGAGATCGAACGACAGCCGCGCGCCCGCCAGGACGGCGCTGAATATCTCCACCATGCCGGCGAGCGCCGCCCCCTTGAAGCCGAAGGCCGCGCCCAGCGGGGCCAGCATCTCCGCCCTGTGGGGATCCGTGGTGTCGAAGCCATCGCCATCGGAGGCGACCTCCGGCGGCAGGGACTGCTCGAGGCTGCGGTAGAGCAGCACGCGGTTGTAAGGCACCGCGCTGGTCGCCATGTCGAGGAACCACGGCGCCTCGCCTTTCACCGGCACGCCCATGGCGATGGGGTTGGTCCCGTGGAAGCGCTCCGCCCCGCCATGCAGGCGCACGAGGCTGTCCGAATTGCAGAAGGCAAGGCCGATGAAGCCCTTCTCCGCCGCCGCCAGCGCATAGGCGCCCGCCGCGCCGAAGTGTGAGGAGTTGCGGATGGCCACCGCGCCGATGCCGTAGAGCGCGGCATTCTCCATGGCCCGGTCCATGGCCGCGTAGGCCGCTCGCGCCCCATGACCGTGGCCGGCATCGAGCGTCGCCACCGCCGCCGCGCCTGCACGGAAGTCGAGCGCGGGCCGGCCGTTCACCCGCCCGCCCGCGATCACCGTCACATAATGATCCAGCAACCGCACGCCGTGGCTATCCACACCGAAGCGCGAGCCGTGCAGCATGGCCCGGGCCGCCGCCTCCGCGCTCGCCGCATCCGCCCCCGCTGCCCCGAGGGCTGCGGTGCAGAAGGCGAAAAGCGCGTCCTCGCGATGGCGCTCAAGGGAGGAGGCGCGGCAGGAAGCAGAGGCGGAAACCGGGGCGGACATGGGTGGATCCTCGGGACGACGTTCAGGCGGGACAATCGGTCGTTTCGCTACGTCCTTTGTATGCACCGGACGATATCGGTGCAAACATCCTGTCGTACCCCGTTCGATCAGGCATCTGTGCCGCTGGCAGGCCAGATGTAACCCACTGGTTAACTTGGCATTTGTCCGCACATGGGGCACGTTGCCGGAAGGGCTGGCCGTGTGGCTGACAGACGGACGAGGCGCGTGAGCGGACGGGACGGGACAATCAAAGCCGCCAGCGCGGCCGGGGAACAGCTATCCCCAGCCGGTCGGCGGCCGCGCCCGGTGGCCGGCATCGCCCCGCGCCTGCACGAACGCGCCTTCGACATTCTCGCCTCGCAGATCGCCTCGGGGGCGCTCGCGCCCGGGGAGCGGCTGCTGGAATCCCGCGTCGCCGAGCGCTTCGGCATCTCCCGCGCACCGGCCCGGCAGGCGTTGGCGCGGCTCGAGCGGGTGGGGCTCGTCAGCCGCAGTGACGGCCACGGCTTTGAGGTGCTGCCCCTGGCGGGTCCCCCGCCCGTCGTGTCGGCGAAGACCATAAGCGACGGAGCGACGATCCAGCTCGCGCCCGAATCAACCTGGCAGCGCATCTATGCGGACGTGGAGCAGGAGGTGGTCTCGCGCACCGCGCTCGGTGCCTTCCGCGTGGTGGAGAACCACCTCGCCGCCTATTACGGCGTCAGCCGCACGGTCGCCCGCGAGGTGCTCTCGCGTCTCAACGAACGCGGTGTCGTGCGCAAGGACACCCGGCTTCACTGGTATGCGCCGGCACTGACGCCCGCCTATGTGGCGGAGCTGTTCGAGATGCGCGCCATCCTGGAGCCTGGGGCATTGCGCCTCGCCTTTCCGCACCTCGCCCCCGGGCAGGTGGCGACGCTGAGGGCCAATCTGCGCGATGCCGCCGCCCACCCCGATACGGTGGACGGCGCCCGCCTTGGCATATTGGAAAACGAGCTGCACGTCGGCCTGCTCGGCCGCTGCGGCAATGCCACGCTGATGGAGGCGCTGGCCACCTGCCAGACGCTGCTGGTGGCTCTCACCTTCCTTTATGCGCGCGCGCCGGAGCCGCACGGCCGCGAGCCCTTCATCGCCGAGCATCTCGACGTGGCCGAGCGCCTCGCGGCGGCGGATATAGAGGGCGCCGCGGATGCGCTACGCAATCACCTGCGCGGGTCTTTCGGCCGGGCGGTGGAGCGGCTCGACCGGGTGCGGCGGGAATTCTGTCCCGGCCCGCTGCCTTATCTTTCGCCGCTCTGAGGCTCGCAATTCGGCGTGATAGGTCTTCCGATCGCGCCAAAACGGAACATTTCTTGATCAGGACGGGTGGCGAACCGCGCGAACCCGGTTAAGATTGCATTATTCGCCGGCGCATCGGTTGCTCCCTTCCTCTCGGAAATTTGTGGCAATCGGGATGTTCGGCGTGGTGGTGGAGGATCAGATGTTGTCCCTCGTTGCCGGTTCCGCAGTTGTTCTCGCTGGCCTTGCAGCGGTTGCGCTCGCGCAGCTCGCCGCCAAGCAGAGGCAGCTGGTTCCGGTACGCGTGCGCGCTCGCCGCACCCATCGCTGAGGCGCGACCTCTTTACCGTGACCCCAGTCACCGGGCTTGATCCCGCAGACTCCACAATCGAGATTCGCGTCGAGCGGGTCCCGCAGCTCTTCAATATGCTGGACCCGTTCCCCTTCCGGGAACGTGACCTCGACGCGGAGGCGGAAGCCTTCATCGTGGAGTGGGCGCGCGAGTTGCCACGCGGCGCGCCGATCTCCATCGTGGTCCATCTGACGCCCGATGAGGCGCTGACCAGCGAGGCGGCGGGCCTTCCCGATGCCATCCGCGGCTATTTCACACTGAGGGCGCGGGCGCTCTCGGCGGAGTTGTCGGAGCTGTTCCGGGTTGGCCGCGTCTCGCTCGCCATCGGCATCCTGGTATTGGCGCTGTGCCTTGGCATCGCCGGCCTCATCGCCGAGCCGCGGCTGGAAAACCTCGCCAGCCTCGCCGCCGAGGGCCTGCTGATCCTCGGCTGGGTGGCGCTGTGGCGACCCATGGAAATCTTCCTCTACGACTGGTGGCCCCTCGCCGGGCAGCGCCGGCTCTACCAACGCCTCGCGGCCGCAACCATCAGCGTGCGCGCGGACGCCTGAGGGCGCGAAACGGAACCGGTTGGGCGGCCGGCGATTTCCTCTGGGATACCCACGCCCGAGGAGGACCGCCCATGGCGCCCGACCCGATCCCCGACGACAATCTCGTCACACTCAGCATCTCGCCCGAGACCGTCTGCTACATCATCGTCAAAGCTCGCGCCCGCGATGCGAAGGATGCGGTGACGGATCCAGATCCCGGCTCGGATGGGCCGGACGACGGCATGCTGGAGGTGCTTGAGGACCACCCGGACGATCCGGTGGACCAGGAACTCGCTGGCGCCATCGCCGCGCTCAACGAGGACCAGCAGATCGATCTCGTCACCCTCGCCTGGCTGGGGCGCGGCGACGAGGACATTTCCACCTGGAATGCCCTGCGCGCCGAAGCGGCCGCCAGCCGCGACGTCTCCGCCGCGCGCTACCTGATGGGCATGCCGCTGGTGGGCGACTATCTGGAAGAGGGCCTCACCCGCCTCGGCTATTCCTGCGCCGACGTGGAGTTCGGCCGGCTCTGACGCCGGCCGGCGGGAGAGGCACGCGATCAGGCGGCGGCGAGCGCGTTTCGGGCGTGTCCCCGGATGCGCTCCACCATGGACCGCAGCCCATTGGAGCGCTGCGGCGTGAGATGCCCCTCGAGACCGATCTGGCGGAACACGCCCAGAATATCGGTCTCCATGATCTCCTTGGGCGTGCGCCCGGAGACCAGGGTGAGCAGCACCGCCACGAGGCCGCGCACGATATGCGCGTCGGAATCGCCCTCGAACTCCAGCAGAGGGCCGGCGGGGGTCTGCTTCACATGGGAGATGAGCCACACCTGGCTGGCGCAGCCCTGCACCTTGTTGGTGTCGTTGCGCTCGGCCTCGGGGAACGGCGGCAGCTTCTTGCCAAGCTCGATCACATGCCGGTAGCGGTCTTCCCAATTGTCGAGAAATTCAAAATCCGCGATCAGATCATCAGCAATCATGAGGCCAATTCCTCGTCACCCGTGACGGCCGGCAAAAATCGGGGCCGCCTGTCCTTGCGCTGCAGCATAGCACAGCCGGCAAGCAATGCCCGCCAAATCCACAGCCTGAAGATGGCACCGGATCCGCGGAGCGCAAGCGCGCGGGGGAAATGGGCTG